>CAKZUT010000022.1 GCA_937922185.1 uncultured Neomegalonema sp.
CGCATCGACCGCTCCGTCGCCGGATCGAGCATCGGTTCGCCGGACGATATCGACGCTTTTCTCTCCTCTCTCGCATAAAGGCCGCTGCCATGTTCTCTCTCGAAGGAAAGAAAGCCCTCGTCACCGGCGCATCGGGCGGCATCGGCGGGGCCATTGCCGAGGCCCTCTACGCGCAGGGTGCGACCGTGGCCCTGTCGGGCACCCGCACCGGTCCGCTGGAGGAATTGCGTGACCGGCTGGGAGAGCGCGCTTCGGTGCATCCCTGCAATCTGTCGGACATGGAGGCTGTGGACGCCTTGCCGAAGACCGTCGAGGCCGCGCTGGAGGGCCTTGATATCCTCGTCAACAATGCGGGAATCACGCGCGACAACCTGTTCATGCGGATGAAGGACGAGGAGTGGGACGCGGTGATTGCCGTGAACCTGACTGCCACTTTCCGTCTTTGCCGCGCTTCTCTGCGCGGAATGATGAAGCGGCGTCATGGCCGCATCGTCAACATCACCTCGGTCGTCGGTACCACGGGCAATCCGGGTCAGGGCAATTACTGCGCCTCCAAGGCCGGGGTGGTGGGCATGTCGAAATCACTGGCGCAGGAGGTCGCGAGCCGGGGAATCACCGTTAATGCCATCGCCCCCGGCTTCATCGCCACGCCCATGACCGACGATCTGACGGATGACCAGAAAGCCCGCATCCTCCAGACCGTTCCCTTGGGAAAACTGGGCGATCCGGTTGATGTGGCTGCCGCCGTTTCCTATCTGGCCTCAGACGAAGCGGGCTATGTGACCGGCCAGACCCTCCATGTGAATGGTGGAATGGCGATGATCTGATCTTGCGGACTCGCGGCGTGTGAAGGTCAAACACAGTTTGAAATACTTCGTGCGTGTGTTAAGGACGCGCCGGTCGGGACTATCCCGAACGGTATCTGGTGGGCGATGCCCGAACTTCTGCGGCGAGAATGTCGCCCGACTATGCGAAGGAATATGCAATGAGCGACGTCAACGAGCGCGTGAAGAAAATCGTCGTGAACTACCTCAATGTCGAGGAGGACAAGGTCAGCGAGAAGGCGAGCTTCATCGACGATCTCGGCGCGGACAGCCTCGACACCGTTGAGCTGGTCATGGCCTTCGAGGAAGAATTCGGCGTGGAGATTCCTGACGACGCCGCCGAGAAGATTCAGACTGTCGGCGATGCCGTGGATTTCATCAAGGCGAACGCATCCGCCTGATCCGTGATACGGATCGCCGAACACGAATGGAGGACGCCCGCTTCGCTGCGCGGCGTCTTTCTTTATGCTGAATTCGGCGCCGGAATGCGCCATAGGGTCTACGCAACGATATCCAATCGGGGGAACAGGGCATGAGACGGGTCGTCATTACCGGAATGGGCATGGTCTCGCCCCTCGCATGTGGGGTCGAGGAAACGTGGTCGCGGTTGCTGGACGGGCAGTCGGGCGCAGGGCCGATAACCAAATTCGATGCCTCCGACCTGTCGTGCCGCATCGCCTGTGAGGTTCCGCTGGGCGACGGCACGAACGGCACTTTCAAGGCCGATGACTGGGCCGATGCGCGCGAGCAACGGCGGATCGACACCTTCATCCTCTACGCTCTCGCCGCCGCTGAACAGGCGATCCGCGATGCCGACTGGATGCCCGAGGACGAGGCCAGCCGAGAGCGCACGGGCGTCATGATCGGCTCCGGTATCGGGGGACTCGATTCCATCGAGCGGACCTCCATCGAGCTGCATGAGCGTGGCCCGCGTAAAGTCTCGCCGTTCTTCATTCCGGGCAGTCTCATCAACCTGTGCTCCGGTCAGGTTGCGATCCGCCACGGTTTCAAGGGGCCGAACCACGCGGTTGTTACGGCCTGCTCCACGGGCGCTCACGCTATCGGCGATGCGGCGCGGATCATCAAATACGGTGATGCCGACGTGATGGTTGCCGGGGGTGCTGAGGCGGCCATCTGTCGGCTGGGCATCGTCGGCTTCATTGCCTGCAAGGCGCTCTCGTCCGGGTATAACGACACGCCCGAGAAAGGATCGCGCCCCTATGATGCAGGCCGGGACGGCTTCGTCATGGGCGAGGGGGCCGGCGTCGTGATGCTGGAAGAATACGAACATGCCAGGGCACGGGGCGCGAAGATCTATGCTGAGGTCGCGGGCTATGGCATGTCGGGCGATGCGTATCACATTACCGCCCCGGCCTCGGACGGAGACGGCGGTTTCCGGGCCATGCGCGCGGCGATGCAGGATGCGGGCGTTTCGGCGGAAGAGATCGGCTACATCAATGCCCATGGCACCTCGACCCCTCTGGGCGATGAGATCGAATTGCGCGCGGTCACACGCCTCTTGGGCGATGCGGCGGCGGGCAAGGTGATGTCCTCGACCAAATCATCCATCGGTCATCTGTTGGGGGCTGCGGGGGCCGTGGAGGCGATCTTCACAGCACTGGCCATTCGCGATCAGATCGCGCCTCCGACGATCAATCTCGATAATCTGGAAATCGATACTGTTCTGGATCTTGCGCCGAACGCGGCGAAGAAGACACCGATCCGGGCGGCGTTGTCGAATTCCTTCGGTTTCGGCGGGACGAATGCGTCGCTCGTGCTGAAGCAGGTGGCCTAGGGCGGAGCCAGCACATGCGCCGCCTGCTTTCCCTTCTGGTTTCCCTCACCCTGCTCGCCGCCATTACGGGGGGAGCGTTGCTCTGGTACGGTCAGCAGAAGTTCGAGGCACCCGGCCCCGCCACCGCTGCGCTGGAAGTCGGTATTCCTCCCGGCTCGGGTCTCAATGCCATTGCCGCCCGGCTGGAGAATGTCGGTGCGATTGAAAGCGCGGATATCTTCCGCCTCGGCACCCGCTTCAGGCAGGCGGAGCGTGGCCTGAAGGCCGGCGAATACGAGATCGCGCCGCAGGCTTCCATGGCCGATATCCTCGCATTGCTGCAAAGTGGCAAGACTATCGAGCGGCGGGTCACGATTCCCGAAGGGCTGACCAGTCTTCAGATCGTCGCGATCCTGAATGCCACGGAAAAGCTGACCGGAGAGATCGAGACCATTCCACCGGAAGGCAGCCTTGCGCCGGAAACCTATTTCTTCACGACCGGCGAGAGCCGCATGGCGATCCTTGAGCGAATGCGGAGGGCGCAGGATACGCTCGTGGATACGCTGTGGCAGAGCCGCGCCGACGAACTGCCCTTCGATACGAAGGAGGAAGCCCTGATACTGGCCTCCATCGTCGAAAAGGAGACCGGGGTATCATCGGAGCGCGCGCGGGTTGCCGGGGTGTTCGTGAACCGACTTCGCAAGGGTATGCGCCTCCAGACGGACCCGACGGTCATTTATGGTGTGGCGGGCGGCAAGGGGCTGGATCGTCCGATAAGCCGCGCTGACCTCAAGGACAACAATCCCTACAACACCTACATCATCAGCGGTCTGCCCCCGACGCCCATCGCGCATCCCGGCAGGGCGGCGATAGAGGCGACACTGAACCCGGCCACGACCCCCGATTTCTACTTCGTCGCGGACGGAACGGGAGGGCACGCCTTCGCGAAGACGCTGGACGAACATAACCGCAATGTCCGCAAGTGGCGAAAGATCGAGGCGGAACGGGCCAATTGAGGCTCAGGTCAGTGTCTTGCTGTCGATCCAGTCGCGAATGACGGGGCGGTAGGACGCCACCTCGTCCGCCACGGCGTCGATCCGGCCAAGGCGCCTGCGATAGGCGCGCACGGGGTCGGGCCATTCGATATTCAGGGCGAGGGCCGGGTCCAGCATCTCGATCCACTCGAAGGTCGCGGGGAAGCCGCAATCGCCCAGAGTCAGGCTATCCGGCTCGTACCAGTCCAGCAGTCGCGCGAGTTGCGACAGGCGTGCCGTGATTGCCTGCGCCCTTGCGCTCACGACCGCCGTATCGCGCGTCGAGGGGGCGGTCTGGGCGAACAAGGCGCGCACCTCGGGTTCGAGCCGGGTATCGTTGAAGCGTGACAGTTCCCGCGCCCTTGCCCGTCCATGCAGGTCATCGGGCAGCATGGGCGGATCGGGGAATTTTTCGTTGAGATATTCGGCAATGGCCTCGGAGTCGCCCAGGATGAGGCCGTCATCATCGAGCGCCGGAACATTGCCGGAGGGGACGATGCGTTTGTACGCATCCGTACCGTAGCCGCCGGGGGGCGGTATCTCGCGCCATTCAAGCCGCTTGTATCGCAACAGGATACGCAGCTTCGCGCCGTAGATGCCGACCGGAACGGAATAGACGGTCAGCATGGGCACGGCCCTTTCCCGTGGCGGGCCGTGCCTCTGTCGGATCGGATGCGGGGGATCAGTTCGACAGCTTCCATTTCCTGCCGAGTTCGTCGAAGAACCCGCGCTCCTGCTTAAGGGTGATCCATGTGTTCACATAGTTGATCCAGACCTGATCGGCCTGCGGCAGCAGCATCGCGACGGGCGTGGGTGCCTTCGGTGCCGAGACTGGCACGACACGCATCTGCGAATATTTCTCGATCAGTTTGCTGGCTTCGACATTCGAGGTGATATGGGCGTCGGCACGGCCCGAGAGAACCTCCTGAAAGTCGCGCGCGGGGGCTTCGACGATCTGGTGCCTGGCGTCGGGGAAGAAGTCCTTCACCTGCTGTTCCTGCGTCGTGCCGAGGGTAGCCGCGACGGTCACGCCTGCCTTGTTCAGATCGTCCCAGTCCTTGAATTTGTCGGCGTTCTTGGCCAGCACCAGCGGCACGGTGGCCAGCGAGAAATAGCTGGAGGAATACCCGGCGGCCTTCGCGCGGGCGGGGGAGATGGAGGCCGAACCGGTGATGTGGTATTTGCCGGAGGTGACACCGCTCACGAGCGTTTTCCAGTCCGTCGGAACGAATTCGACCTCGACGCCGAGATCCTTGGCAAGTTCGGTCATCACGTCAATGTCGTAGCCGGTGTAGCCGTTGGTGGCCACGTCCTTCATGGTCATCGGGTTCCAGTCGCCGGTGGTGCCGACCTTCAGCGTACCGCTGTCGAGGATGTCTTTCAGCGCGGAGGTTTCATGCGCCTGTGCTGCTGTGCCGGTCATCGCCACCAGTCCGAGGACTGCGGCAACCGTCTTGATGAGTTTCATCATGCTTGTCTCTCCCGAAATCACGTTCCGGGGCACCCTCGCATGACGTAAAATGATTGCAAAGCGGTGGTTTCGTCACAGGGTCGCAGGGACACCAGCATCTTGATGATATCCGGCACTTTACCGGTATTTGCTACGCAATGCCGCCATTACCAAGCAGGACGGGGCCTTCGGATGGCGTGTCGGTGGGTACACGGGTTCATGAGGATGATCGTGGGCCGCCTCCTGACCGCGAGATCGCTACTCCGCCGCCACCATTGTCTCCGGCTCGCCGTCGGGCAGC
>CAKZUT010000023.1 GCA_937922185.1 uncultured Neomegalonema sp.
CGGTCTTCGGGCTGTTCGATCCCCGACATAAGGTCGGGAAGAAGCGTCAGCGCGGTCGCCGGGCGCAGCCGGGGGTGGCGTTCTTCGATGAATGGTCGCCGCCGGAACAGCCTGCCGTGCCGATGGATGAGGATGAACTCAGCGCCGATGCCCTGCGCCGCCGGATCGCGGCGATGCGGGGGGCGCTGGATGATCTGCCCGCGCAGGCGCAGAGGCTCCTGCGGTTGGTGGCGCGCCGGAGGGCGGCGAAAAATCTGAAGGTCAGACCGATGCGGCCCGGCAGGCCACCGGGGCACCGGAAACGCGGAACGCGCGAGGTGGACCGGATGCTGTTCAGCCTGAACGATCTGGCACGGGCGGTTCTGGAGGAACCGCCGCCCGACTGGGTGGTCGCGGATGGTGCGGCGCTGATCTCTCCGTAAGGGGAGGGTCGGTATGCGCGGGATCGGGGGCCGGGGCAGAGACATACTTTCACCGACTTGCCCCGGTGTCGGCGCGGGGGGCCTGTACTTTCGGGCGTTAACCCCCTAGGTAGCGACTTTTCCCGCCCCCGCACGAGTGAGCCACCGTGATCCAGACCCTTACCGACGCGCTTGAAAAGCGTGGTTACGATGCGTTGACGCCCGTGCAGGAGGCCGTGACGGCCCCGGAACTGGAGGGGCGCGACCTGCTGGTTTCGGCCCAGACCGGCTCCGGCAAGACGGTGGGATTCGGGCTGGCCATCGCGCCGACCCTGCTGGGAGAGCGGATAAAATTCGGCCCCGCCGAAAGCCCGCTCGCGCTGGTGATCGCCCCGACGCGCGAACTGGCCTTGCAGGTGCGGCGAGAACTGGAATGGCTGTATGCCGAGGCCGGGGCGGTCATCGCCTCCTGTGTCGGCGGTATGGATATGCGGGCGGAACGGCGGGCGCTGGAACGCGGCGCGCATGTGGTGGTCGCGACCCCCGGACGGCTCTGCGATCATATCGATCGCGGCTCCATTGATCTCGATACCATCCGCGCGGTGGTGCTCGACGAGGCCGACGAGATGCTCGATATGGGCTTTCGCGATGACCTCGAACGCATTCTCGGAGCGGCCCCGGAAGACCGGCGGACGCTGTTGTTCTCGGCAACCGTGCCGCGCGGGATCGCCATGCTGGCCAAGCGATATCAGCGCGATGCGGAACGCATCTCCACCTCCGCCGAGCGCAAGCAGCATACCGATATCGCCTATCGCGCCTATGTCGTGACCAAGCGCGATGCGGAAAACGCGGTGATCAATGTGCTGCGCTATTATGAGGCGCAGAACGCGCTGGTCTTTTGCAACACGCGCGCCGCCGTCGCGCGGCTGACCACGCGGTTCTCGAACCGGGGGTTCTCGGTCGTCGCGCTGTCGGGGGAATTGTCGCAGACCGAGCGGACAAATGCCCTGCAGGCCATGCGCGACGGGCGGGCGCAGGTCTGCGTGGCGACCGATGTGGCGGCGCGGGGGATCGATCTGCCGCGTCTCGATCTGGTGATCCATGCCGAACTGCCCACGAATGGCGAGACGATGCTGCACCGTTCGGGCCGGACCGGACGCGCCGGACGCAAGGGAGTCAGCGCGCTGATCGTGCCGGGCAATTTTCGCCGCAAGGCCGAACGCCTGCTTCAGACCGCGAAGGTCGAGGCCGAATGGCTGCACCCGCCGAGCGTGGAGGAGGTGCTCGCACGGGACGAGGAGCGCCTGCTGTCGGACCCGATCTGGGACGAGGCGGTGACCGAGGAGGAACGGGGCTTCGTCGAGACCCTGACCGCGAAATACGATCCAGAGCGGATCGCCGCCGCCGTGCTGCGCCTCTCCCGCGCGCGGCAATCGGCCCCCGAAGACCTGTCGGTCATCCCTCTCGATGCCATGCAGGAGCTGCGCGAACGTCCGCCGAAACGCCTGAAGGAGGATTTCGGGCCGTCGGTGTGGTTCACCCTGCCCATCGGACGCTCGACCGGGGCCGAGCCGCGCCGCATCCTGCCCATCGTCTGCCGCAGTGAAGCGGTGACCGGGGCCGATATCGGCGCGATTCGGGTGCTGGATGACGAAAGCTGGGTGCAGATTTCGGAGGACAAGGTGGCGGCGCTGGTCGCGAGTCTGGGGTCCGACGGCGAGGTCGAGAAGGGGATCACCCTGCGCCGCGCCAGAGGCGAGCCGCCCGCCTCGGCCCCGTCGCGCCCGCCCGCCGGGAAGAAGCCCTTCCGGCCCCGCCCTCCGAAAGACGGCAAAGGCCCGCCGACGCGCCCCCCGGCCAAGCAGAAAAAGCCCGGTGCCGTGCCCGGCAAGAAACCGCCCTATCGCAAGAAGCCGAAGGCCGGATGACCGGCCCGGTTCCCGCACTGCACGCCCGTATCGCAAGAAAACGGATGATATTCAGCGTACCGAACACGCAATCGTTCAAATGTGCCTCAAATCATGCCATTGTGAACACGCAGGGATGTCGCTAACCATTCTTGCTGACATTTGCGAAATGTAACCCGGTATAAAAATCGGGAACGCAGGGTGACAGAAAAGCAGGGAACGAAGACGATGAACGCCAACCGTTTCATCGGAGCAGTCGCGCTGGCGGGAACGCTGGCCGGGTGTGCCGGAACGAAGGACATCGGAACAGGGATCGCCTCCACGAAGCCCGCTCCGGTCGAGGCCGTGAAGACGCCGCCTCCTCCGCCTGCGGCCCCGTCACAGGCCGCCGATGCATTGCCGGAACGGGTTGCCGCCCTTCCGCGCTATACGCCCGCGCCGGTGGCTGTCGCGCCGGAGCCGGTTGCCGTAGTGCCTGAGCCGGTTGCCGTCGTCCCGGCCCCGGTGATCGCCCCCGCCCCCGTGATCGCTCCGGTCGCGCCCCGCTATGTTCCCGCGCCGGTCGCCGTGCCGGTGTCTCCGCCGGTCTACGAAGCGGTGGCCGAGCCGGTCTATGAGCCGGTCGAGACCGTCGCCGTTGCCCCCGCACCGCCCGAGCCGGTCGTCAGGCAGCCCGATCCGTCGCGATACACGTCGCTTGGTGATCTCGATGCCCGCCGCGCCCCCGCTCCGGCTCCGGCCCCGAAGGCGGCACCCGCCCCGCAGCCGAGCTATGTGATGGTCGCGCCCAGGCAATCCGCGCCGCTTTCCCGATCCATGGCCCCGATCCGCGACGACCCGCAGGACGGACGCAACAGCCGCCGTGCCGCCAATTCGGAAACCCGCCAGCACGCGAATAAGGGATATCGCCGCAATGCGGCCCTGCGCGCCGGGGGACCGAAACCCAAGGTCCGCTCGAACTTCACGCCCGCCTTCGGGATGAAGCTGGAACAGGCCGCCCTCGCCCGGCTGAACCCAGGCATCCGCTACGATGCCCGGTACGTGAAAATCGGCTATCCGTGGGGGGATGTGGACGAATCCACCGGCGTATGCAGCGATGTCATCGTGCGGAGCTATCGCAAGCTGGGCATCGACCTGCAAAGCCTGATCCACGAGGACATGAAACGCGCTTTCCACGCCTATCCGAGCAAGCGCATCTATGGCCTCAAGAAAGCCGATCCGAATATCGACCACCGCCGGGTGGTCAATATGGAAGCCTTCTTCGAGCGCACCGGGGCCTCGATCCCCATCGGCTCCTCGCCGGATGATTTTCTGCCCGGTGACGTGCTGACCTGGCGCCTGAGCGGGAACGAGCCGCATGTGGGGATCGTCGTCTCGGATCGCGATCCGCGCTCGGGCTATCCGCTCGTCGTGCATAATCTCGGGGCCGGGGTTCGCAAGGATGATCTCATCACCCTGTCGAAACCTGTCGGGCATTTCCGTTTCGCGCCGGATTCCGGCACGGTCGTCGCCTCGCTGCGCTGACGGTTCCGACCGCTCTATACGCCGAAGCTGTCATCGCGGGTGATGCTGACACCCGCGATGCGCCACTCGCCCTCTACCCGGACCATCATGTATTCGGCGATATGCGCGCGGCCTTGCCGGTCGATGACGCGAAGGCGCTGGATAATACTGTCGCCGAGTTTCCGCGCGTCGAGGAATTCGGTGTCCGCCGGTGACCAGACCATCGGATATCCGCGCCTGACCATCAGGCCGAAGACCCTGGCCGTCGGGAACATCCTGCGGATATTGGGGGCGGCGTACTCATAGGCCTCCTCGGCGGATTCCGCGCTGAACGCATCAAGCTGGGACTGGATGACGGATCGCGCATCGGCGCTGCCGTCCAGTTCCTCCGCCTGCGCGGGTATCGCGAGCGAGAGGGCAAGGAGGCAGGCGGCGGCAAGCAGACGGACAGGTTTCACGGGGTATCCTCCGGGTTGTCTTCCTACAGGTCACTTGTTGCTTTCGTGACGTTTGGCAACCGGCGGCAACAGTCGCGCTGCGGCATAGTGTCAATCCCGATCAGGTCGGATCATCAAACGTGCCAGATGCTGCGCGTTTGATGCCGCTCTGCGCCTCAACCCTGATCGAGATTGATGTCGTTGCCCGCCGGGGAGCTTTGCCCCGCAAACACGGGATTATGACGCATCGGGAAGGGTTTGCCCCTAACTTCGTCCAGAAATCGCCCCGATCTGTTTCCAGATGAGGATCAATGTTTTCAACTGGAGGTTCCCGATCATGAAGTTCATTCCTGCGGCTGTCGCCGCCGCGATGCTGATAACCGCGCCGTCGCTGACGCCCCGCGCCGAAGCCCATGGCATGGTCTATGCCGACCTTGCCGAGCGGGTCAGCCCCGCCGTCGTCAACATCTTCACCGAACAGGCCGCTCCCGAAGCCTCCGTGGCGGGCGGACTGCCCGATCTGCCCGAGGGGCATCCGCTGAACGAGTTCTTCAAGCGGTTCGGCGGCGTGCCCGGAGGGCGCGGTTTCCGGGATTCGGAACCCTCGCGCTCGCTGGGGTCGGGGTTTATCTTCAGCCCCGAAGGCTATGTCATCACGAACCACCACGTCATCGCCAATGCCGACAGCATCAAGGTCGCGCTGTCGGATGAACGGGAATTCGACGCGGTTGTCATCGGCTCGGACAAGGCGACCGATGTGGCGCTTATCAAGATCGAGTCGGGCTTCGCGCTGCCCTATGTGACCTTCGGCGATTCCGCCGGTCTGCGCGTGGGCGAGGAAGTCGTTGCGGTCGGCAATGCCTTCGGTCTGGGCGGTACGGTCACGCGCGGGATCGTCTCGGCCAAGGGGCGCGATATTCGCGTGGGTGGTCCGTATGTGGATTATATCCAGACCGATGCCTCCATCAACCGGGGTAATTCGGGCGGGCCGCTGTTCAATATGCGCGGCGAGGTCGTGGGGATGAACACGGCGATCTTCTCGCCCTCCGGCGGTTCGGTCGGGATCGGGTTCGCGGTGCCGTCCAGCATCGTCTCGCGGATCATCGACGACCTGCGCGATGACGGCACGGTCTCGCGCGGATGGATCGGTGTCGGCATCCAGCCCGTGACCGACGCGATTGCCAGCGCGCTCGACCTGCCCGCGACCAAGGGCACCATTATCTCGACGGTCTCCGCCGATGGCCCCTCGCTCGGGATATTGCGCGAGGGTGACGTGATCCTGTCGTTCAACGGGCAACCGCTGGAAAAGGGCCGTGATCTGCCCCGCTTCGTGGCGCGCACACAGCCCGGCTCCAGTGTGCCGGTGGAAATCCTGCGCGACCGGGCGCGGCAGACGATCTATCTAACCGTCGGCACCCGTGAGCGCGAGGCCGCATTCACCCCCGCCGCTGTCTCCACGCCGACAATAGCCTCCAGCGCGCCGGATCTGGGGATCATGCTGGCCCCCGCAGAGGGCGGCGCGCGGGTTGTTTCGGTCGAGCCGGGCAGTGCGGCACGGGACGCGGGGATCGAGCGCGGTGACGTTATCACTCAGGTGGCCGAACGTCCGATTACCTCGCCGGAGGATGTGCAGAATGCCCTCGTGGAAGCTGTCGCAGACGCCGTTCTGCTGCGGATCGAGCGGGGTGGGCGGAACCTCTATGTGGGGGTCTCGCTCTCCTGATCCTGACTGGCCCCGTCACCGGCGGGGCCATTTGCAGGGTGGGCCGGTCGATCGTGCCGGAACTGAAAGGCCGTTTTCCCATCCGCATCATCCGGGCGTCGCTGTGGCCATCACCCGCCTGATCGCGTTTCGGTTGCGTCGTGTGGCAGGCCGGGCCGGGGCTTTTACGCCCGGAAGCGCGGATATGCGCGCCGATACGCCATAGTCATGCACGTCATCAGCGATCAACGGCTGTCAATTTTTTCTCAGATGAGGTAGTTTGTAACAATTGAAAGGGGCAAGACCCCGTCTCTATCTTAACGAGTGTCCGGGTTTCCATGTCACCAGAGACCAATGCCTGTGCCTCCTGTGGCGAAGCGATACCGGCTTCAGGGCGTTTTTGCCCTTTTTGCGGTGCGCCGGTGTTCAGCCGGGACGCGGCTCCGCGCGATCCGGGGGCCGAGCATCGGCAGATTACCGTCATGTTCTGCGACCTCATGGAATCGACGGCGCTGTCCAACCGGCTCGATATCGAGGATCTGCGCGATGTCCTGCGCCATTATCAGTGGATCTGCGCCGAGGCCATCGAAGCCCGTGACGGGGCGATAGGTCAGTATCTGGGCGACGGCGTTCTGGCGCAGTTCGGCTATCCGAAAGCCAGTGAGAGCGCGGCGCTGCACGCGACAGATGCGGCACTTGATATCGTGGAGGCCGTGGCGGCGGAGAAGGACATCTTCATGCGCCGCTATGGCGTGGAGATCGCTACACGGGTCGCTTTGCATACGGGGCGTGTCCTGATCGGCGATATGGGAGCCGGACAGACCCGCGACCGCCATGCCCTGACCGGAGCCGTGCCGAACCTCGCCGCCCGTCTTGAGGGGATCGCCCCGAAAAACGGTGTCGCGATCAGCGCCCGGACGGCGGCGCAGATATCCGGGGCCTTCGAGATCGAAAGCCTCGGAAAGCACGACCTGAAAGGATTTCCCGAACCGGTGGAAGCCTTCCATGTCCTGCGACGCCGGGCCATGTCGCCGATCATCCCGGAAAACCGGGCATATCTGTTCGGGCGTGAGAGCGAGCTGGCCCGCCTTGATGCCGTCTGGCAGCGGATGGAGAGCGAGGCCAGCGAACATATCGCCGTCATCGCCGAGCCGGGAATGGGCAAATCCGCCCTCGCCTCCGCGTTCCTGTCCTCGAACGGAATCGGACAGGACCGCGTGATCGGGATCAGTGGAACGCTGAAGGATCGCAATACGCCCTTCGCCTGCCTGCGCCGGACCATCGAGCGGTGGACAGCACTGGGCCTGATCCGTGATGCGGAACCGGCATCCCGGCAGATCGCGCAGTGGTTCGGGGTGGAGGCCGTGGCGGATTCGCCCCATGCGACGACCTTCCATCACGTGCTCAATGGAGAGATCGACGCGGGAAACGAGGGCCGGGAGCAGGTTCTCGCCGCCTGTCGCGCCTATATTGCAAGCCTCGGGAAACCGATGGTCATGCTGCTGGAGGACGCACACTGGATCGACCCCTCGACGGCGGAGATGATCGAGCGTGTGACGCCCGGTACAGACGGAATCATGGTGCTGGCCCTGCGTCGTCCGGTGGAGGAAAAAGAGGAGAGTGAGGGGGATAACGCCGCGATCCATCTCAGCCCCCTCGATGACGAAGCCTGCAAACGACTGGTCGAGGGAATCGCGGATGGTGCCGTGCAGCCCGCGCTCGTGCGGATGATCGCCGATGTCTCCGCAGGTCTGCCGCTGTTTGTGGAGGAATTCACGAAATCCCTGACCGAAAGCGCGTCGATCCAGCGGATACGCGGAGTGCTGCGTCCGATCCATCTCGACACGAAGATCGCGACGCCGGAATCCCTGCTCGATCTGATAACCGTCCGGCTCGATTCTCTCGGCAAGGCCAAGGCGCTGGCACAGATTTGTGCGGTGCTGGGCCGCAGCTTCAGTCGCCCGGCCCTTGCCGCCGTCAGCGATGAGCCGGAGGTCGATCTGGACGAGATGATCACGCGGCTGATCGATGCCCGCATTCTCGTCCGGGAATGGAGCGGCGAATTGAGCTTTCGTCACGCCCTGTTCCAGACGGCGGCCTATGAGAGCCTCGTCCGCAGCGAACGCCAGCACTGGCACGGGCGTTTTCTCGACTGGCTTCAGGCGAAACCTGCCCGGATGGAGGGAACGCCCCCCGATACCATCGGGCTGCATCTGGAAGCCTGCGGGCGAGGCCGTGAGGCGGTCGATCACTATCTTGAGGCCGGATTGCTGGCCGACCGGGCCTCCGCCAGTCTGGAGGCGGCTACGCATTTTCGCAAATGCTGCGATCTGCTCGGCGATATCGAGGGGCTGGTCGAGCCTGATGCTCTGCCCCTGCGCGCGCAGGTCTTGCTGGCCAATGCCCTGCTCTCTGCCAGAGGACCGGGAGCACCCGAAACGCGGGCGGCCTTCGAGGTCGCGACGGAACTCGCTGATGCCCTGCCCGAATCCGAATGGCATTTCGCGGCATGGTGGGGATGGTGGCGTGTCTCGGACAGCTTCGCGACCATGGCGCAGCGGGCGGCGATACTGCTGACGAAATCGGAGACGATGCAGGGGCTGGAATTCCGGTTGCAGGCCATGCATTGCGTCTGGGCGAATGCGTTCCAGATGGGTGAGCTGGATGTTTCGATCCGCAATGCCCGTGAGGGGCTGGCCCTCTATGACGCGGCCCGTGCCGGGGGCACCGGCACCTATTACGGGGGCCATGACTGCAAGGTCTGTGCGCTGGGCGAGATCGCGCTGGCGCGCTGGCTGACAGGGGCTGGGGACGCCGCGACCCGTGATATCGAGATCGCTATCGAACACGCGCAGCATCTCGACCATGCCGGATCACTGCTGCACGCGCTCGATATCGCCGTCATGCTGCATCATTATCGCCGTGATACCGCTGCCACAAAGCAGGTCGCGGAACGGCTGCGGACACTGGCGACGACCGGCGATCTGGAGGATTACCGGGCAAAGGGCGAAATCTTTGCGGGCTGGGTGGAGATCGAGGCGGGGAATGTGCGGGCCGGTCTGACGCGCGTGGAAGACGGATTCGCGACGATGCGGGAGATCGGAACACCGGAGGATTTTCCGGTCTATCAGTGCATCCGGGCCGATGCCATGATCCGGCTGGGCGATACGGACGGGGCCGTGGCCGCTCTCGCCGAGGGGCGTGCGGTGATCGCGGCGGAAGGTGTCAACTACTGGGGTGCTGAAATCGCGCGGCTGGAGGCGGTGGCGGAAATGACGCGCGGAGGAGGCGACCCGGCCCGCGTGACCACGCGGCTGGACGATGCCTGTGCCCTCGCCGGGCGTCAGGGGGCGCTGGCCCTTGAATTGCGGGCCTGTCTGACGCGGCTCGACTGGGCGCATAGTGGCCATGTTCCGCTTCGGCAGGCACAGGAAGCCCTGCGTTCGGTACGGGAACGGTTCCCCCGAAGAGCAAAGGGGCGCGAGATCGCCGATGCCGATGCGGCCCTCGCATCGCTGTGTGTGCAATGAATGCCGCGCAAAAGGGGTGGAATACGGGCGGACGGCGCGCCTGTTCCCCCGCCGAGACATGGCGCAGGCTGGCTCCGCTGCTGCCGGTTTTCGGGGTTTCGCGGGTGGCGAATATCACCGGGCTGGACCGGATCGGGATCCCCGTCTTTTCTGCCTACCGGCCCAATTCCCGCTCGCTCTCGGTGTTTCAGGGCAAAGGCCCGGATGCCGAAGCGGCGCGGGTGTCCGCCGTGATGGAAGCCTGCGAGACATGGTGTGCCGAGCGCATCGCCCTGCCGCTGAAACTGGCCAGCATCGACGAGCTGTTCCATTCCCATGCGCTGGTCGATCTGGCGCGGTTGCCTCTCATGCGGCCGGAGGGGGTCGATCCGGGGGAGCCGTTCCTGTGGATCGAAGGCGATGACCTGATGAAGGGGGAGCGCAAATGGCTGCCCTTCGAGATGGTCCACGCGAATTATGCTCTGCCCGAACCGCCCCATTCGGGAGGGTTCTCGGCCACGACAAACGGGCTGGCCTCCGGCAATACGCGGGATGAAGCGGTTCTGCACGCCCTGATGGAGGTGATCGAGCGCGATGCCGTGACTCTGTGGAAACTGGGGGCGGATGCCTGGGGCGACGATACGGCGCTGCGACTGGAGACAGTGGACGATCCGGGATGCCGGAGGGTGCTGGGGCGTCTGGCCGAGGCTGGAATCGAGGTGGCCGTCTGGGATGTGCGCTCGGATATCGGAGTGCCGTGCTTCCTGTGCCTGATCGCGGAGCCGGGTGCGGAGACCGGAACGGCGGAATTCGGGGCCGGGGCGCATCCGGCCCCTGAGATCGCGCTGATGCGGGCGCTGACCGAGGCGGCGCAGGCCCGCACGACCTTCATCGCCGGGGCGAGGGAGGATATCCCCGAGGCCGATTATACGCCCGAGGCCCTCGCGGGCCGTCAGGCCATGGCCGGGAGCCTGATGAGCAATCTCGCGCCGGAGCGGGATTTCGATACGATCGGATCGCTTGAAAAAGAGAGTTTCGCGCAGGATATCGCGGCCACTCTCGCGGCTCTGCGGGGGGCGGGGATCGAGGAGGTCGTTGCGGTCGATCTGGGCGATCCCAAACTTCCCTTCACGGTGGTGCGGGTGGTGGTGCCCGGTCTGGAGGCCGCGCTGGAGGGACCATCCACGGCCTATGTGCCGGGCGAGCGCGCCGCAGCGGTGCTGCTGGAGGGGACGCCATGAGCATCTGCGTCTTTCTCGGGCCGAGCCTGCCGATGGACGAGGCCCGCGCCATCCTGCCCGCGATTTACCTGCCCCCCGTCAAACGCGGCGATGTGGTGGAGGCCGTGCATCGCCACGATCCGCATACCATCGCCATCGTGGACGGGTATTTCGAGGCGGTGCCCTCGGTCTGGCACAAGGAATTGCTCTGGGCGCTGGACCGGGGCATCGCGCTGTGCGGGGCCGCGAGCATGGGGGCTTTGCGGGCTGCGGAACTGTCGCAATTCGGCATGGTCGGGATCGGGCGTATCTTCGAGAGCTATGCCTCGGGGCGGTTCGGGCCTTTTGACGGGCCATTCGAGGATGATGACGAGGTTGCCGTGGTCCATGGCCCCGCCGAGATCGGCTATGCGGCCTCGGATGCAATGGTCGATATGCGCGCGACTCTTGCGGCGGCGCGGGAAGCGGGGATCATCGACGCGCAGACGATGCAAGACATCGCCGCCACGGCCAAGGCGATCTTCTACAAACGGCGCAATTGGGCGGCGGTTCTGGAGACCGCTGATTTGTCGGCTGACACCCGCGCGGGGCTGGAGGACTGGATTCGCGCGAACCGGGTCTTTCAGAAACGCATTGATGCCACCGCGTTGCTGCGGCATCTGGCCGAGAGGACCGACGCGCCGAAAGTTCCGCCCTTTCGCTTTGAAAGGACGCTGCTGTGGGAAGATGCCATGGCCGCGCGTGAGGGGGTGACATGAGTTTCTCGCTCAATGATTTCCACAGGCGAACCGGAACGCGCTTCCGGCTTTATGTGCAGTCGCCCGTGCTGGAGGGTTTCGGCGAGCCGGAGACGGTCTGGGTGTCCTCTCCCGCCGGATCGTTGCGCCCCGGTCCTGCGGACGGGCGGATGTATGCGATCCGGCCCGTCGATAAGAAACCCTATGACGACGCGGCGATGCCGCCCTGGATCGGCCCCTGTCATCCGCCCGCACGCGGGGATCGGGCAGGGCATTTCGATCATATCGCGACGGATGATCCGGCCTTCGCATCGGTGCATATGTTCGGGGCCGTTCGCCGGGTTCTGGATGTCTGGGAAAGCTATCTGGGCGGGCCGGTTCACTGGCATTTCAACATCACCCATCCGCGTCTGGAAATGATCGCCCATGTGCCCTGGGACAACGCGCATTTCGGCTGGGGCTTCATGGAATGCGGAGAGGGCAGGGACGATCAGGGGGTCGAGCGCCCCTTCGCGCTCAACTTCGACATCATCGCCCATGAGGCGGGCCATGGCATGATCTTCTCCATTGTCGGGATGCCCGTGCCCGAGACGCTGACGGCCAGCTATCGGGGCTTTCACGAATCCGCCTCCGATTGTGTCGCCATGCTCTCCGCCCTGCATTTTGATCGCTTCGTGGATCACGTTCTGCGCGTGACAGACGGCAATCTCTATGTCGAGAACGAGATGAACCGGATCGGCGAACTGTCGCGCACCCGCCAGATCAGAAAAGCATCGAACGCCCTGAAACTTTCGGACGTGATCGATGTGGCCACGCCCGCGAACGACGTGACGGGCAAGCAGGTCCATAAGCTGGGCCAGCCCCATACCGGCGCGGTGTTCGATATTCTGGTGGAGTTCTATCTCGACCGGCTGGTGGCGAACGGTGTCACGGCGATGGAAAAGATCGCGGCCCTGCGTGAAGCAGGGCGATGCGCGCAATTCGAGACGGCGGACCGGACACTTTTCGCCGATGCCTTCGCCCGTGAACCGGAAGCCTTTCGCACGGCTCTGTGCGAGGCCCGCGATATGCTCGGCCTGCGTCTGGCGGAGGCATGGCGGCGGCTGACCCCGCATGATTTCATCTTTGCCCGTGAGCTTGACATGCTGCTGACGGTCGATGCGGAATTCACCGGCACACGCAACCGGCAGACGATACTCGAATGCTTTGAGTGGCGCGGAATATCGCTCGAAGCATACGAAAGTGGCGATCGCAGACAATACCGTATAGGTTGATTGAACCGGTTGAGGGAGAAGACAGCATGACGACAACAGGATTGACGCCCGACAAGACGCTGACGCTGTATGGCAAGACCATCGATGCCCTGTTCGCCGCCACGGCGGTGCCCGATGCGGTTGTAGACGGTCATGTCGTGAAGAAGACCGTCTCCGGTTCCAAGGCAGCGGAGTATTTCGACGGCAATCTGGTCGCCATCTCCGGCTATCGCTTCGGCGATGAAGATGCGCCGGTACGCCTGCCCGATCCCGTCATCCTCCTGCTGGGCGGCGCACCGCTGGCGGCGCAGGACAAGGACGATCCGGCGGAGAAGGTCTTCGCGGCGGAGCGGTATCTGCGCTGGTCGGTCGATCTGGAGACGGCCACGGTCGTCTTCGATCTCAGCGAGACCGATATCGCCGGGGCGCTGAGCGGCGGGGTCGATGACGGCATGGGCGCGGATGGTGCCGGTTTTACCCTGCGCGGAGCCGACGGGCGGCTCTATTACGTGCCGGAGGGGCTGGACAGTTTCGAGGTGCTCGACGAGGGTGCCCGCGCCCCGCTGATGACGGCCCCCGGAGCCGACCGGGACGATCTGACCGTGCGCGAATTGTTCGATGACGGCATGGGTGGCGCGATCCAGTCGCGGGCCATGATGCAGAGCCGGGCCATGATGCAGAGCCGGGCGATGATGCAGGCACGGGCCATGATGCAGGCGAATCTGCATGGCGATGGCCACCACGCCGATGACGAGTGACCGCACCGGACCCGACCGCCCCGTCCGGGACGTGTCGGTATCGATCCCGATTGTCAGAAACGCCAAAGAGATGGTGCGGTCTGAAGGAGCAACCTCGAACACGAAAGGCTCTCATCGTTTCTGCGAAACGATTGCCGCCTGTGGGATTTCGAGAGCTTGCCGCGTTTCGCTGCGCGAAAAGCGTGTGGTGCGGTCGGGGAGACTCGAACTCCCACGGGTGTTACCCCACAGCGACCTCAACGCTGCGCGTCTACCAATTCCGCCACGACCGCATTTCCGGGCAGGGCGGTGCGATAGCAGAGCAAGGCCGCCTTGTGAAGGGGTTTTTCAGGCAAGGTCGAGAAGAACGATCTCCGGCGGGCTGCCGAAGCGGATCGGGGCGATGGAACAGCCCAGGCCCCCGGAGATGATCAGGTGCCGCTCCTCCTCGATCACATGGCCGTAGGCATAGCGATTGCCATAATGGGAGGGGACGACGGGGCTGTAGCCGAACAGGCGCACCTGCCCCCCATGGGTATGGCCGGAGAGGGTGAGCGAGATACGCTCGGGCACCTGCGGAAAGATATCCGGCTCATGCGCCATCAGCAGGACAGGCGCGTCATCGGTGAGTTGTGCGAGCGTACCGGGCAGATCGTCCATCCCCCGCCATTTGCGCCGCCGCGATGTGGTCGTGAAGGCGAGTTGATCGCCAAGCCCCGCGACCCAGAAAGGACGGCCTTCCTTTTCCAGTTGCACGGCATGGTTTTCCAGATGGTCTATCCCGACGGCCCTGAGAGCTTCCCCGGCCAGCGTCGGCCCGCTTCCACGCTCTTGCACCGTTTCGTCATCCCACCAGTCGTGGTTGCCCAGAACGGCATACCGACCGAGGGGCGCGTCCAGACCGGCCAGCACGGCGGCCCAGTCGGAAGGCGGAATATGCCGCGTGACCAGCGACATCCCCGACAGATAATCGCCCAGCAGCAGGATTATGTCCGGCTCCAGCGCATTGGTCTGATCCACGATCCGCCTGATCCGGTCGAGACTCATCCACGGATCGCAGGCGTGAAGATCGGCCAGCACCGCCACCCGAAGCGTCAGCCCCGGCGTCCAGCGCGGAGGCGTGAAGGCATAGCGGGTGATACGCAGGCGATGGAGCGGCTCGATCGCGACGGCATAGGCACCCGCGACAGCGGAGGCCACGGCACCGAGGCCGATGAGGCGCAGGAACTGACGGCGGGTCACAGCGGCGGCAGAAAGGCTTCGAGATGCCCGCGCAGCGGCTCATGCCGGTCTGGCAGCAAAAGTGCTTCTCCCAGCGTCGCCACCGGCTCATCGATCTCGAAACCGGGTTCGTCGGTTGCGATCTCGAAGAGAATGCCGCCCGGTGTGCGGAAATAGATCGCGTGGAAATACGTGCGGTCGATGACCGGCGTGACATCGTAGCCCGCCACGATCAGAGAGTCGCGAATCTCGGTCTGCACGGCGCGATCCGGCACGGCAAAGGCGATATGATGCACCGATCCGGCCCCTGCGGTGGCAATGGGCATTTCGGGTCGGATATCGAGATCAATCACCGAAGCGCGATTGCCGCCCACCTGATAGCGCGTGACACTGCCCTCGGTTCCGAGGGGTGCATAGCCCATCAGGCGCAGCAGGTCATCCATGCCCCCGGCATCGGCCACGCGCAGCCCCGCCGAGTGGAAGCCGCGCAGGGCCATGCGTGCATCGAGGGTTTCGGCCCAGACCTGTCCGACCTCGCTGTCGCTCTCGACCAGCAGGAACGCCTCGCCATCCGGGCCGGTCAGATGCAGGCGGTTCTCGCCGAATGCAGTGTCCTGCGTCGCCCCCCGGTGATTGCGCGCCCAGTCCTTCAGCGCGCCCTCGCGCACCGCCCAGGCGAGATGCCCGACCTCGCCCGTGCCCCGGCGTGCCGCGCCGATATCGGGAAAGGGGAAATAGGTCATCACCGTTCCGGGCGTGCCGACCCGATCACCGTAATAGAGATGATAGACTTCCGGCGCGTCGAAATTCACGGTCTTCTTGACCCGCCGCTGGCCCAGCATCCGGGTGAAGAACGTGTCCGTGCGCGCCGCATCGCTGGCCATGGCGGTGATGTGGTGGATGCCGGTAATGCCGTCGATCATGGTGACCCTCCGATCCGCAGGAGTCAGGCGCGAGTATTGTCACCCTTCTCCGCATCCGACAACCGCCATTGTCCGGTCTGCAAGGGAAGGAAGGCTTCGACCGCCGCCGTCACGACCACGATCCCGTCCTCAAGCTGCATTCCGCCCTCCACAGCACGCACCGTGACCGCGCCGCGCGGCATATGGGCGGCAACGCGGTCGGTGTCGATCCGCTCCGGCTCCCGCGCGCCGAGCGTCACCTGAACCCGCATGTCGGCATGATCCATCCCGATGGACCCGAAGATCGGCAGCGAGGACCGGCGCATGGCGTCGTCAACCGCACGCAGGGCCGCTTTGGTCACATCACCGCCATGCAGGTCGGTCCCCATACCCGTTTCGATGATGAGGCGTTGCTCGCCGCTCATGCCATTGTCCCCTTGTCGCCTGCCTTTTCCATGTCAAACGAGACGGTGATCGCGGCATTCGCGATGACGGTCGGCTTGCCGCCATCGGCGCGGGGCACGTCCAGCCCTCCGCGCGAAACGGTGACATGGGGCTGGCCATAGGGGAAGAGTGCGGCGACCGTACCGGCCTCCACGGCATCCGGCTCGGCCACGCCGATCACCACGTCGAGGATCATCGCCTCCTTCGGAAACCCGAACAGTTCGGCGACATTGATCGAATTGCGCCACAGGGCATCGCGCACGGCACGGCAGGCGGCCTCGGTATAGTCCTGTCGCCGCAGCGACGTGCCGATCCCGAATTCGACCAGCATCTTTCGTTTTGCCATGCCTTGCCTCCCCTGGTTCGGCGCACCGTCCATGGACGGGCACCGTTCTGTCAATCGCGAATCAACCGTCCCGGTGCAGTTGACGCGCCCCCCGGCCATAACCATGTTCCCTCTTCCGACCATATCATCAGGAATACGACGCATGGGACTGATCGACTTCGTGAAACGCGCGGGAAAGCGCCTCGGCCTCGGGGATGACGACGACAAGGCACCGTCCGCCGACGAGTTGCGGAAGGAAGTCGAGAGCCACGGCCTCGATACCGGGGATGTCGAGATCGATGTCAAAGGCGACGAGGTTGAGCTGCGTGGCCGGAAAATGGCGGATGAACTGCGCGAGAAGATCATCATCGCGGTGGGCAATATCGCCGGGGTCGCCCGCGTCAATGACCGGATCGAGAGCGCGGCTGAGGGTGCGGAAGGCTCCTCCGGCGCGGCGGGATCGACCGGATCGGCCTTCCACACCGTCGCCAAAGGCGAGACCCTCTGGGGTATCTCGAAACAGCACTATGGCAACGGTGCCCACTATAACGAGATCTTCGAGGCCAACCGTCCGATGCTGTCGGACCCCGACAAGATCTATCCGGGTCAGGTGCTTCGCATCCCCAGACGATAGGATAACCGGCGGGGGCCGTCATCATCCGTCGGCCCCCGACTGACCTATCCCTTCATGCGCCACGGTACGGCAAACCGATCCAGCACCGGGGCCATATCGGCGGCGCCCTTGCCCCCCGATGGCTCAATCACCGCGACAAGACCTTTCAGCTTGTCATTCTCGACCGTGACCTCGGCCTTGATCCCTTTCTCCGCCAGCGATTCGACAAAGACACGCCGGATCGCACTGCGGCGCAGGTCGGGCTTGAATATCTTGCCCACGGCGGTCACGGGCAGGGCGTCCATCACCTCGATATAAACGGGCTGCGCGGCCCGCTCGGGCACATGCTCCTCGGCGAAGGCGATGATCTCCTCGGAGGTCGCCTTCATGTCCGCATTCAGTTCGACATAGGCGCAGGGCAACTCGCCCGCATAGGCATCGGGTTGACCGATGGCTCCGACCATGGCCACCGCAGGATGCGTGGCCAGCACCTCCTCGATCATGCCCGGATCGATATTGTGACCGCCCCGGATGATGAGATCCTTCGCCCGGCCCGTGATCCAGAAATAGCCTTCCGCATCCATCCGCCCCAGATCGCCCGAGCGCAGCCATTTCGTGCCGTCCCCGTCCGTGAGAAAGACATCCCGGTTCTTGTCTTCGCCCTTATAGCCGGGGAAGACATGGGGGCCGGCAATGCACAATTCGCCGATCTCGTCGATCTCGCATAGTCTGTCGAGTTTGCCGTCACTGCCGACAATCATCGCCTTGAGCTGCGTATAGGGCAGCGGAAAACCGACCGAGCCGATCTTGCGCTCGCCATCGGGCGGATTGACCGAACACACCACCGTCGCCTCGGTCTGGCCATAGCCTTCGAGAATACGGATGCCCGTCTTGGACTCGAATTGCTTGAACAGTTCGACCGGCAGGGGCGCGGACCCGCAGACACAGTAATTGAGCGTCGAGACATCGGCGTCGATCTCGCGCTGATTCAGCGCGGCCAGCGCCGTCGGCACTCCCATGAAGAAGTTGACCTTGTACTTCTCGACCAGCTTCCAGAAATTGTCGATCACGCCCTCACCGCGAAAGCCGGCAGGCGTCATCAGCACGAGACGGCCCCCGTTCAGCATCGCGGCGGTGCCCATGACATAGGCTCCGAAACAGTGGAACAGGGGCAGGGCGCAGAGGATCGTGTCCTTCACGCCGAACACCCCGTCATTGACGGAATGGGACTGGAACAGCATCCCGCCGATATGATGCTGGGCCAGTTTCGGATCGCCCGTCGTGCCGCCCGTGTGGAAATACGCGGCCACGCGATCCTTGCCGCCGGGGGGCATGTCGAAGGTCAGCCGGTCGCCGGGCTGCTCGCCGATGGCCTGCGACCAGCTCAGCACCCTGGCAGTGTGGCTGGCTTTGACCTTCGGGCGGATCAGCGGAATGATCCAGGACAGCGGCGGCGTGACATAGCGCAGCATGTCGATCTCGATCAGCGTCGTGACGCCGGGGGCCAGCGCGAGGGATTCTGCCGCGCGCTCGGCAATATCGGTCTTGGGAAAAGGCTTGAGCGTGACCAGCACCTTCGCATCCGAATCGCGCAGGATCGACGCGATCTTTTCCGGCTCCAGCAGCGGATTGATCGGGTTCACGATGCCGGAAGTCTGCCCCGCGAACAGCGCCGCCAGCGTTTCCGGCAGGTTGGGCAGCAACAGCGCGACCGAGTTCTTTCCATGCGCGCCGAGCGAATGGAACAGATTCGCGGCCTGCGTCACTTCCTCAAGGACGCGCGCGAAGGTCCAGTCGAAGGTCTTCGATTTCGGATCGCCCTTGAGCTGGAACGATACGGCTATCCCCTGCGGGTCTCGCTGTGCCGCTCCGACCACGAGATCATAGGTCGAGGTTTCGGTGATGCGCTGATCCAGCGGCGTGGCTTCGATGACGCGGATATCGTCCTGCGTCGCGATGCGGCGTTCCCATGGCATGGGCAAATCCTCCCTGTCGGCGCTGTTCTCGCACCGTATACGGTAAATGTCTGGCACGGACCCCGCCGGGGCGCAACCGGACGCTGGGGAAGGTGCCCCCCCCCTGCGTCGTCAGGTCAGCGCGTCGGCCCCCACACTCGCCAGCATCGCCTCGCCCACGGCCACGTCCTGATCGCCGGTCCCCGAGCCGACACCCACGGCCCCCGCGATCTGGCCGTCCATCTTCACGGGCAGGCCACCGGGCAGGTTGGTGACGGCATTTCCCGTCGCCGCAGCGAGTTTCGCGGCAAAATCATCGGGCATCCCGCCCGTTGCCGCGCCGGTCGAGGCGGCGGTGCGGGCCTTGGCGGTCGCGCTTTGCAGCGACAGGTATTTCGCCCCGCTCATCCGCAGGCTCCCCATGACCTCGCCGGAGGCATCGACCACGACGAGGCATTGCGGCTGGCCGATCTCGGTGGCTCTGGCCGCTCCGTTCTGGAGCATCGCCAGCACGGCATCATGGGTCAGGACGGGGCGGGTATCGAACAGCGGTCCGGCGGTCATCGGGCTTCCTCTCTTGTATTTGCGCGCGTAGGAATACCTCAGTGCCGCCTGAAGACGAGAGAAAAATGACGTCCTCCCCCCGCGCCCTGCTGACCGCTATGTTCGAGGCCGCCGTGGCCGCCGCCGATCCGATGCTCTGCGTGCCCCGGCACCTGCCGACCGATGTGAAGGGCCGTCTGATTGTCGTCGGTGCCGGCAAGGCATCGGCGCGTATGGCGCAGGCGGTGGAGGCCCACTGGACCGGCCCGCTGGAGGGGGTGGTCGTTACCCGCTACGGCCATGCCGCCCCCTGCGAACATATCCGCATCATCGAGGCCGCCCATCCCGTGCCCGATGCCGCCGGTGAAGCGGCGACGCGGGCGGTTCTCGATGCTGTTTCGGGGCTGGGTGAGGACGACACGGTGCTTGCGCTGATTTCGGGCGGGGGATCATCCCTGCTGACCGCTCCGGCGGCGGGAATCACGCTGGATGAGAAACGCGCGGTCAACACCGCCCTCCTGAAATCGGGCGCGCATATCGGCGAGATGAATATCGTCCGCAAGCATCTCAGCCGCGTGAAGGGCGGCGGGCTGGCGGCGGCGGCGTATCCGGCCCGTGTGCTTTCGCTGATGATCTCGGATGTGCCGGGGGACGATCCGGGCACCATCGCCTCCGGCCCCACGGTCGGCACGGCGAGTACGCCGGGGGAGGCGCTGGCCCTGCTGGAGCGATACGGGATCGACATGCCCGCCTCCGTGCGCGCCCATCTCGCCGGAAACACGTCGCCCCCTGCGCCGGATGATCCGCGTCTTTCGCGTACTGAGAACCGCGTGATCGCCGCTCCGCAACTGTCGCTGGAGGCGGCGGCGCGGGTCGCGCGTGAGGCCGGGGTCACGCCCGTGGTTCTGGGCGATGCCATCGAGGGCGAATCCCGCGAGGTGGCGCGCGTCATGGCGGGTATTGCCGCACAGGTGCGCCGCCACGATCAGCCGCTCCCCGCCCCCTGTGTCCTGATTTCCGGCGGCGAGACGACCGTGACGGTTCGCGGATCGGGGCGCGGAGGCCGCAATGTCGAATTCGCCCTCGCTCTGGCTCTGGCACTGGAGGAAGCGCCGGGCATCCACGCCATCGCCTGCGATACCGATGGGGTGGACGGGGCCGAGGAAACCGCCGGGGCACTGGTCACGCCCGATACCCTGCCGCGCGCTGTCGCCGCCGGGATGGACCCCCGCGCCATGCTCGATGCCAATGACGGGCACAGCTTCTTCGAGGGGCTGGACGATCACATCGTGACCGGGCCGACCCTGACGAATGTGAATGACTTCCGGGCCATTCTTGTCGGGGCCTCCGGCTGCGAATCCTGACCCCGCAGTGATCGGCGAATGGCCTACGCGCTTGCGTTCAGCTTCGCGAGGATCGCGTCGCCCATATCCTTCGTGCCGACCTGTTTCATGCCGTCCTGCATGATATCGCCGGTGCGATAGCCCTCTGCCAGAACCGATTGCACGGCCCCCTCCAGCCGATCCGCCTCGTCGCCGAGATCGAAGCTGTAGCGCAGGGCCATGGCAAAGCTGAGGATCATGGCGATGGGGTTGGCGACGCCCTGCCCGGTGATGTCCGGGGCCGAGCCGTGGACGGGTTCATACATCGCTTTGCGCCGCCCCGTCTCGTCTGCCGCGCCAAGGCTGGCCGAGGGCAGCATTCCGAGCGATCCGGTCAGCATCGCCGCGCAATCGGACAGCAGGTCGCCGAACAGGTTGTCGGTCACGATCACATCGAATTGCTTGGGCGCGCGTACGAGCTGCATCGCGCAGTTATCCGCATACATATGGCTCAATTCCACATCCGGGTAATCGGCGGCGAGTTTCGTCATCTCCTCGCGCCAGAGAATCCCCGATTCCATGACATTGGCTTTCTCGACCGAGCAGAGCTTGCCGCCCCGCTTCTGTGCCAGCTCGAACGCGGCGCGACCCACGCGCACGATCTCATGCGTATCGTAGACCTGCGTGTTCACCCCCCGCCGCTCGCCATTGGGCAGGTCGGAGATGCCGCGCGGTTCGCCGAAATAGGTGCCGCCCGTCAATTCGCGTACGATCATGATGTCCAGCCCCGCCACCAGCTCGCGCTTGAGCGAGGAGGCATCGGCCAGCGCGTCAAAGCACATGGCGGGGCGCAGGTTCGCAAACAGCTCCATTTCCTTGCGCAACCGCAGCAAGCCGCGCTCAGGCTTGATCGAGAAATCGAGGTTATCCCATTTCGGTCCGCCCACTGCGCCAAGCAACACTGAGTCGAAATCGAAAGCGCGCTTCATGGTGTCGTCGTGCAGCGGTGTCCCATGGGCATCAATCGCTGCGCCGCCCACAAGGTCCGTCTCGGTCGTGAACGGTGTGCCGGACGCCCCGGAAACCCAGTCAACGACGCGTTGCACCTCGACCATGACTTCTGCGCCAATCCCGTCGCCGGGAAGAATGAGCATGGTGGGGGCGTTCGACATCGCGCGAGTCTCCGAAAAGCGTTGAATGACGCCGCAGGATTAGCGGATTGCGTGTCGCGGGTAAAGATGGCCGATGCAGAGTTCTGACTTGGGGGTG
>CAKZUT010000024.1 GCA_937922185.1 uncultured Neomegalonema sp.
GTCGAGGTCGAGGGGGCCGACGGAACCGTCTTCGCCGTCAGCCGGACGCGCACGCCGCACGGGGGCAATGTCTATGTCTCGCTCGACATCACGCAACAGCGGGCGATGCGGGACGGTATTCTCAGGGCCAAGGGAGAGGCGGAAGCGGCCAGCCGCGCCAAATCATCTTTCTTTGCCAATATCAGCCATGAACTGAGAACGCCTCTGCACGGGATCATCGGGTTTTCGGACCTGATCTCGAAGGAGAACTCCCGCGAGACGATGATCGAATACGCGAACCAGATCAATAGCTCCGGCAAGTCGCTGCTGGGTATCATCAATGCCGTCATTTCCTTCTCGCGCATCGAATCCGGTCAGCAGAGCTTCAACGACGATACCATTGTCGATCTTGCGGATTTCATCGACGACATGACCAGACCGCTGCGGTCGGCCCATCCCGAAAAGGCCATCTCGCTGACGATAACGGTCGATCCGCAGGTCAGAGGGGTCGTATTCGACAAGGTTGCGATCCAGACGATCCTGACCGGTCTTTTCGACAATTCCGTGCGCTTTTCCGATGCCGCCGTGACGCTCGCCATTACGGTCGGGCTGAGGGGTGACGGGGCAATGGTCATGCGTTTTGTCGATGACGGAATCGGTATCCCCGCCGACAAGCTGGAGCGGGTCTTCGACCCCTTCTATCAGGCGGATGATACGCTGGGCCGTTCATACGAGGGGATCGGGCTTGGCCTGCCGATGATCCGGCTGCTCGCCAATGCCCATGATTCGACCGTTGATCTCCGTTCGGTTGAAAAACAGGGCACGGAAGTCGATGTCATTCTGCCCCCCGGTCGCGTCATCCTCATGCGCCCGGCTGAGGGTGCCGGTTCTGTTTCTTTTGCGGAAAAGACCTCTCCGAAGGGCATCGTTGCGCGATGATCCGGCTGTAATTCGCCGCGCCTTCCCATGCCCGCTTTACCCGATCTCAAGAGGCATCGGGTACAAAGGAGAGCCGCCCGACTTTCATACAGGTTTCTTTCATGACGCTGACCAGTGAACAGACCGAGAGAACCGGGCGCGACAGGCGTATGCTCGTCCGTAACGAGGTCGGGCGTCGCGAGCGGGATCTTGAAGCCGCTGATCTCGTTACAAAAAGTGCCGAAAAAGGGCTGGGGCGATCGGACTCGGCGGCACGGTACATTCTGCTTATGGGGGCATTGTTCCTGATCGGACTTTTCGGTGTGCGGCAGGCCAATATGGCGCTGGCACCGCTGCTGCACGACGATGCCCGTATCGAGCGCGTGGCGGAAGTGCTGGCATCGGGCCGGAGCTGGCAGACCTACGATCTGAACATCGAGACACGGCACCTGCGTCACCGGCATATCGCCGGTCTCGACCGCACCCCCTATGTTGCCATCATGGGCGCGAGCCATTGGCAGGAAGCTCATGCGGAGCTTGGCCGGGGGGTCGATCTCTACAACGCGCATGTCCATCGCGACTATTACGAGGATATCCTCGGTGTCTCCGAGATGTTCGTGAAGCACGGCAGGCTGCCCGAACGCCTCATCATCTCGATCCGCGATAATATGTTCACGAAGGTCGAGGATCGCACGGACTGGCTGTGGGTGCCGGTCCTTGATGAGTATCGCGCCATGGCAAAGCGCCTGGGTATCCCTGCCCATGACCATTTCACCGACCCGCTGAAGCCGCGCTTCCAGCAGACGCTTTCGCTGCCATTGCTGAAGGCGAACGTGAGGCGCTGGCTGAAAGCGCCGGTACAGCCCGGCCCGTCCGACCGGAACGGGCACGCGACGCTGGACACGCTGTTGCCCGACGGGTCGATCCGCTGGTCGATGCTGCATCAGGAGGCATTCACGCCGGGTCGCGCGCGGGGCGATGCGCTCTCCTTCGCCTATGCGAAGCGCGATTCACCGCCCCTCGTCCATCAGCCCGCCGTCGAGGCGGTGGACAAGATGCTCGAATATCTCGTGGCTCAGGGCGTCGATGTCTATCTCGCCCATCCGCCGTTCAACCCGGTTTACTGGGATGCGGTGCAGAACAGCCCCTATAGCGAGGGCCTGAAGCGCATCGAGGGCCTGACCCGTGATTTCGCCTCCAAATACGGATTGCAGATCATCGGAGGCTTCGATCCCTATCCGCTGGGATGCCGGGCTGACCAGTACATCGATGGCGAGCATTCGAATCCCGAATGCCTTCAGGTCATCATCGACCAGTTCCTGAAACTGGACTCACAGAAACGCCAGTACAGCCGGTTGCGATCAGACTGAGCAAACCCATGGCGGCAATCACGCGAGGCGCTGCGTGGAGGCCGATACTGCCTGATCGCGAATGACCCCAAGGCGACGACCCGGAGACCGGCATGACCTTCACCTCGTTCCAGTTTATCCTGCTTTTTCTGCCCGTGTGCTATGTGGGCTTTCTGGTCGTGCATCGTCTTCTTGGCTGGGGCGGCGTCTATTTCTATCTCGCACTCGCCTCGCTGGTCTTCTACGGGATGCTTGCGCCGGCACTGGCCGCGATCCTGACCGTCTCGGTTCTGTTCAACTACATTACGGGTACCGCGATCCGGCTGCGGCGTCAGCAGAAGAAGCCTGCCGGGGCGCTGACATTTGTGGCAATCGCCGCAAACCTCGTGGCGCTGGGCTATTTCAAATATACGAATTTTTTCATCGATATCGCCAATTCACTGGCCGGAACGGGCATCTCGCATCTCGATATCATCGTGCCGGTGGGCGTCTCGTTCTTCACCTTCACGCAGATCGGTTTTCTGATCGAGGCGCTGAACGGACAGGTCAAACGGGTGGGGCTGGGCAAGTATGCCCTGTTCGCGACCTTCTTTCCCTGCGTCACCGCCGGTCCGCTGCTGTTGCAGCGTGATATCTTCGGGCAGATGGAGGACCGCAGGGACAGCGCCTTCAATACCATCGCCCTGTCGGTCGGCCTGACGATGTTCGGGATCGGCCTGTTCAAGAAGATCATTCTTGCCGACAGCATCGCCCCCTATGCCGATATCGCCTTTGACAGCGTGGCGCTGGGCGTGGCGATTGCGCCTTCGGAAGCCTGGATCGGATCGCTGGCCTATTCGCTTCAGCTCTATTTCGATTTCTCGGGGTATTCCGACATGGCCGTGGGCCTGGGGTTCATGTTCGGGATGCGCCTGCCGCTGAACTTCAATTCGCCCTTCAAAGCAACCAGCATCTCGGATTTCTGGCGTCGCTGGCACATGACCATGACGCGGTTTTTCACCACCTATCTGTTCACGCCCATGGCGATGAGCAATACGCGCGCGGCGGCGCAGAACGGTTATTCGCCGACCCGGAAATGGCTTCAGGCTTCCGCATTGCCGATCTTCTATACCTTCGTCATGGCGGGCATCTGGCACGGTGCGGGGTGGACCTTCGTGGTCTATGGCCTGATCCACGGCCTCGCGCTGGCCGTCGATAATGGCTGGAAGCATTTCAGGATGCCTTCTGTCGGGGCACCGGCAGGCTGGGTATTGACCATGGCCGTAGTCGTCAGCGGGCTGGTGATGTTCCGCGCGCCGTCGGTCGAGGTTGCAACGGCCATGCTGTCGAGCATGTGGGGGATCACGACGCTTACGGGGGCGGGGGTCGCCGCCGATCCGGTGATGGTCGATCCGATGATCGCTACGGCCCTGATCCTGGCGCTGGGGGCGATTGTCCTGCTCGCGCCGAACTCGCAGCAGATTCTGCGGGGCACCTGGATCAGTTCCGACCCGCAGCCCGAAGAAGCGGTCTTCCGCGAAAACCCGGTGCGCTGGATGCCCAACGCCACCTGGGCCGTGGTCGCGGCGATCCTCATGGTTATCGGTTTCACGTCGCTGGGGAGCGACACCAGCTTTCTCTACTACAATTTCTGAGGCCCGGAATACCTGAAGACAAGCAATCCGAGCGCCTGCGGGCGTTCCTGAGACAGGCGGTCGGGGATCGCTTCCAGAACAATCCATGATGGGGGATACGCGCGATGAATACGATGCAAGGGGGTGCCGTAACGGTACGGATCGACATGCCGGTGGTGGTCAATCCTGAAGTCGCCGGGGATATCGAGAAGGAATCGGTCTTCGTATCGCCGAAACTGGAACGCATCCGCGTGGCCGAAGGCGGCCAGAGCGCCGTTCTGGAAATCCGTGACGGCCTGTACACGCAGGAAGTCGTCGAGAAGGCCCATCGCTTCGTCGCCGCCATGGCGAAACAGCGCACCGGCTTCGCGGTCAAGACCTTCGCCTCGAATGCCCGTGAGGATACCGGACCGTTCCAGTCCGGGGTGAACGAGGAATTCGTCCGCCGTGGCTGGGTGTATGATTACGGAAAGGGCCAGATTGCTTATAATGGCCCGGTGCTGCGCCTCGCACGGCTGGTGAACGAGATCGCGGGGAACCTGTACGAGAAGCATTTCGATGCCGTGGAAGGCCATTTCCCCGGCTTCATTGATGCCGATGTCCTGCACAAATGCGGCTATTTCGACAGCCATCCCAACCAGGCCACCTTCGTCGGCAACGTGATGGAAGACTTCGATGCCATCGAGGAATTCCGGGTTGCCAATTCCTGCTCCGAGGGCGCGATCCTGCCCAGAGATGAGCATCTGCACCATGACGGCATGTGCATGAACCCCGCCGCCTGCTTCCCGGCCTATCCGACGCTTCAGGGCAAGCGGCTGGACGATGCGGGCTTTGCCCTGAGCTGGCTGGGCCGGGTCTTCCGCTATGAGAGCCGCAATGCCTCCGGTCTTGACCGCCTCTATGAATTCAACGTCCGCGAAATCGTTTTCGTCGGCACCGAAGGATATGTGGCCGACCGTCGCCGCCGCGCCCTGCCTCTGGTGGTTGAGCTGGCCAGAACGTTCGATCTGGACATGCAGATCCAGACGGCCACCGACCCGTTCTTCGCCACCGTATCCGCCTCGAAGAAGTTCTTTCAGGCGGCGATGGAAGTGAAGAACGAAATTCTGATGCCCGTGCTCGACGGCAAGGGTGGCAAGAAGAAAATGGCCTGCGGGTCGGTGAACCTGCACGGGCGGTTCTTCGGCGAGAAGTTCGATATCACCGCTGAAGACGGCGCGCCTGCCCATACGGGCTGTATCGGTCTGGGCGTCGAACGCTGGGTGCTGGCGGCCTTCACGCAGCACGGTTTCGACCCGATGCGCTGGCCTGAAGCCGTGCGCGACAGGGTCTTCGGGTAGAGGGCGGCCCTTTCCGCATCATCACACCAAGAATATGACGACTCATCTCAGGGGCTATTCCATGAAACTCACCACGCTTGTCGCCAATGTCCTCGATATCGATGCATCCACGCTCTCCGACGAGAGCAATGCGAAGAATACCCCGAACTGGGACTCCGCGCGCCATATCGACTTGCTGCTCTCCATAGAGGTCGCCTTCGGCGTCCAGTTCTCCATGCCCGAAATCACCTCGATGCATAATCTCGGCGATATGCGGGCCATACTTGAGGAAAAAGGTGCCGACGCTCTGGCGGCCTGACGCGGCTTGCCTCGCATCGCTGGCGGGGTCCGGGGCAGACGCCTGGTCGGGCCTTTTGCTTTCGGGATGCCGGCTCCTCGCCCGTCGCGCGGCGAAGGGACGGGTCAGACCAGCGCGACTGCCGGGAAATATTGCGGGGCTTCGTGGCGGTCCACCATGGTGTAGTCGCGGACGATGCGGAAATGGCGGGTGCGGGCCTCCGCCGGGGATGTCAGAGCGGAGGCGGTCGCCTCGTCCGCCCAGCCGGTCAGGGTCGCCGAATGGCCCTCGCGCATGACGCTGTCGAAGGTGACGGTGCTGAGCGCGCCCGGTGCCGCCACCGTCTTGCCGGTTGCGTGTTCGGTGATCGCGACCCGCTTGGCCGCGCCGGTTTCGGTTTCGTCATAGCGGAACTGTGCGGGCGGCGCGTCCGCCGCGCTGTCGGCGGTGAGTTCGCCGATGCGGATGCGGTAGCTGTCGAAGATATCGGTGCGTCCGCGCATCTGCACGACATGGTGTCTGGCGTCCACCCGCCAGCGGATCAGCGCCTTTTCGGTGCGCCATGTCGAAAAGGACAGGAACGCTCCGGGCCGTGAGAGATCGCGAAAGCGTTCCACATCCAGAAAGCCGTCTATCGCCTGCACCTGCTTTCGCATGGCGGCGGCAATGTCCAGATAGGCGTCACCTTGCCCGTCTCTGGGCCGGACCTCGAAGAATACGCAGAACATCGGCCCCTCCCTTCGCGTGTCGATCAATAATGATCTACCCTGTTTTCCGGTCAGGCGGTAGCGCGGCGAAGGGGTTCCGGTAGAGATCCCCGTGGCTTTCCACGCCGACCTCCAGTACGCAGTCCTCCTTCGGACGCGCGACACAAAGGAGGATGTAGCCTGCCTGTGACTGTCGCCGGTTCAGCGCGGTTCCTTTGGGCTGACGCACCTTGCCCGAAAGCATCCGTGCCGCACAGGTGATGCAGCCGCCATAGGCGCAGGCGATGGGCAACTGGATGCCCGCCGCCAGAGCCGCGTCATAGATCGGCTGATCCTCGCCGACCTCCAGCACCACCCCGCCCCGATTTTTCAGAGTGACCCGGTGGGTCGGTGTCGCGCTATCGCCCAAGGTGCAGCGCCTTCACGAAACGGGTGACGAGGCGGCGAAGAAGGCCGGGTCTTGCCCGTGCCAGCTCCGCCGCCGTCGTGGCGAGGTCGCCCCCGCCGCAACAGGACACCGCTCTACAGCCAGATATCGGAGGTCACATCCCCGCCCGGATAGCGCATTTCATGCGCGCGGCTGGGGCCGTTCGGTTCCTTGCCGAAATCGACATAGAAGTCGGGATTGATGCTCATGCCGCCCTTTTCGGTGTCGCAATCGATCATGAACATCTGCCCGCCCTCGTCCTTCATGTCGGGATAGAACTGGTTATCCCAGGTGGAGAAGAGCGAGGTGGTGACATAGAGCCGCTTGCCGTCGAGCGAAAGCTGGATCATCTGCGGCGCGCCGGTAACCTTCGCGCCGTTGACCTCCGGTGCCTTGCCGAGCATCCCGCCGAGCCAGACCTGTCCGGTCATCTTCGGGTTCCTGATATCGGTGATATCGTACTGGCGCAGATCGCCATGCAGCCAGTTGGCGAAGTAAAGATACCTGTCATCCATCGAGATCAGGATATCAGTGATGAGCGACGGCATCGGAACGGGGAAGCCCTCGACATCCACTGTCGGCACGTCGATGACCTTCTCGACTTCGAAATCGCCGTCCGGCGTCTTCCACCAGCGGAAGATATTCGACGAGAGCGTCACGCCGATAAGGCCCTCGTTGGAGGCCGGATCGTGCAACCCGCGCAGTTCGAGCGGGATCAGGCCGTCCCCGCCCATGTCGATGGACTTGACGATCTTCTTGCCCTCGAAGTCCCAGAAATGGACCGACTGACCGTATTTTCCGGCACCCACATCCTCCAGATCGAAGCCGGGCATGAAGGTGTTCGGCGCGCCCCATTCGGAGGAAACCATCCTGTTGTGGCGCGGCTGATACCAGAAATCGTAATTGTAGTTCATGCCGGTGATATCGTTCTCCCAGCGGCCCACGATCTCGAAATCCTTGTTGAGATGCAGGAAGCCGCCGGGGGCATTGCCGTCGGCGTCGCCCAGCATCGAGATGATGATATCCGCGCCGAGGCAATGGACCGTATGGGGCGCGGAGAGGTTGGTCTTCTTCTTGATTTCCTCGCCGGAGATGACCTTGTGCAGAGTCGGCGCACGGCCCTCCTGCGTGTCGTAGATATTCAGGTTCGAGGTGCGAACCCCCGGCAGGATGATGTAGCGGCGCGACATATCGGAATCGCCATGGCACGAGGAGCAGGCATTCCAGCCCGAATGGTGCAGCTCATCGCCGATGACGGATGCTTCGGCGCGGTGGATCACCTGACTGTAGGTGTCGCTGTCCGGGTCCACATCGACGGTGGCGAGGTAATCGGGGGCTTCGATCCCCGTGCCGGTATAGAGCGCCACCGTGTAGAGCAGCTTTTCACGCGGTGCCTGCATCGCTTCGGCAGGCGAGGCATAACCGGGGCCGCAGCAATCCTTGCCATTTCCAGCCATGACGATTCTCCCTGATGTCTTTATTTTTACAGATCTGAACCGTGAGACATCATCGCGCGGCGTGCAAGTCCAATCGGCGCGGGCGGCACGGGGTCAGGAAAGAGCGGGGCGCTGCGCCAGCCAGACCCCGGCCAGCACCAGCACGAGGGCCGCCCCGTGATACCATGCGAACACTTCGCCCAGCAGCACGATGGCGAGGAAAGAGGCGAAGACCGGCACGAGGTTGATGAACACGCCCGCGCGGCCCGGCCCGATGACATCCACCCCCCGCAGGAAGAAAAGCTGTGACAGGCAGGACGGGAAGATCGCGATATAGAGGACGATAAGCCAGCCGCGCAGGGTCGGGGCCGTATAGTCCTCGACCAGCAACGCCTCGCCGATGGCCGGGGGCAGGGAGGTCAGGGCCGCGAACACCGCCAGCAGGGTGAAGAACACCGCACCGGGCATATCCGGGCGATTCCTCAACGCGACAGTATAGGCGGCGTAGAGGGTGCAGGCGACCAGCATCAGCGCATCGCCGTGGTTCACCGCCTCATGCAGCAGCGAGGCCGGATTGCCTCGCGTGGCGATCAGCACGACGCCGATCATCGTCAGTGCGACCCCCGCGATCTGTACTGCGGTCACGCGGGTACGGTAGGCCAGTACGGTGCCGATCAGCACCAGACCCGGCATCGCACCCTGAAGAATGCCGACATTCACCGCCGTCGTGCTGACCGAGGCAATGTAGAACAGGGTGTTGAACGCCGTGAACCCGATAAAGGACAGGAGCACCAGCGACCAGAAGCGGGGCTTGATAACCGGCCAGTAGGAGCGAACCTGCCGCCCGTATATGGCCCAGAGGACGCCGGCCACCAGAATCCAGCGCATCAGCACGAGCTGGAAGGGGCGCACATGCCCGACCGCCAACTGCCCGGAGATCGCGTTGCCCGCCCAGAACAGCGCGCAGAGCGTCAGGAGGACGGTCACGGGGACCGCGAAGGGCTTTACTGGGGCGGTCACGGGGGCGCTTTCGAGAAGGAACGGCTACCCCGACTTAGGACGGATCATGCGCCGGAGGAACCGGAATTCTCCGGCGCAGGCGGGAACGGCGTCACTCGAAGCGATTGTCCTTCGGGAAGCCGCGCGGGGCCATGAGGCCGGCCCCGGCCCGCTTGCCGCGCCACTGGGCCAGTTCCTCCGTGGGCACCGAGCGGGTATTGCCGTTGGACATCGACCATTGCAGGCCCTCGTCCCATTTGAGGGTCCGCAGGTCCGACAGGCCGCCATCCTTGTAGCGTTGCAGCAGGACGCCCTTGCCGCGCGACATCTCGGGCAGCTCGGCCATCGGGAAGACCAGCATCTTGCGATTCTGGCCGATGACCGCGACCGAGTCATGGTCTTCGGCGGACCGTGCGTAGATTGCCGCAGGCGCAAGGGGGTCGGTGACCAGCACCTGCTTGCCCGAGCGGGTCTGGGCGATCGCATCGTCCTCGGCCAGCATGAAACCGCGTCCGGCGGCAGTGGCCACGATGCCCTTCGCGCCGGGCTTATGGGCAAAGAGCGCAACCATCGTCTCGTCGTTCGGCAGGTCGATCAGCAGGCGAACCGGCTCGCCCATCGAGCGCCCGCCGGGCAGCTTGTCGGCCCCCAGGGTATAGAAGCGTCCGTTCGTCGCCATGAGCAGCAGGCGGTCGGTCGTCTGGGCATGGAAGATGAAGCGGGGGCCGTCGCCGTCCTTGTACTTGATCTCGGAATCGAGTGCGACATGGCCTTTCATGGCGCGAATCCAGCCATTCTCGGAGCAGATCACGGTAATCGGTTCCTTGTCGATCATGGCTTCCAGCGAGGGGGCCTCGACCTTCGGGGCCTCGGCGATTTCGGTGCGCCGCGCGCCGCCGGGGGCATTCTGGCCGAAGGTCTTTTTCGTCTCGCGGATTTCGGTGGCCAGCATCTTCGATTGCTCGGCCTCGTTCTCCAGCAGCGCCGCAAGGGTATCGCGCTCATCGGCCAGCGCCGCGCGCTCCTTGCGAAGCTCCATTTCCTCAAGTTTTCGCAGGCTCCGCAGCCGCATGTTGAGGATGGCCTCGGCCTGATTGTCGGTGAGGCCGAATTCCGCAACCATGACGGGTTTCGGCTCGTCCTCCTCGCGGATGATCTCGATCACCCGGTCGAGATTGAGATAGGCGATGATATAGCCGTCGAGCGTTTCGGCGCGGGTGTCGATCTTGCCGATCCGGTGGCGGGAGCGGCGCAGCAAGACCTCGCGCCGGTGGTCGATAAACGCTTGCAGGGCCTCGCCCAGAGGCATCACGCGCGGGGTGCGCCGGGCATCGAGGACATTGAGGTTCAGCGGAATCCGCACTTCGAGATCGGTCTGCCGGAACAGCGCCTCCATCAGCACTGCCGGATCGATATTGCCCGAACGCGGCTCCAGCACCAGCCGCAGGTCTTCCGCCGATTCGTCGTTCACATCGGTCAGGATCGGCAGCTTCTTCTCGGTGATGAGCGCGGCGATGCGCTCGACCAGCTTCATCTTCTGCACCTGGAACGGGATTTCGGTGACGACGATCTGGTAGCGCCCGCGCCCCAGATCCTCGCGGTGCCATTTCGAGCGCAGGCGAAAGCCGCCCCGCCCCGTGCGATAGGCATCGAGAATGGAGGAGGCCGGTTCCACGAGGATTGCCCCGGTGGGGAAATCGGGAGCGGGGACGAATTCGACCAGCTTCTCGACACTGGCATTGGGGTGTTTCAGCAGATGCAGCAGGGCATCGCACAGCTCGCCCGCATTATGGGGCGGGATCGAGGTGGCCATGCCGACCGCGATGCCGTTCGCCCCGTTCGCCAGCAGGTTCGGGAAGGCCGAGGGCAGCACGTCCGGCTCGGTTTCCTGCCCGTCATAGTTCGGGCTGAAATCCACGGCGTCGTCGTCAAGCCCGCTCAGGATCGCCGCCGAAGTGGGGGTCAGGCGGCATTCCGTGTAGCGCATGGCGGCGGGATTATCGCCGTCGATATTGCCGAAATTTCCCTGCCCGTCGATCAGCGGATAGCGGGCCGAGAAATCCTGCGCCATTCGCACCAGCGCGTCATAGACCGATTGCTCGCCATGGGGGTGGTACTTGCCGACCACATCGCCCACAACCCGCGCGCTCTTCTTGAACGGGCCGTTGGGCGGCATCTTCAGCAACTGCATCGCGAAGAGCAGGCGGCGATGGACGGGTTTCAGCCCGTCGCGCACATCCGGCAGCGCCCGGTGCATGATCGTCGAGAGTGCATAGGTCAGATAGCGACGCCCGAGCGCGCGAATCAGGGTCTCGTCCTCGATGGTGCCCGAGGGGCGGCCCGGTGTTTCTTTTTCGTTGTCCATGACGACCTGTTAGGATATCCAGCTTATTCTGTCGAGAACAAAACAAGATCGTACGTGATAGAATAGCAACAACTCGCCTTGTAGTAGATTGATATCGGCATTTCGAGTCCGGGATGTGACTGCATTTGTGCTGATTCAGAACTGTGGGTTGATCGAGTTGTTAACACGTACAGATATGGGGGATGACATGATGTTCCTGCGACAGCCGATCCGGTCCTATCCCGTTTTCCCGGCGATGACCATGATTGCCGTGATGGCAGGCCCGACCGGCGCTTCCGCGCGCCTGCATGAGCTGGCACCGAGCATTATGGTCGAGCATGTAAGTGCGATCCATCGACCGACGGGATGTACTGCCGTTCTGGAATTCAGCAAACGTACGCTGTTGGGAGCCTTCATCACCGACCCGCATTGCCTGCCCCAGGGGGTAAAGGCCCGGACCATCCCCGCCTTTCCGCGCGATTTTCATGTTCCGGCCTCCAGGCGACAGCTTCTCAGAGTTCGGTGAGAAGAGCCGCGATATCGCGCGTCTCGACCTCGATCACCCATAAATCGGGGTCTGTCGCCGCCCGCTTTTCGATGGTCGTGTCGGCATCCATGTCGGGGATCGGGGTCTCGCCGCTGACCGGTTGCCACTCGGCCTCGTTCTCCATGGTATATCGACGCGCATAGAGTGTGCTGGTTCCGTCGAGATGGTTTTGACGGATGAGCAAAGCCCCGGCGGTTCGGTCGCCCTTGCGGATGACATACGCCCCCTCGCCGCGTGCCTGGCACAGTCGCAGCGCAGCGGAGACGCGCATATGCGTGGCCAGACTCACGGCGTGGTATCAATGAACAGGAACGCGGCACAGGCCGCGATCAGCAGGCCCATCATGCCGTTGAACAGGCGGATACGGACATCGCTCGACAGGAATCGCCGGATCGTCGCCCCCGCTCCTGTCCACATGAAGGCCGAGCCGAGGCCCAGTGCTGTGAACATGCCCGCACAGACGAGTGCTTCGAGCAGGGGGGCGCGGCCCAGCATGTAGCCGCCCACAACGGCAATCGCCATGGCCCATGCCTTGGGGTTGATCCACTGGAAACCGGCGGCCATGAGAAAGGTGAAGGGGCGGGCCGTCTCGTCGGCCTGCGCGCGCCCGGCTGTGGCGACTTTCCAGCCGATCCACAGCATCACCACCGCCCCGACGATCCGCAGGATATCCCGGAATGCGGGCGATTGCTCGAACACCGCGCCGAGACCCAGAGCCATGGGAAACAGCATGAGTGGAAAACCGAACGCAACCCCGAGCGCATGGGGCAGGGTGCGCCGTATCCCGAACCGCGCGCCCGAACTCGCCAGCATGATGTTGTTCGGCCCCGGCGTATACAGCGACGCCAGCGCGAACAGCGCGAGTTGCACCAGCGAGTCGAAGGGCATGTCCGGGGGCCTCGGGAGAGTTGGTTCCCGGCCCCCTTAGCGCATCGGTGGCCGGGATTCCATCGTGTCATAGCGGCGGTGTGGTCGCAGAGCGGCCCCGCCGCCCTCCGGGATCACCAGGCCGTGACCGAATACGGCGTGGCGTATCCGCAGGGGTTGCGCGGCACCGGGGTAACGGCACAACCGACCTGATTGCCCCAATAGGGGTAGGGCACCGGATATCCGCCGAACGGCTGGTGCAACGGATAGGAGATCACCGGCCCGGCCAGCGGGATCGCGGGTGTCGCCCAGACTATCGGAGGCCGCCATCCATGGTGCCGCACGGCATGGGCCAGTTCGCAATACGGCCCGTTGAAATAGGAGCAGTTCGACGCATCCGCTCTGGCGGGGGCCGATGACAGGGTGGCCCCGGCGAGGGCAACGGCGGCAATACACATATACTTCACGACGTTCATCCTTTCCTGAGTCGTTTGTAACGATTCAGGAATACCCGTATGCCGTCAGTTGATCAACCTTGAGGTAATGTTCTGCATTCAGACACCCGTTTTCATTGCGCCACGGGCACCAGTACCTCGTTGCGGCGCAGGAAGCCGGGGGTGAAAGGGTCGTTGTAATAGGCGTAGGTCGGCGTTCCGGCGGGGGCCAGATCGCGGGCGCGCATCCAGTCGAGCAACCGCGCCTCCTGTGTGGCAATCAATGCATCCGTCGCCACGCCGCTGAACTTCACCGAGGCCATGCGGCGGGCGGGCAGGGCTTGCAGCCGCACCGTCGATCCCGCCGGACGGGGCAGGGTCTCCAGCGTGTATTCGGATGGCATGATGAAACGCACGACCCATTCGCCGCCACCCTGCTGCGTCTGGGTGACGGGGGCGGTCATGGCGATCTTGTCGCCCGCGCGTTCTTTGGCGAAGATATATCCGGCCAGTGGACGGAACCCCGCGCCGACCGCCTCGCGCCGTTCGCCCGTGGTCGTTACCTCGGCGACAGTCAGTTCGGGATAGTCGCGCAGCTCGAAATCACCGTCGAGAACCACGCTGTCATGGGGCGGTTGCTCGACACCGCCGCTCGTGGCGAGCATCGCGCATCCGGCCACGACCAGCACGGCGACGCCCCCCAGTATCCAGACGAGTTTCCACATCACGATCTCCTTTCGGGGACGATATGGTCCACCGGGGCATGATGTCCCGTCAATCCGTCCTCCGCCCTTTCAGGGACGCGGCGTTCCTTTGTTGCGATATGCTCTGAGGAAGTGGCGGCGCTTACGCCGTCGAATCCCCGATCTCGCTGTCCGTATAACCCTGAAAATACAGCGCCGCGCGCAGGTCGGTATGGTCGATCCGCACCGATGTCGCGGCGGCCAGTGCGGGCTTGGCGCGATAGGCGATGCCCAGCCCCGCCGCCTCGACCATGGGCCGGTCATTCGCACCGTCGCCGATGGCGAGGCAGTCCGCCAGCGTGCATCCCGCCGTCATCGCCGTCTCGCGCAGGGTGGCCAGTTTTGTCATCGCATCGACCACGGGCTTGCGCGCCGTGCCGGTCAGCCGCCCGTCGCTGACTTCGAGATGGTTGGCCTGATCCCTGTGAAAGCCCAACCGTTCGCGCACCACACCCGTCACCCGGTCGAACCCGCCCGAGACCAGTACGCAGTGTGCCCCGTGCGCCGCCATGGTCCGCACCAGCGTCTCCGCACCCGGCGAATAGGTCAGCGTTCCGGCGATGCGGTCGATCTCGGTCGCGTCCAGACCCGCCAGCATGGCGACCCGCTCGTCCAGCGCCGCCTCGAAATCGATCTCGCCGCGCATGGCCCGGTCGGTGATGGCGGAGACCGCCGCCTCCCTGCCGAGCGCGGCGGCCAGTTCGTCGATGGTCTCGCCCACCACCATGGTCGCGTCCATATCGGCCAGCAGTACCCGCTTGCGCCGCCCCTGGGCGGGCAGGACGGCGATGTCGATCAGGGGCAGGGCCTGCCGCAGGATATCCGCGATTTCCGTCGCGTCTCCCGCATCGTCAAGCGTCAGTTCCATGGCGCGGTCAGGCGAGAGGACGCGGCCCGAAACGGGGGAGAGGCCGAAGGCTCCGGCGACCTCCGCCGCCACAGTCTCGATGCCTTCGGGCAGCGGATTGCCGACCATCACGATTATCAGGGACATGGGGTTCCTCGAAAAAATATCACACCGGGCACATCGTCACCCCGGCCCCTGCCTGGAGCGGGCGCGGGGTCTGACATGATCCATGTTGCGATGATGCGCCTTACTCAAACCGTAACGGGATCGCCCGGTCGATATATTGCAGGCCCTTCAACTCGCTGACCACCGCTTCCGGCGGAGGGCCGTCCAGTCCGACGATGGCGACCGCATCGGCCCCCGCTTCGGAGCGGCCAAGGTGGAAGGTCGCGATATTGATGCCCTCGCGGGCCATGAGCGAACCGACGGAGCCGATCAGGCCCGGCTGATCCTGATTGGTGACGTAGATCATGTCGCCCTTCAGGTCCGTCTCGACCGCGATGCCCTTGACCTCGACCATGCGAGCCAGCTTGCCGCCGACCAGCGTACCCTTGACGGAGCGGCACTGGGATTTTGTCTCGACCTCGATGGAGATGAGCGTCTGATAATCGCTGCGCGTCTCCGCCTTGGTCGAGGCGACGGCGATCTCGCGTTCCTTGGCGACCTCCAGCGCATTGACCATGTTGATGCTGTCAAGTTTGGTGCCCAGTACCGACTGCACCGCCGTCTGCACCAGGGGCGGATGCGGCAGGGCAGCGGCCTCGCCCTCGAAGGTGATGCGAATGGCGCGAATTTCGTCCTCCGTCACCTGTCCGGCGAAGGAGGCGAGCTTTTTCACCAGCACCAGATACGGGTCGAGCAGCTTTGCCTCTTCCGCCGTAAGGGACGGGGCGTTCAGGGCATTGGTGACGGCACCGTCAAGCAGGTAGTCGGCCATTTGCTCGGCGACCTGAAGCGCGACCTTCTCCTGCGCCTCGGTGGTGGCCGCGCCCAGATGGGGGGTCACGACGACATTGGGGTGGCCGAAGAGCGGGTTTTCCTTCGCCGGTTCATCGGCAAATACGTCGAAGGCCGCCCCGGCCACATGCCCCGTATCGAGCGCCAGTCGCAGCGCACCCTCATCCACGATGCCGCCTCTGGCGCAGTTGATGAGAAACATGCCCTTTTTCATCCGGTTGATCGCCGTGGCGTCGATCAGGCCCGCCGTATCCTTGGTTTTGGGCACATGAATGGTCATGAAATCGGCCTGTGCCAGCAGCTCGTCGAGCGTGACTTTCGTGATGCCCATCCGTTCTGCGCGCTCGTCGGACAGGAAGGGATCGAAGGCGACAACGCGCATCTTCAGGCCCAGCGCCCGTTGCACGACGATGGTGCCGATATTGCCGACCCCGATGATGCCCAGCGTCTTGCCGGTAATCTCGGTGCCCATGAAGCGCGATTTCTCCCAGTTGCCCGCATGGGTCGAGGCATTGGCGAGGGGGATCTGCCGCGCGACCGCGAACATCATGGCGATGGCGTGCTCAGCGGTGGTGATGGCGTTTCCGAAAGGCGTGTTCATCACGATCACGCCTTTCTGGGTAGCCTTCGGCACATCGACGTTATCGACGCCGATACCCGCCCGCCCGATGACTTTCAGGGCGTCGGCGGCATCGAGAATGTCCTCCGTCACTTTGGTGGAGGAGCGGATGCACAGGCCGTCATACTGGCCGATAACGCCGCGCAGTTCTTCGGGGGTCAGTTTCGGGGTGACATCCACCTCGATACCTCTGGCGCGAAAGATATCGGCGGCCTTAGAGGACATGGCGTCGGAGATGAGGACTCTGGGGGTGGTCATGGGGGGTTCCTGCAAGAAATCTGTGGTGCCCCGGATGCACTGCGGGCTGTCGCCCTGCTGCGCCGGTCCGGGGCCTGTGTGAGCGGGCAGGCGGGGAAGGCTACGCCGCCTCTGCCGTGTGCTCGCTTCTGGTCGCCGCGAAGGCCCAGTCGAGCCAGGGGGTCAGCGCCTCGATATCGGATGCCTCCACCGTGCCCCCGCCCCAGATGCGGAAGGAGGGCGGTGCGGAGCGGTAGCCTTCGATATCGAAGGCCACGCCCTCCTCGGCCAGCATCCCCAGCATCCGCTTGATGAAGCCCCGTTTTCCGGCATCATCCAGCGCATCGAAGACAGGATCGGTGACCGAAATGCAGAGCGAGGTGGTCGAGCGTGTGCGGGGATCAGTGGCCATGAATCCGGCCCACGGGGTGCGATCAATCCACCGGGCGATGACATCGAAATTCGCCTGTGAGCGGGCAATCAGCCCTTCCAGCCCCCCGACGCTCTCGGCCCAGTCGAGTGCCGCGAGACAGTCCTCGGTGGCCAGCAGGGAGGGCGTATTCAGCGTTGCGCCCGTGAAAACGTCCTCGCTCAGGCCCGCGCCCTTGCGAATGCGGTAGATTTTCGGGATCGCCCGGTCGGGTGTGTAGCTTTCGATCCGCTCCACGGCGCGGGGGCCAAGGGCCAGCATACCATGCGCCGCCTCGCCGCCCAGCACCTTCTGCCAGGACCATGTCACCACATCGAGCTTGTCCCAGGGCAGGTCCATGGCGAAGGCCGCCGATGTGGCGTCGGCGATCACCAGCCCCTCGCGGTCATCGGGTATCCAGTCGCCGTCGGGCACCCGCACGCCGGAGGTCGTGCCGTTCCAGGCCAGCACCACGTCATGGGCGAAGTTCACGGTGTTCAGGTCCGGCATCGCGCCGAAATCGACCTTCAGTGTGCGGCCTTTCAGCTTCAGCTCGTCGGTCGCATCAATGGCCCAGTCATTGCCGAAGGCTTCCCAGACCAGCACATCCACGGGGCGGGGACCGAGCAGGTTCCACATCGCGCATTCGACGGCTCCGGTATCGGACCCGGCGATGATGCCCAGCCGCCAGCCCTCGGGCATACCGAGTATGGCCTTCGACCGGTCGATCACGGATCTGAGTTTGGATTTGCCGACCGCCGACCGGTGTGAGCGGCCTGTGGCGGCTCCATCGAGATGTGCGGTGGTCCAGCCCGCGAACTTGCGCGTAGGGCCGGGTGAAAAGCGCGCGTCAGCGGGACGCGAGACGGGCTTGCCCGTCGCGGTATCAATCGTCATCGTTCCAACCTCTAGTTGGCAGTGCGTTGCTGCACCAAGCAGAACCCGTATACGGGAGGGGAACGAGGGGCGCAAGAAAGCGGGCAGAGTTTTACACAATATAGATGAAGTCGCGGGATGAAGGGCGCATCATTATACACATAAAGTTGTAGAGGAAGACCGATGGGCTTCATGAATGCTGTCCTGGGCACCGCCACCGAAGTCTCCGCCGAAGATGTCGCGGAAGAACTCGGCAATGTCCTGCTGAAACAGGAAAAGGTGAGGATGTCCTTTCGGGCCGTGCGCGATCTCTATGTCTTCACGAACTGGCGGATCATCATCGTGGACAAGCAGGGTATCCGGGGCAGGAAGGTCGAATGCCTGACCATCCCCTATCGCTCGATCACGGCCTTCTCGGTCGAGACCGCCGGAACGCTCGATCTGGATTCGGAATTGAAATTCTGGATCGCGGGGTCGTCCACGCCCATGGAACGCTCGCTGGGCAAGGGCGCGAATATCCAGAAGATCCAGCGCCTCATCGCCATGAGCATGGCCGCCGTCGGAACGTGAGCGGGGCGGCGCGTCCATAATCTCCGTGGCCAAACCCGTCTCCGTTGTGCCAAGGTTCGCGCGATTCGGCTGGAGCGGGGGCGGGGCAATTCATGCGGGTGATCCACATCATCGCGGGAGTGGTCTGTCTCGGGCTGGTCGGTTATTTTTTCCACGACCCGCCATCGGAGGCACCCATGGACTATCTTGCCGAAAACGCGAAGAAGGACGGTGTGACCGTCACAGCCAGCGGCCTGCAATACGAGGTCATCACCGAGGGCACGGGCAAATCCCCCGCCGCGACCGATACGGTCGAGGTGCATTACGAGGGCACGCTGACCGACGGCAAGAAATTCGACAGCTCCTATGACCGGGGGACCACCATCGAATTTCCGCTTAACGGTGTGATCGCGGGTTGGACCGAAGGCGTGCAACTGATGAAGGAAGGCGGCAAGAACCGCTTCGTCATCCCGTCCGACCTCGCCTATGGCGCAAGCGGTATTCCGGGCGTCATCCCCGGCGGTGCCCCGCTGATCTTCACTGTCGAACTCGTCAGGGTGAAGTGATGTCGGGCCGCCCCGCCGAAAAAGCCTTCATCGTCAGTTGGGATCAGCTTCATCGCGACGCCCGCGCGCTGGCATGGCGGCTGGACGGGCAGGGCAGCGGGCCGGACGGCGCCTGGAAGGCCGTCATCGCCATCACGCGCGGGGGCATGACCCCCGCCTGTATCGTCGCGCGTGAGCTGAACGTGCGGACGGTCGATACCATCTCGATCCGCTCCTATTCGCATCAGTCGCAGGGCGAGGCCGAAATCCTCAAGGCACCCGATGCGGCGATCGCCGGCGACGGCGAGAATATCCTGATCGTGGATGATCTGGTGGACAGCGGCAAGACGCTGGAAGTCGTGCGCCGGATGTTCCCCAAAGCCCATCTCGCCACGGTCTATGCCAAGCCCAAGGGCCGCCCGCTCGTGCAGACCTTCATCACCGAAGTATCGCAGGATACGTGGATCTACTTCCCGTGGGATCTGGAACTGCAATACGCCAAGCCCCTGCGCGGGGACGAGTAGGCGACCGCGATGATCCCCGGTCCTTACCGTGCCTGTCGGATGCTGCGGTCGGGATAAGGACACGCAAGGCGATTTCGCATGGGGAGGGTTCGTCATCGGCACTGTGGCGCTGATCCTCTCGTTGCCGTCGGGGTTCGGCTATATCTACGCTTTCGGTCTGGTCTTCGGCCCGCTCATGGCGATGTTCTTCCGCGTTATCGCCGGAGACTGGTGCGGGGGGCACGTGACGGGGCGGTGATATCGCACCCGTTTCGTCCCTGTGGATGATGCCCCGGCTTGCGCGCATCTCCCGCACACAGTAAGCCGCGTTGACTTCGCCGGGCGCATCCACCATTTACCCCGCGTTCCGATCCATTCGTGCAGCAAGGGGACATCATGGCCGTTGTCATCGTCGAATCTCCCGCCAAGGCAAAGACCATCGAGAAATATCTCGGCAAGGGGTTCGAGGTTCATGCATCCTACGGCCATGTGCGTGACCTGCCCTCCAAGGACGGGTCGGTCCTGCCGGACAATGATTTCGAGATGAAGTGGGAGACGGGCGACGAACGCTCCCGCAAGCAGCTCAAGACCATCGCCGACGCGGTGAAGGGCACCGACAAGCTGATCCTCGCGACCGACCCCGACCGCGAGGGGGAAGCGATCTCGTGGCATCTGCTGGAGGCGCTGCGAAAGCGCCGGTCGCTGAAAAAGGACGTGCCGGTCGAGCGGGTGGTCTTCAATGCCATCACCAAGACCGCCGTGCTGGACGCGATGAAGAACCCGCGCGACGTGGATATGCCGCTGGTGGAGGCGTATCTCGCCCGCCGCGCGCTGGACTATCTCGTCGGCTTCAACCTGTCGCCGGTGTTGTGGCGCAAGCTGCCCGGTTCCCGGTCGGCAGGTCGGGTGCAGTCGGTTGCCCTGCGGATCGTCTGTGAGCGCGAGACGGAGATCGAGCAATTCAAGCCACGGGAATACTGGAGCGCCCGCGCCCGCTTCGCGACGCCCGAGGGAGCGGATTTCGAGGCGCGCCTGACCACGCTGGACGGGAAGAAGCTGGAACGCTTTGATCTGGCCACGGAGGCCGATGCGGCAAAGGCCGTCGAGGCCATCGATGCGCGCGATTTCACCATAACCAGCGTCGAGGCCAAACCCGCGACCCGCAACCCCTCGCCCCCCTTCATGACCTCCACGCTGCAACAGGAAGCCAGCCGCAAGCTGGGCATGGGGGCCAAGGGCGCGATGCAGGTGGCCCAGCGCCTCTATGAACAGGGCTACATCACCTATATGCGGACGGACGGTCTGGATATGGACCCCGATGCGGTCACGCAGGCCCGCGCAACCATCGAGAGCCGTTACGGCAAGGACTACGCTCCGGCCAAGCCGCGCGTCTATAAATCCAAGGCCAAGAACGCGCAGGAAGCGCATGAATGTATCCGGCCCACCGATTTCGGGAAGGCCCCGAAAGACACGCCCCTGACGGGCGAGGAACTGCGTCTCTATGACCTGATCTGGAAACGCGCGATCTCCTCGCAGATGGAAAGCGCCCGGCTGGAGCGCACGACAGTCGAGATTGCCAGCGCCGACAAAAAGGTCGGTTTCCGCGCAACGGGGCAGGTCGTGAAGTTCGACGGCTTTCTCGCCGTATACGAGGAAGGCCGCGACGATGCCGCCGATGAGGACAGCCGCATCCTGCCCGCCATGGCCGGAGGGGATGCGCTCAGGAAGGTGACGGGCGCGATGAAGGCCGATTTCGCGAAATCGGCCCCCGAGGACGGCGAGGTTGTCGAGAAAGAAGACGCGAAAACCGGCCTGACCGCCATTCTCTCGCAGGACGGTGCCGCGCTGGCCGTTCAGCATTTCACCCAGCCGCCGCCCCGCTTTACGGAGGCCTCGCTGGTCAAGCGCATGGAGGAACTGGGCATCGGTCGCCCTTCCACCTATGCCTCCATCATCTCGGTCATTCAGGATCGCGGTTATGTCTCGAAGGACGGGAATCGCCTGATCGCCGATGACAAGGGGCGGTTGGTAACGGCCTTTCTCGAAAACTATTTCCCGAAATATGTCGAATATGATTTCACCGCCGATCTGGAGGAGGAACTGGACGACATCTCCGCCGGGAAAGCGGAATACAAGGTGCTGCTGGGCAAGTTCTGGAAGGAATTCTCGACGGCGGTGGCCGATACCAAGGAATTGCGCGTCCGCGATGTGCTGGACAGCATCAACGAGGCGATGGGGCCGCATGTCTTCCCCGACCGGGGCGACGGCTCGGACCCCCGCGCCTGTCAGATATGCGGCAAGGACGGGCGCGCGGGCGGTCAGCTTTCGATCAAGACGGGCAAGTTCGGTGCGTTCATCGGCTGTTCCAACCATCCCGAATGCAAGTTCACCCGCCCCTTCGGTGTCTCGGATGAGGAGGCGGAGAAACTGGCCGCCGCCTCGGTCGATGTGGAACTGGGCATCGACCCTGAAACCGGCAAGCAGGTCTTCCTGCGCTCGGGGCGTTTCGGCCCGTATATCCAGCTCGGCGAGCCGGAGATCGAGGAGAAGGAAAAGGGCAAGGCAAAGCCCAAGAAAACCAAGCCCCCGCGCGCCTCGCTGCCGAACGGCGTCACGCCCGAAACCATCACGCTCGATCTGGCGCTCAAGCTGCTGTCGCTGCCCCGTGAGGTCGGCCTGCATCCAGAGGATAATGCCCCGATCACGGCGGCGATCGGCCCCTACGGAGCCTACGTCAAGCACAACAAGACCTATGCGAACATGCCCGAATGGCAGGATGTGTTCGAGGTCGGCCTGAACCGTGCCGTGGATCTGATCGCCGATAAGATCGCCAATCCCGGCAAGGGCAGGGGGCGCGCCGCCGCAAAGCCGCCCCTCAAGGAGCTGGGCGACCATCCGAAGGAAGGCGGCGAGATGAAGGTGCTGGAGGGCCGTTTCGGTCCTTATGTCAAATGGGGCAAGGTCAATGCCACCATTCCCAAGGGCACGAAACCCGAGGACGTGACACCGGAAATGGCCGTCGAGATGATCGAGAAGAAGCTCGAAAAGAAGAAATGATCGTCTCTTCCCGCCGGTGATCGTGTCGTGTCCGACCCGTTCCGGCTGAGCCGGATCGGGATCCACACCAAGACGTGTGTGAATCCCGATGCATTCCGGTTCAACCTGAACACAATACGCTATAAAGCCCGGAAATCCGTTTCTCGTACCGCGCCCTGCTTCGAAAAATTTAAGGGTTCCGGCGTATGGTGATCCCCGCAATTCTTACGGAGCGGGACCATCATGGAAAAGAAACTTACCCTGGCGTCCTGGGCGATCTTGCTCGCGGTGGCGGCATGGCAGTCGCCGGGCTGGTGGAAAGCGGCGACGGACCCCCGGACTGACAGGGGGCCGGTCGTGCAAAAGGCCGAGCCGGTTGCCGCCGTCTCGCCGCGCGAGCAGGAAAACAAGGTTCGTGATCCTGATCTGCCGTATAAGCTCGACCTGCGCGACTACGAGCAGAACACCGAATTCCTGCCCAACCCCTTCAATGCCGAAGACGGCGGTGAGATCGCGCGTAACGAGAACGGCAATGCGGGGCCTTTCGATGCCGAGGGCAATCTCATCCTGCCCCTCGACATTCGCAACATGCACTGACATCCGGGCCGGCGTCGGCGCCTATGCGCGTCCGGTGATCCAGCCGCCGCCCAGAACGCGGGTGCTGTCGGGCGCGTAGAAGACGCAGGCCTGTCCGGGGGCGACCCCGTCCTCGGGCGCGTCGAGATGGACGGTCGCGGTGCCGTCCTTGCCGGGAATTGCCCGTGCCGGTGCGGCAGGGCGGGTCGAGCGGACTTTCACCGCCATATCCCAGCCCCCCGACGGTGCATCGTGGAAATCTCCGTCACCGAGCCAGTTGATCTGGTGCAGCCGTACTTCAGTGGCCCCCAGAGCCTCGCGGGGACCGACGATGACCTGTCGCGTCGCGGCATCGAGTTTCACGACATAGAGCGGATCGCCGCCCGATATGCCCAGGCCCCGGCGCTGGCCAATGGTGTAGTTCAGCACGCCCCCGTGCGCGCCCAGCACCCGCCCGTCGAGATGCACGATCTCGCCCGGCTGTGAGACGCCGGGGCGCAGCTTCTCGATGACATCCGTATAGCGGCCCTCGGGAACGAAGCAGATATCCTGACTGTCCGGTTTGTCGGCGACCGCCAGCCCGAAGCGTGTGGCCATGGCCCGCACCTCGGCCTTGTTGGCGATTCCGCCCAGAGGAAAGCGCAGATAATCGAGCTGTTCGCGGGTCGTCGTGAACAGGAAATAGCTCTGGTCTTTGGCCGGATCGGCGGCGCGGTGGAGTTCCGGCCCGTTCGGGCCTTCGAGACGGCGGATATAATGCCCCGTCGCGAGGCAATCGGCATTGAGATCGCGGGCAAGCTGCATCAGATCCCTGAATTTGACCCGCTCGTTGCAGCGGATGCAGGGAATCGGAGTCGCACCGGCCAGATAGGCATCGGCAAACTCGTCCATCACCGCCTCGCGGAAGAGAGACTCGTAATCCAGGACGTAATGCGGAAACCCCATCGCCGCCGCGACCCGGCGGGCATCGTGAATATCGGCCCCCGCACAGCACGCGCCTTTTTTCGCCAGCGCGGCCCCGTGATCGTAAAGCTGCATCGTCAGCCCGACGACATCGAAGCCGTCGTCTTTCATCAGGGCGGCGACGACGGAAGAATCCACGCCGCCCGACATCGCCACGGCGACGCGCGTGTCGGAGGAAGGCTTCACGAAGCCGAGCGCGTTGGGCGCGTCGAGTGTATCGGTGAGGGTCATTCAGGGCATATCGCGCCCCCCGAACCCCGCGTCAAGCGGGGCGGTCGCCGGGTGTACAGACAGGTTAAGGGAAATGGTTACCGCGCGAATCAGTTAACGTGCTTAAAATGCTTACCTTTTCCGATTTGTTAGAGGTCAGTGGCTAAAGTGATCCGTATGACGGACATACCGGACAGGCCGATGAACGAACCGATCCCAGCAAGACCCCGATCCGTAATCGGCCCAGATGGTCAGCGGCTGACACGCCATGACCTGCCGCCCGCCGATACGAAACGATGGGTAATCCGCCGCAAGGCAGAGGTGGTGGCCGCCGTTCGTGGCGACCTGCTCAGCCTCGATGAAGCGTGCGAATACTACAACCTCTCCCATGAGGAGTTCGAGTGCTGGCGAAAGACGATCGACCGGCATGGCATTCAGGGTCTGCGGACGACGCGGATCAAGAAGTACAGGTCGCACCAGTTATGAGGTCGCTGATCGGGCGCCGGGAGCCGACCATCGATCCCGTAGTACCGATTGTCGATTCCGGGTTGCCGGATACGAAAACGCTGTTGCGCGCGCCCCGTCATGCGCCGACAGGCGATCTGACCCGCGCGATCCGCAGGGATCAGTCGCGGGATCAACTGGCCCGGATCAGGGCCGCGCTCGATCTTTCCGTCGCGACTTTCGAGGCGATTTCAGTCGAATTGCTGTCCGATGGGGGACCGCTGCTGGGGGACCGGGCGGTGGAGGGCGCGATGCGCGCGCTTTATGATTTCGAGCCGGTCGGCGCGATGACCTCCCATCCGGTGATTCTGGTCGGAGGAACGCCGGAGGCGCGGATGCGCGCCGTGATCGCGATGTCGCAGCGGATCGAACGCGCCGGTCGCCGGATCGCGCTTTATTCTCTCCGCAGCGGGGTCTTCGCGGAGCCGGTTGCCACCTGTCGCGGTGGGCTGGATATCCTGCATATCGGCTCGGTAGAAGCCTGTATCGATGCCGTCCGGGTCAAGGAACCGGCGGAGCTGGCCATCGTTGAGGCATCCTGTCTCGACGAGGGCAGGAATGGGGAGCCGGTGACGGGCCTGCCCATGCTGACCCTCGCGCTCAGCGCGGAGGCGATCTATCTGGATGACGGGCAAAGCCCGATGCCCGATGCGGATCGCCTGTCGGGGATAGAGCGGGTCATTCTGGCCGGACCGCCCCGGCCCGACCGCTTCGGCGGAATTCTCGATGCCGCCTATCGCTATGGCTGGGCCTTTGCCGGACAATGCTCGGCACAGGGAATATGGCATCCGATGACGGCAACGATGCTGGCAGACCGCTTCGCTCTGGCCATTCGCTGAGTTTTGCCGGGGCCTGATGGCCCGACAGTCAAACGGACATCACTGTAGATTAAAGCCGCCCACCTGACCGTGAGGCGGCTTTTCCATGGGCAAAAAACCTGATACGCAGTATGCTGAACAAACGGATTTCCACAGAAACCGAATCAAGGATGTTCCCGTGCGACATAACGGCATATCCGGCTTCAATCCCGAAAACGGGAAAATCTGTATAAGGAGTTTTCTGTGGACTATCCGTGGATTAGGCCCAGATGTTCTGTGAGCATCAAACAGGACGTACACGTTATCAAAGTTCGGTGAGAAAATTTTTACCTTTGCTTTCTAGCTTGCTTAACGATGATAATTAACCTGAACGCTGCCGAGGGATATAATGCGAATTCTCCTGATTGAAGACGACAGCGCCATGGCGCAGAGCATCGAACTGATGCTCAAGCAGGACGGCTTCAACGTCTATACGACCGACCTTGGCGAAGAGGGGATCGACCTCGGCAAGCTGTATGACTACGACCTGATCGTACTCGACCTGAACTTGCCCGACATGAACGGTTATGATGTCCTGCGGCAATTGCGGGTGGCCAAGATCGCCACGCCGATCCTCATTCTCTCGGGCCTGTCGGGCACGGAAGACAAGGTGAAGGGCTTCGGCTTCGGGGCCGATGACTACATGACCAAGCCGTTCAACAAGGACGAGCTGATCGCCCGTATCCACGCGATCGTGCGCCGTTCCAAGGGCCACAGCCAGTCGATCATCACCACCGGCCTCGTGAAGGTGAATCTCGATGCCAAGACCGTTGAGGTCGATGGCAGCCGGGTCCACCTGACCGGCAAGGAATACCAGATGCTGGAACTCCTCTCGCTTCGCAAGGGCACGACCCTGACGAAGGAGATGTTCCTCAATCACCTCTATGGTGGTATGGACGAGCCGGAACTGAAGATCATCGACGTCTTCATCTGCAAGCTTCGCAAGAAACTCTCCAACGCCACCGGCGGGCAGAGCTATATCGAGACGGTCTGGGGCCGGGGATATGTGCTGCGCGAGGCCGAGGAAGACAAGAAACCCGAGGCCGCGAGCGCCTGAAGCGACCTTCCCTTACCGTGATCTGCCGGAAAACCCCGCCCTTCGAGGCGGGGTTTCTCGTGTGTGTGGAGGGGGGGCAGGGCCGCCGGAATGCGCCCTCAGAAGCGGAAGCACATGGTGCGGCCTGCGGGAAGGGGCAGGACCACGCCGCCCGAACCTTCGCAGGCGGTGGTGTCAGCGGCGGCCCAGTTATCCGCCGGTTTCACGGCCTCCTCGCCGATCACCAGGTAATCGGTCGGCTGGAACTGGAATTGCGGGGCCTTGGTCAATTCGTATTTCTCCTCATTGGACAGGAGAGGAGCGCCGATGAAGATCGACGGATCGACATTCTCCAGGGCGGTTTCAGACACCCCGTCGGGGAAGGCCTCGGAAAAGCTCTGGGCGAGGGCCGCGCCGGGCAGCATTGCGAGGACGACAAGAATACGGATCATGATGGCAACTCCGGTTTGATGAACCGGGGTTCACATGCTGCGGCCCGTCATACCGTCAAGTGCGGCGAAATCCCGCTTTCAGCTCTGCCAGCGTGAAAGCCCCCAGAAGCCGCGCGACCAGTGCATAGCTGGCCATGCCCAGCAGGACGAGGCCGAGCAGGGCGGGAACCCGCAGCCAGCCGCTCTCGAACAGGGACGCTCCCGCCTGCGCCGCGAACCACAGGACGACGCCCATCGCGAGGCTGGCGATACACAGGCGCGGCAAGCGATGCCGCAACCGGGCATCGAGCGCATAGCCGCGCTTGCGGAGCAATAGCCACAGCCAGCCGGTATTGACCCAGGACGCGATGGCCGTCGCGACCGGAATGGCGACCCAGCCCAGCGTCAGCGCGCCCGCAATGGCCAGCACCGTATTGATCCCCATCGCCCAGAGCGACAGGCGCAGGGGGGTCTTGCTGTCCTCGGCGGCGAAGAAGGCCGGGGTCAGGGTCTTGTTCAGCACGAAAGCGGGCAATCCGGTCGCGAACAGCGCGGTGGCCAGCCCCGTCATCGCCGCGTCACCGGCGGTATAGGCTCCCCGCTCGAAGACGGCCCGCGCGATCTCGACCGGGATCAGCATGAGCGCGACGGTCGCGGGCAGGGTCAGGGCCAGCGCAAATTCCGCCGAGCGGTTCAGGGAATGCACAGCACCGGCCTGATCGCCGAGTTTCAGCCGGCGCGAGAGATCGGGCATCAGGACGATGCCCACCGCGATCCCGACGACGCCGAGGGGCAGTTGATAGAGACGGTCGGCATAGGTCAGCCATGCGACCACCCCGTCGAAGAAGGATGCGATCACCGATCCGACCATCAGGTTGATCTGCATCGCCCCCCCGGCCAGTGCCGCCGGAGCGGCCAGCGCCAGAAGCCGCCTCATATCCGGGGTCAGGCGCGGGCGGCGGAAGGCAAAGCGCATCCCCGCCCTGCGCGCGGCCCCCGCCACCAGAGCCAGTTGCGCGATTCCCGACAGGGCCACCCCGAGGGCCAGCCATATCTCGACCTGCCAGCCCAGCAGCAGCGCGGTGCCCGAGAACACGATCATGAACAGATTCAGGATGATCGGTGCGCCCGCCGCCACCGCGAATTTCCCGAGGGCATTCAACACGGCACTGAACAGCGCCGTCAGCGAAATCAGGAAGAGATAGGGGAACATGATCCGCGCCAGCAGCACGGCGGTATCGTATTTCGACGGCTCGCTCGTGAACCCCGCCGCCAGCGCCAGCATCAGGACCGGCATCCCCAGCGTCGCGATCAGGGTGACGACGAAAAGGGCGCTTGCCAGCATGGCCAGCGCCTCTTCGCCGAACCGTCTGGCCTCGTTGCCGCCGTCCTCCAGCGTCTTGGTGAACAGCGGTACGAAGGCCACGCTGAAGGCCCCTTCGGCGAAGATGCGTCGGAAGAGATTGGGCATCCGAAAGGCCGCATAGAAGGCATCCGCCGCATCGGTCGCCCCGAGGCTGGCCGCGATGATGATCTCGCGCACCAGTCCGAGCATCCGGGAAATGAGCGTCATGCCCCCGACGGTCAGGAAGCCGCGTCCGAGGCTCATGGAAGCGGTTCCGGGGATGTTTTCTGCCCCGTGTGCCGCTGCGGCGAGGCCTGTCCGCAACGGAACGTGGCCCCGCAACAGAGAAGGCCGGATAGTGGCTCCCCCGGTCCCCTGTACGAAGCGGGCGCGGGGGATGACGACACTTCCTGTTCCCGCAAGCGGGGTTCCCGTGTTCCGGGCCTCACCCGTCTTCCCCGATCAGGGCTTCGGTCACGGCGGCGGTGATGGATTTTTGCCGGGCCTCGCTGGTGATCTTCAGGCCGAACATATCCTTCACATAGAAGGTATCGACCGCCCGCTCGCCATAGGTCGCGATGACGGCGGAGAAGATGCTGATCCGCTGGTTCGTGATCGCATGGGCAAGATCATGCACCAGACCCAGCCTGTCGCGTCCCGTCACCTCGATGATGGTGAAGAGTTCGGAGGCGGAATTGTCGATGGTCACTTCGGGCGGCACATGGAAGTTGCGTTCCGGCGAGGACAGGGCGGATTCCTGTCGCGCCTGAATCGCCAGATGGGGACGGATATCCCCTTCCAGAACCTTTCGGATCGTCCCGTGCATCCGGTCGAGGCGGTGCGGGTCGTCATAGACCTCGCCCTCCTTGTCCTGCACCCAGAAGGTGGCGAGGGCCGTGCCGTCGGTGGTCGTGAAGGTCCGTGCATCCACGATGGAGGCTCCGGCCAGAGAGATCGCCCCGGATACCCGCGAGAACAGTCCCGGATGGTCGCCCATCGCCATGGACAGCCGCGTGGCCGCGCGCTCCGGGTCGCCCGATACGTCGATGGCGGGGGCATCCTCCTTCTTGTCGCGCAGGATGCGGGCATGGACCTCGTGGACCGAGGCATCGAGACCCAGCCAGTAGGGGGGGTAATGCCGCTCCATGAAGCCGTCCAGCCATGGATCGTCCCAGCCTCCCAGCCGCTCGCGCAGGGCATCCTTGGCCTGCTCGATCCGTTCCCGGCGGCTTTCGGACAGCGCGCCGTGCCCAGCGGTCAGAACCGCCAGTGTCTCGGTATGCAGGGTCCGCAGCAATTGCGCTTTCCAGTTGTTCCACACCCCCGGCCCGACCGCATAGATATCGCAGGCGGTGAGTATGAACAGCATGTTCAGCATCTCGCGGCTCTGCATGACATCCGCGAAATCCCGGATCGTCTTCGCATCGGCCAGATCGCGTTTCTGTGCGGTGTCGGAGGCCAGCAGGTGCAACCGCACCAGCCAGATGACCTTTTCAACCTCCGCCTCCGTCAGGCCGAGCCGGGGGCAGACCTCGGCGGCGATCCGCGCGCCCGCGATGGAATGGTCCTCCGGCAGGCCCTTGCCGATATCGTGCAGCAGCAATGCGATGTAGAGAACCCGGCGGTTGAGCGGCGAATCCATGATCCGGGTCGCCCTCGGCATCTCTTCCGCCAGCGCCCCGCTCTCGATCCGGGCGAGGGTGCCGACGGCACGGATGGTGTGCTCATCCACCGTGTAATGGTGGTACATATTGAACTGCATCATGCAGACGATGCGCCCGAATTCGGGCATGAACCGGCCCAGCACATCCGCCTCGTTCATCAGGCGCAGGATACGCTCGGGATTGCCGGTCTCCAGCAGCATGTCGAGGAATTCCGCATTGGCCTCCGCATCGTCGCGCAGGCCGTCGAGCAGGGCGAGGTTGCGGCGGATCAGCTTGAGCGTCACGGGATGGATCGTGCCGTTTGTCTCCACGGCGGTGCGGAAGACGCGCAGGATCTCGATGGGTCGTTCGCGGAAGATGGTCGGGTCGCTGACCAGAAGCCGCCCGTGTTGAATACGGATGGTGCTGTCGTCGTCATCTTTGGCGAACAGTCCGAAGAAGCCCCGGCTCATGCGTCGTTTGGGCGTGATCTGCTGCGCCTCCAATGCGGCACAGAACACGCGGGTCAGGTCGCCGACCTCCTTGGCGACCCGGAAATACCGGCCCATGAACAGCTCGACACCGCTCTGTCCGCCGTCATCGGTGAAGCCCATGCGCCCGGCGATCTCGATCTGTTTGTCGAAGGTAAGCTGCTCCTGCGCGCGGCCCGACAGGTAATGCAGCCAGAACCGTACCGTCCACAGAAACTGGCCCGAATCCGTGAAGCGGGTCAGCTCGTTGGTGGTGAAAACGCCATGGTCGATCAGGTCGGCGGCGCGCTCGACGCGGTAGAGATACTTGCCGATCCAGAACAGGGAATGCAGGTCGCGCAATGCGCCCTTGCCCTCCTTGATATTCGGTTCCAGCAGATAGCGCGTGCCGCCGACCCGCTCATGGCGCTCGCGCCGTTCCTCCAGTTTCGCGGCGGCGAATTCCGCGCCCGTATCGGCGAACAGCTCGTCACGCAGGCGGGCGCGCATCTCCTCGTAGAGATCCGCATCGCCGCAGATCAGCCGCGTCTCCAGCAGGGACGTGCGTATGGTCATGTCGTCACGGGCATAACGCAGGCAATCGTCGGTCGAGCGGGTCGCCTGCCCGACCTTCTGCCTGAGATCCCAGAGACCGTAGAGAACCGTCTCGATGACGGATTCCGTCCAGCCCGTGCGCTTGTAGGGGGTCAGGAACAGCAGATCGATATCCGATCCGGGAGCCAGCGCCCCGCGTCCGTATCCGCCCACGGCGACGACGGCCACCCGCTCCGAGGATGTGGGGTGGGGCAGGGGGAAGGTGCGGCACCCTTTGGCGAAGAGGGCCGCGATGACGTGATCCTGCAAGGCGGCAAGGGCCTTGCCCGCCGCCAGCCCCGCCATGGGGGTCGTCTCGAAGGCGGCGCGGGTGCGGGCCTGCCCCGCCTCCATAAGGGCGGCGAGGGCTTTGGGCACCGGCACCCCGGCCTCGACCGCCGCCGTGCAGGCGGCGAGGTCGTCCGGGGTCGGGCTGGCGATGAAGGTGTCGGCGGCGGTGGTCGTGGTGTCAGCCTCAGTTGCATTTTCCGCGACAGCCGCAGGGGCATCGGGGGTCATGCCGAGGCACCGCTGCGGCAATGTTCCGGTGTCACTGACTGTATCCGTTGATGCTGGTCAGGCGCTGGCCGAAGGTTGTCGGGGCCGGATCGACCATCTCGAACTGTCGCCGTCCGACTTTCAGGATCGACAGCAGGCGCTGGTTGCGCCCGCTCGGCAGGAAGCGGAACAGGCCGCTCATGCCGCGAAAACCGGTGGGGGTCTCGATATTCTGGATGGTGAAGGGGGGCTGGCCGGTCGTTTTCGACCGGCTGAGCAAGGCCCCGGCGATGGCCACCCCGTCATAGGCCAGCGCGGCCACGGCGGGCGGCTTTCCGCCATAGGCCGAGGAATAGCGGCTCTCGAACTCGGCTTTCAGAGCCGGGTCCAGGCCGGGGAACCAGCCTCCGCGAAGGGTGGCCTCACGGAAGGTCTCCGCGTCGTCCCAGATGCCCAGACCCATGTACTGCACCTGACTGGGGAGCACGTCGTTATAGGCCAGATAGGCGGCGATACCCTGCAAGGCCTTGCCGCTCGTGGCGATCAGTACGCCCTGTACATCCGGGTTCGTCTGGTAGAATTCGGCGAACCGCTGGCCCGTTTCGGCGGCCTGCGCGAAATTGGGGCTGATCGGCTGTACCGTCGCGACGTTCACGCCATAGGCGGGGGCCACGTTCTGCACATTGCGATAGACGATCCCGCCATAGGGCGTATCGGGCGAGAGCAGCCCGATCTTGCGGATGCCGCGTTTGGCGGCATAGGAGAGCATCCGGTCCACCTCCGCATCGGGCAGGTAGCCGACGCTGTAGACCCCGCGCCGCAGGACGCTTTCATCCGTCGTGAAAGCGATGACGGGAATGCCCGCGCTCCGGGCTACGGGGGCGACCGCCGCCGCCGATCCCGAAAACAGCGGGCCGATGATGAGCCGTGCCCCATCCGCGACCGCCTGCTGTGCCGCGAGCCGCGCCTTGTCGGGGGAGCCGCCGGTGTCATAGCCGCGCAGCACGAGTTGCCGGTCGCCCAGCGCCCGCGCCGAGAGGGCGGCGGCCTGTGACAGGCCCCTGGCGAGCGTGCGGATAGAGGGCCGGGAATCGCTGTCCGGTGTCAGGATGGCGACTGTGATCGGCGCATTGGCGTTGAAGCTGGGGGCCGGTGCGCTGTAGCCGTAATTCGGCTGTGCGAGCTGCGCCGTCTCATAGGCCGCGTCATCCGCGAAGCCGCCCGGATAGGGGTTTTCCTCCGGTGTCTCGACCTCCTCGGCGGCGGAGGCGGGATCGGGGGCGGATGACAGGACATTCGCGGCCTGCGGAGTCGCAGGGGGGGACGGTTCTTCCTCATCCTGCGGAGCGGCGGCTTTCCCGTCCTCCTCTGTGGCGGCATCGTCGCCTCCGCCGAACAGGCTGGCGAAAGCCGACAGGGGTTCATAGACCGGTTCGGGAGCCTCCGGCGCTTCGGCGATGTCCGGCTCGGCGACCGGGGGCGTATCGGGCAGTACCGGCGCGTCGGGTGCCGTGGCCACAGGCGCAGGCCCCGGTTTATCCGAGGCGGTCAGTTCGGCGATATCAAGGGCGGCGTCGGGCGTGGGGTTGCGGTCCACGGTCGAGCCGTAATCGGCACTCGCGACTTCGGCGACCTGATACTGAGCGCCCAGACGGGCCGGTTCTTTCAGGGCGGGTCGCGTTGCAGCGGCTTCCCGGTTGGGAGGAGCAGAGCGGGCCGGGGGGGAATCGAGCAGAAAATCAAACAGACCCCGGCGTTCGGGTTCCGCAGGGGCGGCGACCTCGGCAACTTCGGCGGGGGCCGGGGCCGGAGGGAGAGAGGGCGTGACGACCTCAGCGATTGTCGGGGCCGGTTCCGGCGCGGGGGCCTCGGCGATCTTCTCCGGGGCGGGGGGGGCCGGTTTCGGGGCCGGGGGCGCGACAGCCTGCGGGGCCGGTTGCGCGGGGGCGGGCGTGGCCTTGGCGACGGGTTGCGGGGCAGGGGCCGGAGCCTTCACCACGGGGGCCTGAACAACGGGAGCTTTGGCAACGGGCGGGGTCGGCACGGGGGCCTTTGCCACGGGCGGAGTCGGCACGGGTGCCTTTGCCACGGGTGGAGTCGGCACGGGTGCCTCGGGCACGGCGGCTCCGGGCGCGCCGGGTTTGGGTATGGGGGCCTTGACCACCGCCACAGGTGCCGCCTGAGCCACCGGCGTGACCTGTTGAGCCTGTACTGCCGGGGGCGGAGCCGATACCCGCTGCGCGCAGGCCCCGGTACTCAGCACCATCAGCGCCGCGACCATCGTACCGCGCGTCCATCCCGTAAACCGGTTCATGCCGTGCCTCCGCTCGTTCCATGCGTTATGCACACCGTATCACGAAAACCCCGTGACCGGTCTATGCTCTTGTGAGGGAGCGGACGATGGGACAGGGTAAATTTTCCTTAAGGTCCAGCGCCTTCCCCGCATTCCCGTGGTATCCCGTGGCAAAATCGCAACTTCGACCCGGCCTGACGCTCATCGCGACCCCGATCGGCAATGCGGGCGACATCACGCTGCGCGCCCTCGATGCCCTGCGTGATGCGGATGTCATCGCCGCCGAGGATACGCGCGTGGCCCGGCGGCTGATGGATATCCATGGCGTGTCGCTGGAGGGCAGGCCCCTGATTCCCTATCACGATCACAATGCGGCGAGTGCCCTGCCGCGCCTGCTGGAATTGCTGCATGGCGGTGCGCGGGTGGTGTTTCTGTCCGATGCGGGGACGCCGATGGTGGCCGATCCGGGATATCGGCTCGCGCGGGCGGTTCTGGCCGAGGATATTCCGCTGGGGGCGACCCCCGGCCCCTGTGCCGCGATCATGGCGCTGACGCTCTCGGGATTGCCGTCGGACCGTTTCACCTTTGCTGGATTTCCGCCGAACAGGCGCGAGGCGCGCCGGAGCTTTCTGCGTGATCTGGCGGATATACCCACCACGCTCATCCTCTATGAGTCGCCCAAACGTCTTGCCGCCTCGCTGGCCGATATGGCGGAGGTTTTCGGCACCCGCGAGGCGGCGGTAGCCAGAGAACTGACGAAGATGTTCGAGGAAACCCGCCGGGGAACCCTGGAATCGCTGGCCGCGATCTATGCGGAAGAAGGCGCGCCAAAGGGCGAGGTCGTGGTGGTGGTCGGCCCGCCGCCCCCTGCGGAACCGGCGGGTGAGGCGGATGTGGACGCGGCCCTGCGCGGGGCACTGGAGACGATGACCACGAAGGACGCCGCCAGAACCGTCGCCACGGCGCTGAGCCTGCCGCGAAAGACGGTCTACGAACGGGCGCTGGCGTTGCGGGGGGAGTAAGGGCGGACACCGCGCTGCACGGCTGGATTGCGTGTTTTCCGGCGCGCGCCGAAACCGGCGCAATCGCGGGGAATCAGGCTGATCGCGATGGTCCGGCTGGCATTCGGGGCGATGGATTGATACGAGAGGCCAGATTTCAAAAGCAGCGAGACTCTCATGTCGAAAATCAAGGTCGCCAATCCCGTCGTCGAACTCGACGGGGACGAGATGACACGGATTATCTGGGATTTCATCAAGCAGAAGCTGATCCTGCCGTATCTCGATATCGACCTGCACTACTACGATCTCGGTATCGAGGAGCGGGACCGTACCGAGGACCGGATCACCGTCGAGGCGGCGGAGGCGATCAGGACACACGGCGTCGGGGTCAAATGCGCGACCATCACGCCGGACGAGGCCCGCGTCGAGGAATTCGGCCTCAAGAAGATGTGGCGCTCGCCCAATGGCACCATCCGCAACATCCTCGGCGGCGTCGTCTTCCGTCAGCCGATCCTGTGCCAGAATGTCCCCCGGCTCGTACCCGGCTGGACTCTGCCCATCGTGGTCGGTCGCCATGCCTTCGGCGACCAGTACAAGGCCACGGATTTCCGCTTTCCCGGCAAGGGTAAGCTGACCATGAAATTCGAGGGCGAGGACGGCGAGGTCATCGAGCATGAGGTCTATGACGCGCCGGGGGCGGGCGTCGCGATGGGCATGTACAATCTGGACGAGTCGATCCGCGACTTCGCGCGGGCCTCCCTCAATTACGGGCTGGATATCGGATGGCCGGTCTATCTCTCGACCAAGAACACGATTCTGAAAGCCTATGACGGGCGGTTCAAGGACATCTTTCAGGAGACGTTCGACGCCGAGTTCAGGGAACAGTTCGACGCGGCGGGCATCGAGTATCAGCATCGCCTGATCGACGACATGGTCGCCTGCGCGCTCAAATGGAGCGGTGGCTTCGTCTGGGCCTGCAAGAACTACGACGGCGATGTGCAGTCCGACACCGTGGCTCAGGGCTTCGGGTCGCTCGGGATGATGCAATCGAAACTGATGACCCCGGACGGCAGGATCGTGGAGGCCGAGGCCGCCCATGGCACCGTCACCCGCCATTACCGCAATCATCAGGAGGGCAAGGAAACGTCAACCAATTCCATCGCATCCATTTATGCATGGACGGGCGGCCTGAAACACCGCGCGAAGCTGGATGACAATGCGGCGTTGCTGACCTTTGCCGATACGCTGGAGAAGGTCTGTGTCGATACCGTGGAGAGCGGGCACATGACAAAGGATCTGGCATTGCTGGTCGGGCCGGAGCAGGGCTGGCTGACCACCATGGCGTTTCTCGACAAGGTGGACGAAAATCTCAACAAGGCGATGGGCTGACGCGCATGGTAAAGATCCCCGGCTGGATATGGGTCGCCGTCCCGGCGGTGGCGTTGATGGTTCTCGGCACCGCCTATGTCGCCCGCCCCGATATGACGGGCCGGGCGGATGACTGCCTCGGCAATACGACGCCGATCCAGCGCGGGGTGATGGTCAATCGGTGCGATCATCCGATCTCGGTGATGACCTGCCCGCAGGGTGCGGGCGGTGACGACTGTACGGTGCAGGATATCGCCCCGGCGGCGTCCTTCGGGGTGCGGGCCGATATCCCCGTGATCGCCCATGCCTGTAGCGCCCCCTATCTCGCCGTCATGGCGGAAAATGAAGGCGCTCGCAGGTGTCGCGCCCCGCAGCAATGACCGCCCTCGGATTCGTCGGGACAGGCCGTCTCGCGCAGAGCCTCGCACAGGCCCTGTCGCGGGCCGGGTATGACGTGGCGGCGGTCGCCAACCGGTCCGCCGGGTCCGCAGAGCGGATGGCCGCCTCCCTGCCGGAGTGCCGTGCGATGTCGGCACAGGCGGTGGTGGATGCCTGCGATCTCGTTTTCCTGACCGTCCCGGATTCCGCCATTGCGCCGGTCACAGCCTCGCTGACATGGCGGCGGGGGCAGGCGGTCGTGCATTGCTCCGGTGCCACGGAGGTCAGCGCCCTGGACGCCGCCGCCGGTGCAGGCGCGATGACGGGCGGATTTCATCCGCTGCTGGGGTTTTCCGGGATCGGAGAGACCCCGCTGGCAGGGGCGACCGTCACCGTGGAGGCCGATCCGCCTCTGCTGGGGATGCTTGAAGACATGCTTGCGGCCCTCGGATGCCGCCTCAATCGCCTGCCCCCCGGCAAGCGGGCGCTCTATCACGCGGGGGCCGGTTATGGCGCGGGGTTCATCCATGTGCTGATGGCCGAGATTGCCGGATACTGGCGCGAATGGGACGGGAGCGAGGCCGATATGCTGGCCGCGATGCTACCCATGGCCCGCGCGACCCTCGACACCATCGAACGGGGCGGCATAGCCGCGACGATGCCGGGGCCGATCTCGCGCGGGGATGCGGGATCGGTCGCCGCCCATCTCGATGCGATGGCCGGGATGCCGGACAGGGGTGCCTTCTACCGCGCCCACTCCCTGCGGAGTGTCGATCTCGCACTGGCGGCGGGCCGCATCGATGCGGAGGCCGCCGCGCACCTGCGGGCGCTGCTCACCCGACCGTCACGGGATGCGGAATGATGGCATTGAACAGCAGGGTGCCCTCGTTGAAGGGGCAGGTTTCGGGCTGAGTCTCGCCCGCCTCGTCCGTGGCGCGGGTCATCAGGCGATGGTCGCCCGGTCTGGCATTCCACGCGAAGGCGAACCGTACCCAGCCATAGGGTTCGTTGGGCGAGATGATATCCGCCTCGTGCCAGGTGTTTCCGTCCTCGCTCCATTCGACCCTCGCGATGGGACGATCCGGCGAGCGGGCATAGCCATGGATACGCTTGAACCCCGGCCCCATGCTTGCCGGAAACGGCAGGGCAAGGGATGATTTCACATTCTGGCGAGTCACGGTCACGCCGTCGATCACGTAATACTCGTCTGTCCGGTAATTGCGGATTTCGCGCGAGGACGCCGTGATCCGGCCCACCCATTTGACGGAGTAGGTGCCGATCCAGCCGGGGACGATGGCGCGCACGGGAAAGCCGTGGTCGGCGGGCAGTGGCGCGCCGTTCATGGTCAGCGCGAGGATGGTGTCCCCGTGCAGTGCTTTTTCCACCGGCATCGGGATTTCGATGGGGCATTCGGGATTATCGACATCCAGCCCGAGCGGGGCGACCCAGCGGGCGACATCACGCAGACCCCCCAGCGCCAGTACATCGCGCAGACGCGGCCCCGACCATTCGGCCATGCTCACGCCGCCCAGCACCCAGGGCACATCCTCGCCCCCTTCCGTGCGCTCGACATGCTGATCCTGCAAGGTGGCGAACAGGGTGCGCTGGTTGCCCGCACATTCGAGATAGGCGCGCACGGTGTGGCGCGGCAATGCGGCAAGATCGTCAAGGGTCAGGGTAACGGGGGTCGCGAGGGCATCTCCCGTCAGCTCAAGCCGGTAGGTGCCCGGATCGACGATCTGCGTCTGCGTCACGTTGCAGACGAAGAAACGGTCCGCAGGGGTCAGATAGCTGTCGAGCGCGTCGAGCGGCGTTTCAAGCGACGTGGCCCCGCGCCGGTGCAGCGCGTCGGGGGATTTGGCCCAGATCGCCCCGTGTCGCTCAGACACCCTCGACGACCATCAGATCGCGAACCGATGCGCCCTCGGCATGGGCGCGGGCCTCGCTGTATTCAGGCGAGTGGTAGCAGGTTTCCGCCGCTTCGACGGTCGGGAACTCGACCACGACATTGCGAGCGCGGTCCTTGCCCTCGAACTGCACGTAGCGGCCCGCGCGGGCGAGGAATGTGCCGCCGTATTTTGCGATGGCGGGACCGGCCAGCTCGGCGTATCGGCCATAGGCATCGGGGTCCGTGACCTCGACATGGGCAATCCAGTAGGCGGGCATCAGACAGTCTCCTTCGCGGCAAGAACGGCTTCGGCGGCGGCGAGCGCCTGCGGGGCTTTCGAGGGGTCCGGGCCACCGGCCTGCGCCATGTCGGCCCGTCCTCCCCCGCCTTTGCCGCCCATGGCTGTCGCGGCGGCGGTAACGAGATCGACGGCGCTGATGCGGCCTGTCAGGTCATCGGTGACCCCGGCGGCGACCGCCGCCTTGCCGCCCGTATCCGCGACCAGCACCACGACGCCGGAGCCGAGACGCTCCTTGTGGGCGTCGATGAGGCCGCGCAGATCCTTGCCGGACACGCCGGTGAGGCTCTGGCCGAGAAAGTTGATCCCGGCGACCGTTTTGGCGGCATCGCCGCCGTCCCCGGCAGGGCCGGCAAGGGCAAGCTGTTTCTTGAGCGTGGCGATCTCGTTCTGGAGGGCCTTGCGTTCCTCCACGAGCGCGCGGGTGCGGTCGGCCACATCCTCGGGTCGGGATTTGAGCGTGGCGGCGATTTCCGCGACGGTATGATCCTGCCGCGACAGGTATTCAAACGCCGCTGCTCCGGTCAGGGCCTCGATCCGCCGGACACCGTTGGACGAGGCGCTCTCGCCGGTCACGACCAACATGCCGATCTCGCCCGTATGGGCCACATGAGTGCCGCCGCAGAGTTCGAGCGAGTAGACGGTGCCGGTGGCTGAGGTTTCGCCCTCGGGGCGGCGGCCCATCGAGACGACGCGCACCTCGTCGCCGTATTTCTCGCCGAACAGCGCGCGTGCGCCCATGTCAACGGCCTCGTCGGGGGTCATCAGGCGGGTGGAAACGGCGTCGTTCTGTCGGATATAGCCGTTGACGTCGCGCTCGATCGCGCGGATTTCCTCAAGGGCGACGGCCTTCTGATGGGCGAAATCGAACCGCAGGCGATCGGGGGCGACGAGAGAACCGCGCTGGGCCACATGCTCTCCCAGATGGGTTCGCAGGGCCTCGTGCAGCAGATGCGTGGCGGAATGGTTGCCGCGAATGGCGTCGCGACGCCCGGTATCGACGATGAAACGGGCGGCATCACCCGGATGCAGGGTGCCTTCCATGATCTCGATGCGGTGGAGAAACAGGTCGCCGAATTTCTTGCGGGTATCGAGAACGCGGGCCGTGGCGCTCTCGGTGCGGATGAGGCCGGTATCGCCGACCTGTCCGCCGCTTTCCCCGTAGAAAGGCGTCTGGTTCGCGATCATCTCGGCGGTCTGGCCCGGCCCGGCCCCGGAGGCGACCGCGCCGTCGATGACCAGCGCCAGAATCTGGCCCTCGGTATCGGTGGCCGTGTAGCCGAGGAACTCGGTCGCGCCGTGGCGGTCGCGCAGGTCGAACCAGACCGATTCATCCGCCGCGTCGCCCGTGCCCGACCATGCGGCGCGGGCCTGCGCCTTCTGGGCCTCCATGGCCGTATCGAAACCGTCCGTATCGACGGTAAGCCCCCGCTCGCGCAGGGCATCCTGCGTCAGATCGAGCGGAAAGCCGTAGGTGTCATAGAGCTTGAAGGCCGTGTCGCCGGGCAGCGGGGCACCGGAGGGAAGGTCGGTGACCGCCTCATCGAGCAGGGCAAGGCCCCGGTCGAGGGTCTTGCGAAAGCGCGCCTCCTCGGTTTCGAGTGTTTCCTCGATCATGGGCTGGGCGCGCGATAATTCGGGGAAAGCCTGCCCCATCTGTGCCACGAGCGCGGGGACGAGACGGTACATCACCGGGTCGGTCGCGCCCAGGAGATGCGCGTGGCGCATGGCGCGGCGCATGATGCGGCGCAGGACGTAGCCGCGCCCCTCGTTCGACGGCATCACCCCGTCGGCCATGAGAAAGGAGGTCGAGCGCAGGTGATCGGCGATGACCCGGTGATGGACCGCGCCGGGGCCGTCGGGATCGGTCGATGTCGCATGGGCGCTCGCCTCGATCAGCGCGCGCATGAGATCGGTGTCGTAATTGTCGTGCTTACCCTGAAGCAGCGCCCCGACACGCTCCAGCCCCATGCCCGTGTCGATGGAGGGATGCGGCAGGTTTTCGCGCGTATCGGCGTCGATCTGCTCGAACTGCATGAAGACGAGGTTCCAGATCTCGATAAAGCGGTCGCCGTCCTCATCCGGGCTGCCGGGGGGGCCGCCGGGAATATGCTCGCCGTGGTCGTAGAAGATTTCGGAACAGGGGCCGCAGGGGCCGGTCGGACCCATGGTCCAGAAATTATCCGAGGTGGATATGCGGATGATCCGGTCGTCGGGCAGTCCGGCGATTTTCTTCCAGAGCGCGGCGGCCTCGTCATCCTCGTTATAGACCGTGACCAGAAGGCGCTCGGCGGGGATGCCGAATTCGCGGGTCACGAGGGTCCAGGCATGTTGGATCGCCTGTTCCTTGAAATAATCCCCGAAGGAGAAATTCCCCAGCATCTCGAAGAAGGTATGATGCCGCGCCGTGTAGCCGACATTATCGAGATCGTTGTGCTTGCCCCCCGCCCGCACGCATTTCTGCGAGGTCACGGCCCTGGAATAGGGGCGCTTCTCGACGCCGGTGAAGACGTTCTTGAACTGCACCATCCCCGAATTGACGAACAGCAGCGTCGGATCGTTCTGGGGAACCAGCGGGCTGGACGCGACATGCTCGTGCCCGTTGCGCGCGAAGTAATCCACGAACAGGGACCGGATTTCGTTGAGTGTCGCCATGAGCTTGCCTCCCTCGGATGGAAAGGCTTTCTAAGCAGGTTTTCCGAAAAGTGGCCACCGGTTTTCCGACAGAAAACCTGTTCGGACGGGAGTTCAGGCCGATGAGACAGGGGCTGGCCCGTACAAATCCGCCGGGTGCGATTTCCCGGTCCATGGAACCGGGAAACCGCTTTTGTCGATGCCTGCCTCTCAGAGGTCTTCGTCGCCCTCGATATCGGCTTCGAGATCAAGGCCGTTGGAGGTGCGGATCTGCATCTCGATAGCCCCCGCGACATCGGGGTTGTCACGCAGGAACGTCTTGGCGTTCTCGCGCCCCTGTCCGATGCGCTGGTCACCGTAGGAGAACCATGATCCCGATTTCTCGACCACCCCGGCCTTGACGCCGAGATCGATCAGTTCGCCGGTCTTGGAGATGCCCTTGCCGTACATGATATCGAACTCGACCTGCCGGAAGGGCGGCGCGACCTTGTTCTTGATGACCTTCACGCGGGTCTGGTTGCCCACCACCTCGTCGCGGTCCTTGATCTGGCCGATACGGCGAATATCGAGACGGACGGAGGAATAGAATTTCAGGGCATTGCCGCCGGAAGTCGTTTCCGGGCTGCCGAACATCACGCCGATCTTCATGCGGATCTGGTTGATGAAGATAACCATGCATTTCGAGCGGCTGATCGAACCGGTCAGTTTCCGCATCGCCTGACTCATCAGCCGCGCCTGGGCGCCGACCTGGTGATCGCCCATGTCGCCTTCGAGTTCGGCTTTCGGCGTCAGGGCCGCGACCGAGTCCACGACAACAACCGAGATCGCACCGGAGCGCACCAGCGTATCGGTGATTTCCAGCGCCTGCTCGCCCGCATCGGGCTGGGAGATCAGCAATTCATCGAGATCGACCCCGAGGGCGCGTGCATATTTCGGGTCAAGCGCATGTTCCGCGTCCACGAAGGCGCAGACCCCGCCCATCTTCTGTGCCTCGGCGACGACATGCAGCGCGAGCGTCGTCTTGCCGGAGCTTTCCGGCCCGTAGATTTCGATGATCCGCCCCTTGGGCAGACCGCCGATCCCGAGGCCGATATCAAGGCCGATAGACCCGGTTGAAACCGCCTCGATATCCAGCGCGGCATCACGCTGGCCGAGCCGCATGATCGACCCCTTGCCGAAGGCACGTTCGATCTGCGAGAGGGCAGATTCGAGGGCTTTTTCTTTGTCCATTTCGTCTTTCTCGACAAGGCGCAGGGCTGCTTCGCTCATAACGGCCTCCTTATTCCACGCGCACCGCGTGGGGGCAACGATTCATCCGATACCCCACACGTATGCGATATGTTCTCCTTTGACAAGAACAAAAGAGAACATATCAGGAAATAATAGAAAAGCTACGGCGCTCAGTCCCTGAGCGTGGCGCTGGCCGGGCCGAATTTGGTGTCGGCGGTGATCTTCAGCGGCACCCACGTACCGTCCCGCTCCGCGAGCGTGGCGAGGAAGGGCCAGGACCGGCGTTCGGGGGTCATGTATTTGTCCTTGAACCCGTTTACCCGGTCATAGCGGCCCTCGCAGGTCACGGTGTTGCCCCGCTGTGGCGCGGTCGCCCCGGTCAGGGAGATGCGGTGACGCTTGGCCCCGTCGAAGACATCGAAGACGATATCGCAGGCCTCCTCACGCGGTCTCATCAGGATGGCAACGGCTGTGGCGGGATCGACGGCCCCGACGGCCTCGTCCAGCGACATGGCGTAGGATTTCTTTCGTTTGGGCGGTTCCGCGATCAGATCGACGGGCACCCCGGCCTCATCGAAGCGGATCGTGGTGCGTTCCTCGCTCTTGCGCCCCTCGTAGCGGAAGACGGATTCACGGGGCAGATGCCGCCCCTCGACGAGCGCCCCCTCGACCGTGGCATTGGCATCACCGTTGAAAATCTGCCGCAGCACCGGGATCATGTTGAACCGGGCGCGCACGGAGTATTCCGGCTCGTCATTCTCCACCACGACCTTGATCTTGCCGAGGGGAATGCCCGCGACGGTCGTGGAATATTTCAGGGTATCCCGCGCCATGGCGGGAGTCGCGATGAGAAGGGCGGTGAGGGCCGGGATCATGATTTTCATGGGGGAACCTTCGCGCTGGAATGGGGCGGTCCTGCGGCATTGCTATGGAGTGGCCAAGGCATCCATGCGTTTTGCGAGACGGATATCGAGATCGCTGAGACCGTCACAATCATGGGTGATGAGGGTCACCTCCACGCGGTTCCAGACATTCGACCACTCGGGATGATGATCCAGTTTTTCGGCATGGAGGGCCACGCGGGTCATCCAGCCGAATGCCTCGACGAAATTCCCGAATGTGAAGTCCTTGCGGATCGCGTCACGCCTGTCGGCCTGCCGCCAGCCATTTGCGAGGAGCGGGGCAAGGGCCTCCGCGCGGTCTTCGGGGGCAAGAGGCGGGGTTCTGCGGCGGCTCATGGCGTTTCCTTCGTGAAGACGGCATCGAATTCAGCCCGCAGGGCCATATCCACCTCCGGCATCGTGGGGGTCAGGCCGAGATCGAGCAGGCTGGTGACGCCGTGCCCGGCGATGCCGCAGGGAATGATGCCGTCGTAATGCGACAGGTCCGGCTCGACATTGAGGGCGATGCCGTGCAGCGACACCCAATGACGGACCCGGACGCCCAGAGCCGCCACCTTGTCCTCGCGTTCCGGTGCGCCCCGGTCCGTGCGGCGGACCCAGACGCCCGCCCGGCCCTCGCGACGCTCTCCGGTCACGGTAAAGCGGGCGAGGGTGCGGATGATCCATTCCTCCAGATCGCGCACGAAGCGCCGCACATCACCGCCCCGCGCCCGCAGGTCGAGCATGACATAGCCCACGCGCTGGCCGGGGCCGTGATAGGTGTATTCGCCGCCGCGTCCCGCCCGGTGAACCGGAAAGCGGTCCGCATCGATCAGATCAGCCGGGGCCGCGCTGGTTCCGGCGGTGTAGAGCGGCGGATGCTCCAGCAGCCAGACACATTCGGGAGCCGTACCCTGCCGGATCGCGGCGGCGCGGGAATCCATGAAGGCCAGAGCCTCGTCATAGGGAACGGGCCGATCCGAAACGCGCCATTCGGGATGAGAAACCGGGAGAGCCATACCGGTCATTTAGCGCATATCCGGCCCCGTCCACCCCGGAAAACGCCCCCTGCCATACAGAACGGCCCGAAGCCCGGCCCGGTTGTTTCCCTTACGGCAGACACAAAATGGAATCGCATTTTGCAATTCAGCCTGTCACAGACCGCTTCCGTCTTCCACGCTTAGGTTGAGTGTGGCATACTGGGCTAACCTCTGAAGCCGATCACAGAGTCGCGATGCCCGAAACCTGCCGGTTTCACGCCCCTGCCCGGTTTGTGTAAAACCCCTCCGGGCAGGGCAGGGAACTTGCACTTTGGTCAACCTGCACCCTGTTAACCACGTCTCGCCGCGCCCGCCGGGGATATAAGTCAAAAAGTGAGCGAACCTTTGAAAACGCCATTGCCGCCGATGATACCGATGCTTCTCAGAGGCTGCGTTATACCCGGTGCCGTCACTGTGGGAATACCGGAATGCTGAACCCGTTACGGCGATACCGGAAGCGTCTTCGGGCGCAACATACCGATGATCCGAGTCCCCAGCGTAAGGTCATGGTGGTCGATTCGGAAGAGGACGCGCTGCCCTTCGAGCGTATCCTCTGCGAGGATCTGTGCATGATCGGCAGGGCATGGCTTGAGATGGAGCGCAAAGACGGGGAAGCCCTGCCCCGCTGGAATGCCTTCAATCCGACGCGGTTCATCGGAATGATCGACAAGTTCTGTGTGCTGAAACGCGAGAACGGACAGCCCGACACCCTCGAATTCTCGCTCTATGGCGGCCACGCGACGGATTTCGTCGGGCGCGGCAAGCGCATCGTGCTGCATGAGATGCGCCGTGATCCCCTGCGCGTGGCCAATTATCGCGATATCCGCACACGCGCCGAACGGGCCATCGACAACGAGTCCCCGCAATATGTCCGCAAGACCCTTTCATGGAACGATGAGAACTACACCGAATACGAGGCCCTGATGCTGCCCTTCATGCCCGATGAAAAAGAGCAGCGCGTTCTTCACCCGATCAGCGCGTGTGTTCACTCTTTCTGAGGCGTGGTCCGGCTCTGCGCCGGGGTATGCCCGAACGGGGCAGGGGGAGCGTTGTCGGCCCGGTCACGCATCGGACCTTGAAGGGCGGGGGCGCAAAGGCGATATGACGGGGATGGAAACCCATGAACCGATGCGCGACCCTCTGACGATTGCGGAGATCGACGCTGTGCGGGAGTATTGCCGCCAGCAGGTGACCCGGCGTGCGGCCTTTTCCGGGGCGCTGGCGGCGGTTCCGCTGCCGATGCTCGATGCCGCCGCCGATCTGGGCATTCTCATGCGCCTCCTGCCGAAGATCAGCGCGGAGTTCGAGCTGCGCCCCGAGGATATCGCCAGACAAGACCCCGAATCCCGTGCGGTGATCTACACGGCGGCAAAGGCGCTGGGCGACAGCTTCGTGGGCAAGATCGTGACCAAACGGATGATCGCGGCGGTGCTGGCGCGGCTGGGGACGAGGGTAGCGGGGAAATCGCTGGCGAAATACGCCCCCGTTGTCGGGCAGGTCGCCTCCGCCTCCCTCAGCTTTGCCCTCATGCGCCATATCGGGCTGAAGCATGTCGAGGATTGCTACACCGTCGCCCGTGCCCGTGCCGAGGCCCACCTGTTCGGAGGGGAGGGCATGGTCATCGACGGCGTGGCCCTGCGCGAGCGGGTGGAGGAGTAGGATACCCGACGGAATTTCCGGCATAGCGGGGTATCTTCGGGCGTATCGGCAGGGGTCGTTCACAGACATTGACTTCGCAGCCGACCGACGCGCAGGGTCCGGCGCATGATGGAGCAGACCTATTACTCGGCCACGATGCGGGACCGGACGGAGCGGGAGGCGCTGCGCGGAGAGGTCGTGGCGGATATTGTCGTGGTCGGGGGCGGGTTCACCGGGGTCAATACGGCGCTGGAACTGGCCGGGCGCGGGTATTCTGTCGTCCTGCTGGAAGCGCAGCGCATCGGCTGGGGGGCAACGGGGCGCAATGGCGGTCAGGTAACGGGATCGCTGTCCGGGGATATGGCTCTGCAAAAGCATCTTGCCCGCCGCATCGGGAAAGAGGCGGCGGCGGATTTCGTATGGGGCCTGCGCTGGCAGGGGCATGACATCATCCGCGAGCGCGTGGCCCGCCATGGCATCGACTGCGATCTGGCCCACGGGCATCTCCACGCGGCATGGCGCGAGGCGGATATGCGCGAATTGCGCGCTTTCGCGGCGCAGGCGCAGCGGCGGGGGATGGGCGATGCGGTGGTTCTGCTCGACCGCGACGGCGTACAGGATGCGCTGGAAACGCCGCTCTATGACGGCGGATTGCTCAACCGGAACAATATGCATCTGCATTCGCTCGATCTCTGTCGCGGCGAGGCGGCGGCGGCGGAAGGCATGGGCGTCCGTATCTTCGAGCAATCAGCGGTGACGGGCATCGTGCCGGGGGATCATCCGGTGGTGAAGACGGCGACAGGACAAGTGACGGCGGATACGGTCATCCTGTGCGGCGGCGCGTATCACCGGCTGGAGGCAAAGACGCTGAACGGGCGGCTGTTTCCGGCGGCGCTGGGGAACATGGCGACCGAGCCGCTGACGCCCGAGGAAGCCCGCGCGATCAATCCGCATAATCTGGCGGTCTACGATACCCGCTTCGTACTCGATTACTATCGCCTGACCGCCGACCATCGCCTGCTGTTCGGGGGCGGGGCCAATTATTCGGGCAAGGCGAGTGACGATATCGCCGGAGAGCTTCGCCCCGCGCTGGAACGGACCTTCCCGCGTCTCGCCGGGATCGGGATCGAGTTCGCATGGTCGGGACAGGCCGGGATCGTGCCGAACCGGGTGCCGATGCTGGGCCGCAGCGCGCCGAATATCTGGTATGCTCAGGGCTATTCCGGCCATGGCATCGCCACCTCCCACATCGTCGCCGGAATCATGGCCGAGGCGGTGGCGGGCACTATGGAACGCTTCGACCATTTCGCAAGCGTCCCCCATGCGAAGAATCCTTTCGGCGAACGCGCGGGTCAGGGAATGCTGGCGCTGGGCATGTGGTGGTACAGGATGCGCGAGGCGACGGGGATTTGAGTTTCAATAATTGCGGGTAATTCAACAAAAATACACGCAAAAACTTGACGACCCGTGCTCTCACCTCCAGATTGTACGTCATAGATAAAGAATATCGCAGAGCGCCTTCGCGATGCCATTCTAAATTATCTTCCAGCCGGTTTCGTCCGGCTGACCCGTGCATCCGACGGCCCTGCATATTCGCAACCCGAAAGGAGAAGCGAAGTGCGATACCACGGATTATACACCGCGATTGCCGGTGCCGCCCTCCTCGTGATCGCCGGAACGACTTCGGCACGCGCGCATGGCAACTACGCGCCCCAATCGGGTAAGTCATACATTAACATCGGGCCTCTCGATTTCGTCGAGACGACCCCGGTGACCGCGCCGGTTCCGGCCCCGGTATACGCCTCGCCGCATAGGCGGGCCTATCCCTGCATATATAACGGTTACGAATACACCTGTTATCGGCAGAACGGGTCCGAGCATGTTCACGTCCCCTCGCCGCAAGCCGCTGTGGCGGCCTCGGCCACATCGACCGGGCGATCCCGATTTGCGCCGCTGATGGTCGAGATGCCGATCATAGGGGCCTCGGCGGCGGCGGTCGCCGTTTCCGTCAATCCGCAGGAACGGGACCGCGCAGTCCGGCCCCGGCCCGGCCTCGGCCAGAAGGCGGCGGGAACGGCTCTGGGCAAGACGGTCAGGCTCATGCTCAAGCCGGTACCCTATGTCGGGGCGGTCATTGGCGGCTACGAACTCTGGCAACTGGCGCAGTGACGGCCATGGGCGCGGGGTATTCTACGCCCCCGCCCTCTCCAGCGCCTGCTCGAAATCGGCAATGAGGTCGGCGGAGTCCTCGATGCCGATGGACAGGCGGATCAGGCGCGGATGGACGGGAAACCCCTCGCCGGAGACGGTCTTGCGGTGTTCCACAAGGCTCTCGACCCCGCCCAGCGATGTGGCCGGATAGAAGATATCGCAGCCCGTCACCACATCGATGGCAGTCTGCTCGGTGCCGGTGGTGATGACGGAGAGCATCCCGCCGAACATTCCCCCCGTCTGGCGTTTCGCGATGGCGTGGCCCGGATGCGAGGGCAGGCCGGGATAGAGAACGGCCTCCAGCGCCTCATGCCCCTCGAAATGACGGGCGAAGGCCAGCGCGTTCTGTGTCGCCCGCTCATAGCGCAGGAACAGCGTCCGCATCCCCCGGATCAGCAGCCACGCATCGAAGGATTGCAGCACCGTGCCGTGCAGCCTGCGTGTCTGTAAGATTTCCTCCCAGAAATCCCCGGTCTCGCGCACCGACAGGACGCCCGCCGTCATATCCGAATGCCCGTTGAGATATTTCGTGGCCGAATGGAACGAGATATCCGCCCCGAAATCCAGCGCCCGCGTGGCGCAGGGCGGCGTGCCCGTGCAATCGGTCAGCAGCAGCGCGCCCGCACCATGGGCCAGATCGGCGGCGGCGGCGATATCCGTGACTTCCCAGTACGGGTTGTTGGGGGTCTCGGCCCAGACGAGGCGCGTCTCTCCGGGGCGCAGGGCGGCGGCCATTCCTTCAAGATCGCCCGCCGGATAATAGCTGACATCAAGGCGTTTCTTCGCGGCGGCGTTCTGGAAACGGTCGAGGACGCCGTGATACATCACCTCCGGCACCACCACATGCGCGCCCGTCTCCATCGCGTCGATCACCGCCACGGCGGCGGACATGCCCGAGGAGAAGAGAAGGCTCTCGGTGGCCTCCTCCAGCGCGGCAATCACCGCTTCGGCATGGGCCGTCGTCTCGTTGCCGTCGCGGCGATACCAGTAGGGCTTGCGCGGCTGATAGCTCTCATCCCGCGCATAGGTGGCCACGGGCTGGATCGGGGGGATCACCGCCCCGGTCTCCGGGTCGAGGTAACGCAGCGCCTGCGCGATGCGCGTGGCCGGGGAAGGGGTGCGGTTGCTCATCCCTGCAAGCGCCTTTCGATGGCATCCCAGATCATCCCCGGTACGTCGATGCCGTCGAAGCGCGACAGTTCCTGAATGCCGGTCGGTGAGGTCACGTTGATTTCGGTGAGGTAGTCGCCGATCACGTCGATGCCGACGAAGATCTGGCCCTTTTCGCGCAGCAGCGGCCCTATCCGGGCGCAGATTTCGCGGTCGCGGTCGGTCAGGGCGACTTTTTCGGGCCGCCCCCCCACATGCATGTTCGAGCGGGTCTCGCCCTTTGCGGGCACGCGGTTGATCGCGCCGACCGGCTCTCCGTCCACGAGGATCACGCGCTTGTCGCCTCTGGTCACGTCGGGCAGGAAGGCCTGGGCGATCAGGGGTTCGGCGCTGCGCTCCACGAACATCTCATGCAGGCTCGTGAGGTTCTTCAGATCGGCATCGAGCTTGAACACCCCCGCCCCGCCATTGCCATATAACGGCTTGAGGATCATGCCTTTGTGCTCCTGTCCGAAGGCACGGATATCATCGAGATTGCGGGTGATGAGGGTATCCGGGGTCAGGTCCGTGAACTCGGTGACGAGAATTTTCTCGGGATAGTTCCGCACCCAGGTCGGATCATTGACCACCAGCGTATCGGGATGCACCCGGTCGAGCAGATGGGTGGTGGTGATATAGCCCATGTGGAAGGGCGGGTCCTGCCGCAGCAGGATGACGTCGAGATGGGCCAGATCACGGGTTTCGCGGGCGCCGATCTCGAAATGCGCGCCCTTTTTCCGGGCCAGCGTGAGGGCGTGGCCATGGGCGAAAACCCGACCGTCGCGCATTCCCAGATCACCGGGCAGGTAGTAGAACAGCCCGTGCCCCCGGTTCTGCGCCTCCAGCGCCATGGCGAAGGTGGAATCGGCGTCGATATCGATGGCGTCGATGGGGTCCATCTGGACGCCGACTGAATAGGCCATGGCTGCGCTCCCGGCGGGCCGGAAGCGCGTTGCGTATACGCGCGGCGACCGGCTTACTGATACGTGGCGGTCGAGGCGTGGCGGGGCCTCTCCAGACGACGCGGATCATCGGCGAGAAGCGCGTGGGAGACAACCTGTTTCACACCGGAAATCGTCGCGGCCAGATAGGCGACATGCTCCAGTTCCTCCTGTGTGCGGGCGATGCCGAGGATATAGACCGTGCCCTTGACCGTCTCGATATCGTAATTGCCGGCCTTCACGCTGTTGGCCGTCAGCAGGCGCACGCGCATCTGGTTGGAGATACGGGAATCGCTGGCATAGCTGAGAAAGCTCTGGGGGTCTTCGACCTTCAGTTCATTGACGACATCGCGCACGCCCCGGATCTGCCAGGCGATCCTGGAGGCTTCGAGCCGCTGGGTCGGGCTTTCGACCGTGCCGACGATCAGCACCCGGCCCTCGCGGACCTCCGTGCCGATACGGGTGATGAAATGGGGAAGTGCCTGCTGCATATCGCGGTTGAGAGCAAGCTGGATGGAGGTATCGTCGAGGGTCGTGCCAACCGTGCGGCCCGCGTGGAAAGGCTGGGGCTGCTGGACGCAGGCGCTGAGGGTCAGCGTGGCGAGAGCGGCGGCGGTGAGGAGACGTCTGGGCATGATGCGGCCTTGAATATGGAGGCGCGGCCCGTCGATATCCCCCTCAGAATTCGTCGAACCCGCGCGCGTTTTCGATCCACCGGGCAAGGCCATCGCGGCCAACGAGAACGACGTCGAATCGAAGGTCCGGCCCGGTGTTGCTGACCACAGGGTCGGATAGATTGGTTGGTGTATGGTAAACGGCGGCGAAATGCAGCGCGGCGGCCTCCAGCCTTTGCCACTGTCGCGGGGTCAGGGAATGGGCGGCCTCGTCCTGCGAGCGCCGCGCCTTGACCTCGATAAAGACCAGCAACCCCGGACTTTCCGCAATCAGGTCGATCTCTCCGTGGGGGGTGCGATAGCGCCGTTCGATGACGGTCAGGCCCCGCCCGGCGGCGAGGCGCGCCGCCGTGTCCTCGGCGGCAAGCCCCGTGCGATGGGCCTGCGACCCGCGTGCGGCGCGGGCTTTGGGGTCGCCACCGGACAGGCTCATGGCTGTATTCTCCCTTGAGGGACCGTGCATGGCGGACGGCCATCATCCCAGCCCGATAACCGCCCCCGGAGTGACCGGCGATCGCACCGGGTCAGGAATGACGCCGGAAGCCGCCTCACATATTGCTGTCGATGATCCCGTTCAGGGTTGCGCTGGGGCGCATCACGGCGGTCAGCTTCTCCGGGTCGTTATTGTAGTATCCGCCCGTATCCGCCGGTTTTCCCTGTGCCGCCGCCAGCTCGGCGAGGATCGTCGCCTCGCCTTCGGCCAGTGCCTGCGCCATGGGGGCGAACTCCGCCGCCAGCGCGGCATCATCTGTCTGTGCGGCCAGAGCCTCGGCCCAGTAGCGGGCGAACCAGTAGTGGCTGTCGCGGTTGTCGGGTTCGCCGACCTTGCGCGACGGTGAGCGGTCATTGTCGAGGATGCCCTGCGTTGCCGCATCCACCGCCTCGCCCAGAATGCGGGCTTTTTCGTTGCCCCTGGCATCGGCGAGAAATGTCAGGCTCTCGCCCAGCGCGCAGAATTCGCCGAGGGAATCCCAGCGCAGGTGGTTCTCCTGCTGCAATTGCTGCACATGCTTTGGGGCCGAACCGCCCGCGCCGGTCTCGAACAGGCCGCCGCCCTGCATCAGTTTCACGATGGAGAGCATCTTGGCCGAGGTTGCCAGTTCGAGGATCGGGAACAGGTCGGTCAGGTAGTCGCGCAGCACGTTGCCGGTGACGGCGATGGTGCTGTCGCCCTTCGTGATCGTCTCCAGCGAGGCGCGGGTGGCCTCGCGCGGGGCCATGATCTCGAAATCATTCGCCACACCCTGCGCGTCGAGGATCGGGCGCACGTATTTCAGCAGTTCGGCATCATGGGCGCGGGTCTCGTCCAGCCAGAAGATCGAGCGGAATCCGGTGGCTTTCCGCCGCGCGATAGCAAGAGCCACCCAGTCCTCGATGGGGGCTTTGCGCGTGGAGGCCGAGCGCCAGATATCGCCCGCCTCGACCACGTGCGAATGCAGCACCGTGCCGTCATCCAGCACCATCTTTACCGTGCCGTCCGCCGGGATCTCGAAGGTGGTCGGGTGGGAGCCGTATTCCTCGGCCTTCTGGGCCATGAGGCCGATATTCTGCACAGTGCCCGCAGTGGCGGGGTTCAGCTTGCCGTTCGCCCTGAAGAACTCGACCGTCTCGTCATAGACCGGCGCATAGGAATTGTCCGGGATGATGCAGGCGGTGTCCGCTTCCTCGCCGTCCGGCCCCCATCCCTTGCCGCCGTTGCGGATCAGGGCGGGCATAGAGGCGTCGATGATGACGTCCGAAGGGACGTGCAGGTTGGTGATACCCCTGTCGGAATTGACCATGTACATCGGCGGGCGCTCGGCAGTGACGGCGTCGATGGCGGCCATGATCTCCGGCTCGCCCGATACCTTTTCCAGCAGCGTTCCGAGGCCCGCATTGCCGCTGACCCCCAGTTCGGCCAGCCGGTCGCCGTGCTTCTCGAACACGGGAGCCAGCCACGCCCTGACCGCATGGCCGAAGATGATGGGATCGGACACCTTCATCATCGTCGCCTTCAGGTGCAGCGAGAACAGCGTCCCTTCAGCCTTTGTCTTCTCGATCTCCGCCGCGAGGAAAGCGCCGAGCGCCCTGGCCGACATGAAGGTCGCATCGACCACCGTGCCCGCCGGATAGGCGATGCCGTCCTTGAGCACTGTCTCCCCATCGGCGGTTTCCAGCACGATCTTCGCGGTCGCGGCCTTGTCCAGCGTGGCCGAGACCTCGTTCGAGCGGAAATCATGGCCGTCCATCGAGGCGACGCGGGTTTTCGAGTCCGCCGTCCACTCGCCCATGCGATGCGGATTGGACTGCGCGAATTTCTTCACGGCGGCGGCGGCGCGGCGATCCGAATTGCCCTCGCGCAGCACGGGATTGACCGCCGATCCCTTGATCGCGTCATAGCGGGCGCGGATTTTCTTCTCGGCATCCGTCGCGGGGTTTTCGGGATAGTCCGGTACGGCGATGCCCTGACCCTGCAACTCCGTGATCGCGGCAACGAGCTGGGGCACGGACGCCGAGATATTGGGCAGCTTGATGACGTTGGCGGCGGGGGTCTTCACCAGATCGCCCAGATTCGCGAGGTCGTCCGGGATGCGCGCGCCCGCTTCCAGATGCTCCGGGAAAGCGGCGCGGATACGCCCCGCCAGCGAGATGTCCTTCGTCCCCACCGAGATATCGGCGGCGGCGGCAAAGCGCCGGATGATGGGCAGGAGCGACGCGCTGGCCAGCTCGGGTGCCTCATCCACCCTTGTGTAGATGATATCGGATTCGGACGTATCGACCATGTGATGCTTCCCTTCGACTGATGCGGGAGCCGTGGGGTCCGGCGTCCGGCAGCGCGGATGTGCAGCGCAATATTGAGGCATACAGCGCGTTTCGCGGCGCACAATAAGCATCCCCGTCCGCTGTGCAAGGGGCCGGAAGAAGGAAAGAGCCACCCGGAAAACGGGATATCAATCCTTTGGGTGTTTTATGGCGGTCAAATACAACTGTATCGCCCGATGGAGAATACCCGATGGCCACTCGCCCCATGCTTCGCAGTCTCATGACCGGCGCGGCAATCGCCTCCCTCTCGACGGTCGCTCTGGCAGAAGGCTGGAACGGCATGATCATCTTCGGGGGCCGCAATTACGACGAAGGACAATATGTCAGCGCCGAGACGGTCTTCGCCGAACCGGGCGACGAGATCGGCGACGGGCGCGAACGGGCGACGAATAACCTGTCTACGGGAGGGCGCGCCCCTGTCGTGTCGCAACTGGCGGCGCGGGGTCTGGGCTTCGGCGATCTCAATCCCTCGCAGCCGGTAAGCTTCGGGGACAACCCGACGCCGCCCGACGGGTCGAACTATGCCTCGGCCTTCTACGGTAGCGGTGACGTTCTCAATGCGATCACCAACTTCGCCATCAGCTACGGCGTGGGCTATGAGGGAGATGACGGCGAGGAAATCAATGTCAACGGGCGGATACGTGACGGCTTTCTCGTCGATCCCGACCGTCAGGGCGATGCATGGGGCGCGCTGGTGGTGGTCGAGGGCGGAACGCTCGATCTGCGGAACACGGCGGAAATCTTCCGGGATATCAATGCCGATGTCAGACTGGACAGCAGCCGGATTTCCCTCAGTGGTGCCGAGCGGGATTTCATCGCGCGGAACGCGGCGGGCAATATCGTGCAGGGTGTCCGGGAACTGACGAATGCCGGGGCCGGACTGGTCGTGGTCGCCAATGCCTATGATGTGGGACGGACGCCTGAAGTCGGTGGCGATAATGAACTGCTGGCCGAAGCCTCCCGCCAGATAGCGACGCTGGAAAACGATGCTGCCGTCGCGGAAGCGCGTGCCCAGGTCGCCGAAACGAATGCCAAGGCCGCCCGCGATGCGGGATCGCCCGACGCGGATGCCTTGCAGGTCGCCGCCGAGAGGGCGCGCTACGAGGCCGATGAGGCGGCGCTGTCGCCGACCGAGATCGCCCTGCGGGACGGGATCAATGCCGCGATCGCCGATCCCGATCTGATCGCGTCGATCCGCACGGCGGCCACCGACGAGTACAATGCGCGCCTGCTGGAAGGCGTTCGCAATATCGACGGCAATATCGTGGTGCTCGACCAGCGCGCCCTGATCGACGCCGTGATCGCCGATCCGGCCCGCTTCGGTCTGAGCGCCGAATTCGATCAGGCGAATGACTGCCATTCCGACGATGTGCTGTTCCCCTGCAATGCCGTGGGGGGCTTCAACGGTGATCTGCTGTTCGCGAACGGGGCGGAGTTTTCGGAAACCGGCCACAGACTTCTCGCCGATCAGCTTGTCGCTCTGGTCAGCACGCCTGCGGCCTTCGGGGGGCTTCCCGCCACAGGCATCTCCTCCGGACGCGGCGTCTCGGATGCGGCGCGGGATCAACTGTCGCGGGAGCAAACCTGGGTGGCGGGTGTCGCGCCCTTCGTCTCCGGCGTCGCCTCGCGCGTGAAGCTCAGCCCCTCCACCGGATTTCCGCAGCAGGATTCGTCCTTCACCTCCGGTATTGCGGGGCTGAAATACGTTCTGCCGAACGGCCTCGCCTTCGGGGCGGCGGGCGGCTATCAGCGGATCAATTCCCCCGGCGACAAAAGCGCCTTTGACTATGACGGCAGCGCCCTGGTCGGCACCGCCTTCGCGGGCATCAATTCCGGCCCGATCTTCGGCAGGGCGACCGCGACCATCGGCAAGCTCGATTATGACAATCTGACCCGTATCACGCGGATCGGCGAAGCCCGCATCCGTAACTCGGGCAGCCCGGAGGGCAGCGTAAGCGGCGTTACGGCGGAGGCGGGCCTGCGGCTCGTGGAATATGATATCCTGCGGGCCGGTCCCATCGCCAACTTCTCGCACTGGCGCTCGAAGATCGACGGCTATTCCGAAAGCGGCTGGCAGGCGACGGCGGTGCGCGTCGATGATCTGGAAACGACTTCCACACGCGCGGGCCTTGGCATGTTCCTCGAAGCGGGCAATTTCGTCGATGGTCAGGGCGCGATGTTCCGGGCCAAGGCACTGTACGGGCACGAGTTCGGGGATGATACGCAAACGACCAGCGTGACGCCCCTTGGCCCGAATTCGGCGGGCAGCTTCTCGGCGCAGTCGCGCGGTGCCGATGATGCGCCGCTGGAATTCGGGGCGGAAGTGGTCTTCGGCTATGGCGGCGTGTTCACGACCTTCGGTTATGACGGCCTGTTCGGCGATTTCAGCGACCATCGCTTCCGGGTCGGGGCGAGCCTGCCGCTCGGCGGTTGACGGGCCTTTCCTCCGGTCGCGTTTCCTGCCATTGAGCGGAGGAACACGGCGGCGGAGGGCGGGGCGTGACCATCGGCAAGCGCCTGCGGCGCACCAGAATGATGATGCAAACCGCGCTGGGCATTGGCCCGCGCGGTTTCTTCATGCCCTATCGCTATGCCGCCTCGGCCCGGCCCGCCGAAGGCTATCCCGAAATAGAGGCCCGCTTCGAGGCCGCGCGCCCCGCTTTCGGGGCCGTTCTGGATCATGCGGCGGGGATGCGCGCCCGTTTCGAGGGGTTCGGGGGACCGCCCCCCGCGCCGCGCTGGGATCAGGCGTGGTTTCCGACGCTTGATGCCGCCGCCGCCTGCGCCCTGCTGGATGAGGCCCCCGCGCGGCGGATCGTGGAGGTCGGTTCCGGCCATTCCACGCGGTTCCTCTCGACCATGGCGGCAGAGGGGGCCGTGACCTGCATCGATCCTCAGCCCCGCGCGGCGGTTTCCAACCTGCCGGTACAATGGGACAAAGCCCTGCTGTCGGAGGCGCATCTTCCGCTTTTCGATGCGCTGGAGGCGGGGGATGTGGCGTTTTTCGATTCCAGCCACCTGCTCTGGCCGGGGCTGGACGTGGACCTGATCCTCAACCGTATCCTGCCCCGGCTGAAACCGGGGGTGCGGGTGCATATCCACGATATTTTCCTGCCCGATCCCTATCCCGCCGACTGGGCATGGCGCGGCTATACCGAGCAGAACGGTCTGGGCGGCTGGCTGATGGGCGGGGCTTTCTCGCTGTTGTTCTCCAGCCGGTATGCCGTCACGCGGATGGGGGCCTTGTCCCACCCCGCCGTCATGGGCCTGCCCCGGCATCAGGACGCTCTCGACACGAGCCTCTGGATGGTGAAGAACGCGGTGCCATGAGCGAGATATCCAATCCCCGCATCGTCCTCGTGGAACCGCAGATGGGCGAGAATATCGGCGCGGCGGCGCGCGGTATGTGGAATTTCGGGCTGGAGGACATGGCCGTCGTCGCCCCCAGGGACGGCTGGCCCAGTGATCCCGCCATCGCCATGGCCGCCGGGGCGACGCATGTGCTGGAGAATGCGCGCCTGTGCGACACCACCCGCGAGGCCGTGGCCGACTGCACCCATGTCTATGCCACCACCGCCCGCCCGCGCGGCATGACAAAGCGTGTTGTGACCCCCCGTCAGGCCGCGATGGAGATGCGCGAGCGCGCCGCGCAGGGCGAACGGGTGGCCATCCTGTTCGGGCGGGAGCGGTCGGGGCTGGGCACTGAGGATATCATCCTGTCGAACACGATCATCACCGCGCCCGTGAACCCGGCCTTCGCCTCGCTCAATCTGGCCCAGTGCGTGCTGCTGGTCGGTTATGAATGGTTGCTGGCCGCTGACGAGACCCCCGCCGTCGCCTACGATCCCGGCAAAGGCGGCATGGCCGACCGCGAACAGATCGAGGGCTTGCTGGATTTCGTGGAGGGCGAGCTGGATGAAACCGGGTTCTTCTTTCCCGAAGCCAAGGCTCCGACGATGAAAGCGGCGCTTCGCAACCTCTATCACCGTGCCCCGCTGACGGCGGCGGATGTGGGGATATTATGGGGCGTCATGCGCGCGCTGGTCGGTAAACGCCGGAGTGCGCGGGACAGGTGAGGCTACGTCGCCTTCCTCGCGATCCCGCGCCCCGCGACAATCCCCAGAAGCATGGCCGGAACGAAGATCAGCGTTCCGGTCGCCGCCATGGGCAGGGCGGTCCAGGCCGGACCGGGGCAGAAGCCGCCGATGCCCCAGCCGATGCCGAACAGGGCCGCACCGGTGAGCAGCGGCCTGTCGATATCGCGGCGGGTCGGCAGCGCGAAGCCGTCGGACAGTATCGGGGCCGGACGCCGCCATATGATGCGATAGCCGAGATAGGTCGTGATGGTGGCCCCGCCCATGACAAAGGCCAGACTCGCATCCCATGATCCGGCGATATCGAGGAAATTGAGCACCTTTGCCGGGTTCGCCATGCCCGACAGGATCAGCCCGAGGCCGAAGATCAGACCCGCGAGAAAGCCGCCGACCGCGCGCATCACAGGACGTGCCGCAACACGAAGACGGTCGCCGCCGCAAAGATCATGAAGGTCAGGACGGCCACCAGAGAGCGCATCGACAGCCGGGCAAGACCGCAGACGCCGTGCCCGGACGTGCATCCCGACCCGAACGCCGTTCCGGCCCCGACCAGCAATCCGGCGATCCCCATGCCGACGGGGCTGGCGCTGACTGTCTGAACCGGAAATCCCCCCGTCGCGGCCAGCCACAGCAGCGGGGCCGCCAGCAACCCGCCGATGAAGGCGATGCGCCATGTCCGGTCATCCTGCGTGACGGCCCCCGCCGTGATTCCCACGATTCCGGCCACCCTGCCGAACAGTGCCATCACCATGACGGCGGACAGGCCGATCAGGATGCCCCCCGCAAGCGAGGCCAGAGGCGTGAAATCGGTAGGTATGGACGGAAGCATGAGCGGATTTCCTGTCGGGAGCGGTCAGGCCAGTGCCCCGTCTGCCCCGATGATCGTCTTGCCGCCCATATAGCGGTGCAGCACATCGGGGATCGCAATCGAGCCGTCGGCGCGCTGGCCGTTCTCCATCACCGCGATCAGGCAGCGACCCACGGCCAGACCGGAGCCGTTGAGCGTATGCACGAATTCGGGCTTGCCGCCGCCTGCTGGCCTGAAGCGGGCATTCATGCGGCGGGCCTGAAAATCACCGCAGACCGAGCAGGAGGATATCTCGCGATAGGCGTCCTGTCCGGGCAGCCAGACCTCCAGATCATAGGTCTTGCGCGCGCCGAAGCCCATGTCGCCGGTGCAAAGCGTCATGGTGCGATAGGGCAGGCCCAGTGCTTCGAGGATGCCCTCGGCACAGCGGCGCATCCGTTCCAGTTCCTCGCCGCTGGTATCGGGATGCGAGATCGTGACCATCTCGACTTTCTCGAACTGATGCTGGCGCAGCATACCGCGCGTATCCTTGCCCGCACTGCCCGCTTCCGAGCGGAAGCACTGGCTGTGGGCAGTATAGCGGCGGGGCAGGGTGTCCGCGTCCAGCGTCTCGCCCGCGACCATATTGGTCAGGGTGACTTCGGCAGTGGGGATCAGCCACCAGCCGTTGGTCGTGCGATAGCTGTCCTCGGCGAATTTGGGCAGTTGTCCGGTGCCGATCATCGCGTCGTCACGCACCAGAACGGGCGTCCAGTGCTCGATCAGTCCGTTTTCGTCGATATGCCTGTCGAGCATGAACTGAGCCAGCGCCCGGTGGAGCCGTGCGAGGGCGCCCGAAAGCAGCATGAAGCGCGTGCCCGAAAGTCTGGCGGCGGTCTCGAAATCCATCGCCCCCATCGCCTCGCCGAGTTCCCAGTGCTCTTTCGGTGCGAAATCGAGTGCGGGCGGCTCGCCCCAGCGGCCCGCCTCCACATTGTCGTTCTCGTCCTGACCGTCGGGCACATCACCGAGCGGCAGATTGGGCAGGACCATCAGCGCCTCGCGCAGGGCGGCATCGGCCTCGGAAGCCTCCGCTTCCAGTCGGGCGATCTCGTCTTTTTTCTCACCGACAAGGGCGCGCAGGCGCTCGAATTCCGCGTCGTCGCCGGATGCTTTGGCCTTGCCGACCTCCTTCGAGGCGGCATTGCGATCCGCCAGAGCCTTCTCTGCCGTCGTGATGAGCGTGCGCCGGGCCTCGTCGCGTTTCAGCAGGGATGCGGAGACAGGCTCGATCCCCCGCCGCGCCATGGCGGCATCGAAAGCATCGGGATTGTCGCGGATGGTTTTGATATCATGCATGATCGGCGTTCCTGCTCGAAAGCGTATGCCGGGTCTATAATCGTGCCGCGTCCCGCTGTCACGCCTCCGGCGCAGGTTGAACCGGAACGGGCGGCATGTCGGCCACATCGAGGGTGATGCAGGGGGCGAGGGTCAGGCGATCCCGGCGGTCATCGTCGGTTGCCGGTTTCGGGTCGCGATGCCCGTGGGAGGTATCGTAGCATGTCCCCCGTCACGCTTCCAAATGGATCGAAGCCGGTCCATCGTCCGGCCCTGAACGGAGAAAGGAATCGATGATCGACACCATGCTCCCCCCCGCGCCCGTGAAGCGCGTCTTCGTCCTCGGCGGTACGGGCACGATAGGCCGTGCCGCCGTCCGCGCGCTGGTGGCGCGGGGGCATGAGGTGGTGTGCTTCCTGCGCCCGGCGGCGGAGGAGGGCGGGGCGTTGTCCGAAGCGCCGGGCGCGCGGTTGCCGGACGGGGCCGATTTGCGCTTCGGGGATGTGACCGATCCGGCCTCGCTGGTGGCGGAGGGATTGCGGGGGGCGCGGTTCGATGCGCTTGTCTCCTGTCTGGCCTCGCGGACCGGCACCCCCCGTGATGCCTGGGCCATTGATCACCGCGCCCATGTCGGGGCGCTTGCCGCCGCGAGGGAGGCGGGCGTGTCGCATGTCGTTCAGCTTTCGGCGATCTGTGTGCAGAAGCCGCTGCTGGGCTTTCAGCAGGCGAAGCTGGCATTCGAGGCGGAGTTGATCGCCTCGGGCCTGACCTATTCCATCGTCCGGCCCACGGCGTTCTTCAAGTCGCTGTCCGGCCAGATCGAGCGGCTGCGGCAGGGCAAGCCCTTCGTGATGTTCGGGGACGGGACTCTCACCGCCTGCAAGCCCGTCAGTGACGATGATCTGGGGACGTATCTGGCGGAATGCCTCGATGATCCGGCGCGCCGGAACCGCATTCTGCCCGTCGGCGGGCCGGGGCCGGCCATTACGCCGCGTGAACAGGGCGAGCATCTCTTTGCCCTGCTGGGGCGCGAGCCTCGTTTTCGCCGGGTGCCGGTGGCGATGCTGGACGGGATCATCGGGGTTCTGGCGGCGCTGGGCCGGATCAGCCCCGCCATGGCCGATAAGGCCGATCTCGCCCGCATCGGGCGCTATTACGCGACAGAGTCGATGCTGGTTCTCGACCCGGAAACCGGCCATTACGACGCCGATGCGACCCCCTCGACGGGGACAGAAACCCTGTTCGACTATTACGCTAGGGTCATCGACGGCGAGGCGGTGGCGGAGCGGGGCGACCACGCGGTGTTTTGAACCCACACGTTCCCGAATGACTTCCTTCAGGAAAAATGTTAGGTTCCGATGATGACAGAGATCGCATCAGTTCCCCTCTCCGAGGATGAGCGACGCTTCGCTGAAACGCTGGTCAAAGAAGGGGAATACGAGTCCCTGAGCCAGGTCGTCACGGCGGGGATAGAGCGCCTGCGTGCCGAGCACGCCGAGCGTGGATCGGCTATCGACGGTCTGGCTGATGAGCTGCGTCGCCGCGCGGCGACGCC
>CAKZUT010000025.1 GCA_937922185.1 uncultured Neomegalonema sp.
TCCTATCAAATTTGAAAGATTTGATTGACTAAAGCAAACTTCGTCAAAACTAAGATCACCGTCTAGCCAAAAACCAAATATTGCCCATCGAACAAATATCTTTCTCGCCCCACCGTTATTCCCAATGCTTCGGGAGAGCAAAATTTGCTTTTCATTATCTTTCAATTTCAAAGTCACTAAATTGCTTTTATCCGCGCCACCAACGACACCGAATATTATATCGCAATCATTCAAAGGAGCATCATCGAATGGCTCGAAGAAATCTAATTGCAGCCCATATCTCGGATCGTAGGTGAGTTGCCCTGCTACTCTATCTTCCATTCGATCAGTGGCTGGAAAAAAAGTTCCCCACCATTCTCCCTGTTCCAAATGCGATACCGACTCCCTACTCACACCGCCACCTCCATCCCCTCCGCCAACAGCTCCAGCACAGCCATGCGGACGGCGACGCCCATCTCGACCTGTTCCTGAATGACGGAGCGGTTGATGTCGTCGGCCAGATCGCTGTCGATCTCGACACCGCGATTCATGGGGCCGGGATGCATGACGATCACGTCATCGGCTGCCGCCGAGAGCTTGTGCTCGTCGAGGCCATAGCGGTGGAAATATTCCCGGTGGGACGGGATGAAGCCGCCCGCCATGCGCTCCTGTTGCAGGCGGAGCATCATCACGACGTCGCAGCCCTCCAGCCCTTCACGCATATCATGGAAGACCTCCGCACCCAGCCGGTCGATACCGGCGGGGCACAGGGTAGGCGGGGCAATGACGCGGACGCGGTTTTCCATCTTGTTCAGCAGATGGATATTCGAGCGCGCGACCCGGCTGTGCAGGATATCGCCGCAGATCGCGACGGTCAGACGGTGCAGCCGCCCCTTGCGGCGACGGATGGTCAGGGCATCGAGCAGAGCCTGCGTGGGGTGTTCGCGTCGCCCGTCACCCGCATTGATGACGGCACAGTTCACTTTCTGCGCCAGCAGGTTCACGGCCCCCGATTCGCCGTGGCGAACCACGAGAATATCGGGATGCATCGCATTGAGGGTCATCGCCGTATCGATCAGCGTCTCGCCCTTGTTCACGGACGACGCCTTGACGGCCATGTTCATCACATCGGCCCCAAGGCGCTTTCCGGCGAGTTCGAAACTGGCCGAGGTACGGGTCGATGATTCGAAGAACATATTGATCTGCGTCAGGCCCTTGAGCACATCGCGCTTCTTGCGGGCCGCGCGGTTCAGAACCACGGCGTCATCGGCCAGGTCGAGAATCATGCGGATATCGGCGGGCGACAGGTCTTCGATACCGAGGAGATGCCGGTGGGGAAAGGGAACGCGCTCTGTCATGGCGCGCATTATAGTTCCATTCTCCGGGGACGCACCGGCAAACATGCCCGGCGGATGACATATCTTGAGTTTGACGGGACGGCAGGTGGCGCGCTATCGCAGGGCTATGTTGCTTGCATGGATAATCGCCCTCACCGTACCGGCCCTCTCCGTCCTCGGATGGCCATGGATCATGGCACAGCAGGATCAGCCCGGTGCCGCCGGATGGTTCGACGATCCGATGCTGCTGCTGGTACATTTCTTCCTTGCCGCCGCGCCCCTCGTCGCCCTCGCGATCTTCGCGCTGACCAGACGGGCCGTGACCGGGGCCGTGTGGACAGCGACGATACTTGCCGCTCTCCTGACGCTTGCGGTCTGGGGCTGGTACCATACCGGCGGCACGGGCCTGTCCGGGGAAGCGGGTGGGCTGGTTTTGCTGGCCAGCCCGATCCTTATCGGCATCGTGGCGCTCGTCACCTACTGGATGACGGCGCGCCGAAGCCTCTGAGCGATCCATATTCCGGTATCCGGCTCCGGTATCCGGCGGGGAAATCGGTTTCCCTGACGCACCGGACGACCTATGACATCTGCCGACACGTATCGGTGCCCCTGTCTGTCGCGGATGGACAGGATGATGCGCCAGAGAATACCGGGTGACACGACGATGGACGTTTTTGCCGAATTTCGCGAGACGGTGCTGGCGGCACTGGAACGGATCGACCTGCCCGAAGGGGTGCGGACCGACAGTGTGAGCGCCGAGCCGCCGCGCGATTCCTCCCATGGAGACGTGGCCACGAATGCCGCGATGGTGGTGGCCAAACAGGCGAAGATGAAGCCCCGCGATCTCGCCGACAGTATCGCGGCGATCCTGTCGGAGGATGCGCGGATCGCATCCGCCGAAGTGGCGGGGCCGGGCTTCATCAACCTGCGCCTCTCACCGGACTTCTGGCGTTCACGGATCGCGGCGGCCTTGCAGGCCGGGGCCGGGTACGGGCGATCAGCGGTCGGCGAGGGCAAGAAGGTCAATGTCGAATACGTCTCCGCCAACCCGACCGGCCCCTTGCATGTGGGCCATACGCGCGGCGCGGTCTTCGGCGATGCGCTGGCCTCCCTGCTGGAATTCGCGGGGCATGAGGTCGTGCGCGAATACTATATCAATGACGGCGGCAGTCAGGTGGATACGCTGGCCCGCTCGGCCTTCCTGCGGTATCAGGAAGCGCACGGCCAGAGCATCGAGATCGTCGATGGATTGTACCCCGGCGACTATCTCGTCCCGGTCGGTCAGGCGCTGAAAGACACGTTCGGGACGCGGTTTCTCGACCAGCCGGAAGAGGAATGGCTGCCCGTCGTGCGCGACTTCGCGACCGAGAAGATGATGGACCTCATCCGCGCCGATCTGGCCAGCCTGGGCGTGGTGATGGACGAATTCTTCTCGGAAAAATCGCTCTACGGAACGGGGCGGATCGAGGAGGCTGTGGCGGCACTCGATGCGAAAGGCTTGATCTATCAAGGGGTTCTGGAGCCGCCGAAGGGCATGAAGCCCGAGGACTGGGAACCGCGCGAACAGACGCTGTTCAAATCGACCGATTACGGTGATGACGTGGACCGGCCCATCAGGAAATCGGATGGATCGTGGACCTATTTCGCCCCGGATATCGCGTATCACTATGACAAGCTGCAACGGGCCGATGAACTCATCAACGTCTTCGGTGCGGACCATTCCGGCTATGTGAAAAGAATGAAGGCCGCGTGCAAGGCGCTTGGCGATGGCAGTGACCGGCTCGACATAAAACTCGCGCAGCTCGTGAAGCTGATGCGCGACGGCGAAGAAGTGAAGATGTCCAAGCGGTCGAACAACTTCGTCCTGCTCAGCGAATTGATTGAGGAGGTCGGGACCGGGGTCGTGCGCTTCGTGATGCTGACCCGCAAGAACGACGCCCCGCTGGATTTCGATTTCTCGAAGGCGCTGGAACAGTCGAAGGACAATCCGGTCTTCTACGTGCAATACGCCCATGCGCGGGTCTGTTCGCTGCTGCGTCGCGCGCAGGACGAGGCCGGGATCGAGGTGCCGGAAGACGCGGAACTCGCCCGGCTCGACCTGTCGGGCCTGACCCATGAGGCCGATCTGGCACTGGTGTCCAAAATCGCGGAATGGCCGAGGCAGGTTCGGCTGGCGGCGGAGGCCCATGAGCCGCATCGGATCGCCTTTTATCTCTATGATCTGGCCAGCGCGTTCCATTCTCTCTGGAATAGGGGCAACACGGATGAGTCGCTCCGCTTTGTGCAACCCGGTGATAAGACGGCAACTTTGGCCCGTCTGGCCCTCGCGCGGTCTTGCGCGCTCACTATTTTCAATGGGTTGTGCATCTTGGGCGTGACGCCGATGCAGGAAATGCGGTAAGGTTGACGAAATATCGCTTTTTGCAGGAAGCGCGCCGGATTGGGCGGGACAGCGTGCGATGTATAAAAAAGACCGCCGGGCAGGACGATGAGCACAAGTGAAAGCTATCCGGGCCTTGTGTCCGATGAGCATGATGATCGCGTAAGAACCGCCGGTGGCGGCGGGGGCGCGATCCTCGGCGTTTTGATGACCCTTCTGATCGGCTGCGGACTTGTCTTCGCCGCCTACAAGCTGGGTCAGCGAACCAGTGTGGACGATGCACCCCTGATCAACGCCAATCTCGGCGAGGCGAAGATGGCCCCGATAGACGAGGGGGGAACACCCATCGTCAATCAGGACAACGACGCCTACACGATGATTGACGAAATCCGCCGCGCGGGCAGTTCCGCCGGTCAGCAGGACGGGGTGCTGGTCACCGACCGCCTGCCCGAGCGGGCGCTGGACCCGGCGGGAACGCTGTCGGTTACGGCGGCTCAGGAGGATGCGCTGCGGATCGACGAGTTGCAGCTTTCCTCCTCCATCGAAGGCCAGCCCTCGCTGACCGGCAATGCCGCCCCGGATCGCACCGGCGATCTGGAACTGGCGGGCGGGGCCGAAGTTCAGGTCGCGGATTCCGAAGCGGTCCTGCGCGCCGAGACGGCGGCGAGCGAGGCCACCCGAAATGCCGAGGCCGAGGCCAGAGCAGCAGCCGAGCGCGATGTCGCCGCGCTGGTCACCCCTTCCGCGCCGCCCTCGGTCGCCCCCCTGACGCGCACGGCGGATACGACCGTTGCGGTCGCGCCCGACGCCGCATCAGCGGGATCGCTGACCGAGGCCGATTTCGGACGCGGCCTCGTCCTTTTCCCCGTGCCGCGCACGAAACCCGATCTCGCGCAGCGTCCGCCGCGCCCCAGAGGCCTTTCGACGCCGGGTGCCACACCGTCAGCCGCCGTGGCCACGACCATCGTTCCGGTCGTCGTGCCTGTGCCGGGGGCGCAGCCGGGTCAGGTTCTGGCACCCACGCTTCAGGCACAGCCCGTTCGCGTCCCGGCACAGCCCATCGGCGATGCACAGGTTCAGCTCGGGGCCATGCCCACGGGTGATCTTGTCCGCGCCCGGTGGCAGCAGCTTCGCGCGCAGCATCCCGACCTGCTCGGACAACTGGGCATTCAGGTACAGCCGGTACAGACCGCTCAGGGACAGAACCTGTTCCGCCTGCGCGCCGGTCCCCTGCGGGATTCGCGTCAGGCGGTGCAGCTTTGCGATCAGCTTCGCGTGCGTGGCGTCGATTGTTTCGTTCCGGCGCGCTGAACCGCGCGTCGTGACGGCTGCGGCAATCTTCGGATGTGCGGGAACCGGCCTGACGGTCGATGAACGGGCGTTCTTCCGGGACATCGACCCCTGGGGCTTCATTCTGTTTGCCCGCAATATCGATACGCCCGAACAGGTACACGCCCTGACATCCGCCCTGCGGGACAGCGTAGGGCGCGATGCGCCGATCCTCATCGATCAGGAGGGCGGACGGGTCGCGCGGCTGCGTCCGCCCCACTGGCGAGGCTGGCCCCCGGCCCTCGATACGGCTTCCGCCGCGACCTTGACCGAAGACGAGCGCTGCGAGGCCCTTCATCTGCGCTATCGCCTCATCGGGGCGGAACTGGCCACGGTCGGCATCGACGTGAACTGCGCCCCTCTCCTCGATATCCCCGTGCCCGGTGCCCATGACATCATCGGCGACCGGGCACTGGGCCAGACCGTGGACGAGGTGATCCGCCGGGGCCGCGCCGTGCATGACGGCTTGCTCGATGCCGGTGTCCTGCCGGTCATCAAGCATGTACCGGGGCACGGGCGGTCCGGCGCGGACAGCCACCTCGCCCTGCCCCGCGTGGCGGCATCACTCGACACCCTCGCGGAGACGGATTTCCGCCCCTTCACGGCCCTCGGCGGTGCCCCCCTCGCGATGACGGCGCATATCGTCTACGAGGCGCTTGACCCTGATGCCTGCGCCACCCTCTCGCCGACCGTGATCGATTATATCCGCGATACGCTTGGCGTCTCCGGCCTTCTGATGAGCGATGATCTGTCGATGAAGGCTCTCGAAGGCGATTTCGGGACACGCACCGCCCGCACGCTGGATGCCGGGTGTGATCTCGTTCTGCATTGCAATGGTGACCGGGACGAAATGACCGCCATTGCGCGGGCCTTGCGCCCCCTGACCGCCGCTGCGGAAACGCGCAGCGCCCGCGCCCTTGCCCTGCGCGGCGGGGCCGCGACGGATATCGCGGACAGCGCCAATCGCTATGCCGCCCTTGCCGACCGGGGTGGCTTCCATGTCTGAGGAAGCAGAAGACAGTTTTCTGCTCGATATCGACGGTTACGAGGGGCCGCTTGACCTTCTGCTCACCCTCGCGCGCCAGCAGAAGGTCGATCTTCGGGAAGTCTCGATCCTGCAACTCGCCGACCGCTACCTCGCCTTCATCGACGCGGCCCGGCATCTGCGGCTGGAGATCGCCGCCGATTATCTCGTGACCGCCGCCTGGCTTGCCTATCTGAAGTCCCGCCTGCTGCTGCCTCCCGACCCGACCACGGATGACGGCCCGAATGCGGAGGAAATGGCCGCGCGGCTGGCCTTTCAGTTGCAGCGGCTGGAGGCCATGCGCGCGGCGGCATCGCGCCTGATGGCGCGGGATCGGCTGGGCCGCGATGTCTTCGCGCGCGGCGCACCCGACCCTCTTGTCGTGGAGCGCCAGACCGAATGGCGTGTCACGCTGCTCGACCTGTTGCAGGGCTATGCGCGCTCCAGCACCCGCGCCGCCTATACCCCGCTGCATGTGGAGCGCCCGAAAATCTACGCGATGGAGGATGCCCTGCGCCGTCTCGGCCAGACGCTGGGCACGGCCCTCGACTGGACGCAATTGCAGGACTTCCTGCCGCTGGACTGGCGTGAGCCGCGCATGGTGCGCTCGGCGGTGGCCAGCACCTTCGCGGCCACGCTCGAACTCGCCCGCGACGGGGCGCTCGCCCTTAGACAGGCGGAACCGTTCGGCCCCATCGAACTGCGCCGGTCCGCCCCGTGAGCGACAGCGATCAGGACGATCTCGGCTTCGCACCGCCCCATGCCGACGAGCAGGAGCGCATGGTGGAGGCAATGCTGTTCTCCACCGTCGAGCCGCTGTCGGTGGAGACGATGGAAAAGCGGATGCCGCGCGGCTCCGATGCCGCCGAGGCCGTGCGAAGGCTGGAGGCGCGCTATGCGGGGCGCGGGGTCACGCTGATCCGTGTGGCCGGCAAATGGGCCTTCCGCACAGCTTCCGATCTGGGGTTCCTGCTACGCAGCGAGGAGACCGCGACCCGAAAGCTGTCGCGGGCCGCCGTGGAAACCCTGTCGATCATCGCCTACCACCAGCCCGCCACCCGCGCGGAGATCGAGGAAGTACGCGGGGTCGCCGTCTCGCGCGGTACGCTCGACCTGTTGCTCGATCTGGAATGGATACGCCTCGGGCGACGGCGAGAGACGCCGGGCCGCCCCGTAACCTTCATCACGACCGAAGCCTTTCTCGACCATTTCGGGCTGGAAAGTGTGCGCGACCTGCCGGGGGTTCAGGAACTCAAGGCCGCCGGACTGCTCGATGCCCAGCCACAGGGCGGCATCGCCGTGCGGGACGGCGGCGACAGCGACGAGGATGATGACGACCCCGTGGTGGACGAGGACCAGTCAGACCTGTTCTGACCGCTTACGGTGCGGCGAAATGCTTGGAGAGTTTCAGGCCCTGCCCCTGATAATTCGACTTCATCGCGCCGCCCCCGTACAGGATATCCGGCTCCGCCTGCATCGGCTCATAGAGCAACCGCCCGACGACCTGCCCGTGCTCCAGCGCGAAAGGGGTTTCGTGGCACCGTACCTCCAGCACCCCGCGCGCTCCGCTGCCCCCCGCCGCCGCATGGCCGAAGCCCGGATCAAAGAAGCCCGCGTAATGGACCCGAAATTCCCCGACGAGGGCCGAATAGGGCACCATCTCCGCCGCCGTTGAGGGCGGCACATGCACCGCCTCGCGCGAGGCCAGGATATAGAAGGCACCGGGGTCGAGAATCAGGCGGCCATGCCGGTCCGTATAGAGCGTGTCCCAGAACTCATCGACCGGGTAGACCCCGATGCGGTCCAGATCGATGAGAGCCGAATGGCGCTTGGCGCGATAGCCGATGGGTCCGCCATCGCCCTGCCCGCGCAGATCGACGCTGAACCCGACCCCGCCCCCGGCGGCGGCGGCATCCATGGGTACCGGCGCGCCCTCCACGGTCACAAGCCGATGCTGCTCATGCAGCGAGACCAGCGTTTCCGGGGCATAGCCCGTCTCGCCGGTGCGAAAGCGTATCTGATTCAGCCGAACCCCGGTACGCGCCAGAACGCTGAAAGTGCGGGGCGAAATCTCGGCATAGAGCGGCCCGGCATATCCCGCATCAAGGCGGTCGAACTCCGTGGCCCGATCCGCGATCAGGCGGGTAAAGAGATCGAGCCGCCCGGTCGAGCTTTTGGCATTGGCCGCCGCGCTGACATCGGCGGGCAGGGACAGGCGTTCCTGAAGCGGCACGAGATAGACACAGCCCGTCTCCAGCACCGCGCCCTCGCGCAGGTCGATACGATGCATCGCGAAATCATCGAGACGGTCAGCGACGGTGGCCGTGCCGCCGGGCAGAAAACTGGCCCGCACCCGCCAGGCGGTATCGCCGAGGCGCAGATCGAGACTGGCGGGCTGGATTTGCCCTTCCTCGACCGCCGTTTCCGCACGGATCGCCCCATGGGCGATCAATGACCGGATACTCTGCGAAGGAAGGACGCCTGTATCACCGCTGTGCATCGAGATACCCCGGTTGCGGTGGAAGATATTGGTCGGGCTAGCAGGATTCGAACCTACGACCTTTCGTCCCCCAGACGAACGCGCTACCAAGCTGCGCTATAGCCCGACTGGCGGTTTCATAGCGCCCGCACGAAGCGAGCGCAATCCTTTACGCTGCCTTGCGGCCGTTTTCCAGCAATGACCCGCGCAGGGCAACCAGCGCCTCCAGCGCCTTCCGCAATGCCTTGCGATCTGCGGTGGACATCGGGATCGCCCCATCCGCCTGACGGGCAGCGGCGGTGGCGGCCTCGACCGGAACTTCCTGCTGCGACAGCGTGGTGATCGGAACGCCCTCGGAGCGTTCGGCAATGGCCTTCACACCCTGTTCCTTGAGCGCCTTCTGCACGCCCTTGATCGAGAAGCCGTCCACATGCAGCATTTCCCGGACACCGCGCAGCAGCGATACATCCTCGGGGCGATAATAGCGGCGACCGCCCCCCCGCTTCATCGGTTTGACCTGCGGGAATTTGGTTTCCCAGAAACGCAAAACATGCGCCGGAACATCCAGTTCCTTGGAGACCTCGCTTATTGTGCGAAAGGCTTTCTCGGATTTCGTCATTCAGTCGCTCCAGCCACCCGTAGCCCCAATTCAATCCTGTCCGGCCCCCGCCGGACTGCTCATCCGGCGTTTGTCGTCTCGCCGTTTATCTTGTCTTTCAGCACATGCGAGGGACGGAACACAAGCACCCTTCGCGGATGAATCGGCGCTTCTTCCCCCGTCTTGGGGTTGCGCCCGATCCGGCCCTTCTTCTCACGCACGCTGAATGTGCCGAAGGAGGAAATCTTTACCTTGTCGCCCTTCGTCAGAACGCCGGAAATATGCTCCAGCACCGATTCCACCATCTGAGCGGATTCGTTGCGGGACAGGCCAAGTTCCCGATAGACGGCTTCACTGAGATCCGCGCGTGTTATCGTTTTGGACGTCATCGCCACATTCACTCCCCCGATCAACACAATCAAACTAGTCGTGAAACCGGAAAAGAGTCAATATCCAAAGGCTCTTAGTCGATGGTCATCGGGGGATGAAAATTCGGACCCTGTGTCACAAATGCGACTCACCAGCGCATCGCCGCCCCGCCCCATGTGAAACCGCCGCCCATCGCCTCCAGCAACAGCAGGTCACCCCGCCGGATACGCCCGTCCCGGACAGCGACATCCAGAGCGAGAGGAATCGACGCGGCGGAGGTATTGGCATGGTCCTGCACGGTGACGATAACCCTGTCCATCTCCACGCCGATCTTGCGGGCCGTGCTTTCGATAATACGCGCATTCGCCTGGTGCGGAACCACCCAGCGCACATCAGCCGGGGAGAGATTCGCGCTGGCCAGCGCCGCCTCACCGATCTCCGCGAGGTTGCGGACGGCATGTTTGAACACCTCGCGCCCGTTCATCCGCAAATGCCCGGCCAGCCCCGTGGTCGATGGTCCTCCATCCACATACAGCGAGGCATTATGCGCGCCGTCCGAGCGCAGTTCGGTGCTGAGCACGCCCCGGTCGTCGGTGCTCCCCGTCCCCGTCTCGCCCCGCAGGACCAGGGCACCCGCCCCGTCACCGAACAGAACGCAGGTGGCCCTGTCGGACCAGTCGAGAATGCGCGAAAATGTCTCCGCCCCGATCACGATAGCCCCGCGCGCCTTGCCCGTCTCAATGAACTGCGTCGCGACCGACAGCGCATAGACGAAGCCCGAACAGACCGCCTGCACGTCAAAGGCGAAGCCGTGGCGCATCCCGAGATGATCCTGAACCCGCGTGGCCGTGGAAGGAAAGGTCTGGTCGGGGGTGGCGGTCGCCACAACGATCAGGTCGATCTCTCCGATACCGATTTCCGCCATTTCCAGCGCCCGCTCGGCGGCATTCAGCGCGAGATCGGAGGTCATTTCCCCCTCGGCGGCGATGTGGCGACGATGGATTCCCGTGCGCTCGACGATCCACTCATGGGTGGTATCGACGGTCTTCGCCAGTTCGTCATTCGTGACGACCCGCGCGGGAAGATAGGAGCCGACCCCGACAGGAACCGCACGCAACCCCGTCATTCGCTGACCTCGCTGATCGCGGCGGGCGAGGTCTCAAGCTGCGCGGCGATTCGATTGATGACATCGGCGCGCGACATGGTGGCGGCCAGCTCGACCGCCGCATCGAAGCCGGTCGCATCCGCCGAACCGTGACTTTTGACCGCCAGTCCGTCCAGTCCGAGGAAGACGCCGCCATTGACCCGGCGCGGGTCGATTCGACGTTTGAGCCGCCGCAGGGACGCCACCGCGAGCAACGCCACGAGGCGGCTGCTCCAGTTCGCCTCGAAGGCACCGCGCAGATGATCGCCCACGAAGCGGGCAGTGCCCTCGGCGGATTTCAGCGCAACATTGCCGGTGAACCCGTCCGTGACCACCACATCCGCAAGACCCATGGGAATCGCATTCGCCTCGATGAAGCCCTCGAACTGAAAGGGACAGTCCGGCAGCGAGGCCATGTCGCGCAGGGCCTCGGCGGCCTCCTTCACCTCGGGCCGCCCCTTGTTCTCCTCGGTGCCGACATTGAGAACGGCAACGCGGGGCGCATCCGTGCCGAGGGCGATTCGGGCATATTCGGTGCCCATGACGGCATATTTGACGAGATCGGCGGCATCGGCGCGCACATCGGCCCCCATATCGAGGACGATACAATGCTCGTGCATCCCCTTGGTCGGCCACAGGGCCGCAATGGCCGGGCGGTCCACACCGCTTGCCCGGCGCAGGCAGAACAGCGCCATAGCCATCATCGCGCCGGTATTTCCGGCGGATACCATCGCGGAAGCCTCGCCGTCGCGCACTGATTCGAGCGCCCGCCACAGGCTGGAGCCACGGCCCCGTCGCACGGCGACGGACGGCTTGGCGTCCATCTCGATGATTTCGTCGGCATGTCGGATTTCGACGCGGCCTTCGAGAATCCTGCGTTTGGCCAGCAGTTTCTCGATAGCGGCGGTATCACCATGCAGCAGGAAACGGATATCGGGGTCCGACTTGGCCCGCTTGGCGATTCCGTCGATGACGCTGGCGGGAGCGTTGTCGCCGCCCATTGCATCGATCGAGAGGGTTATTCCATGGCCCATCGCCGGGGTATCTCTCTCGCTAGCGGGCCATGATCGCCTGATCCTGCAAGATCACAGGGGCACTTGTCTATGCCGCCTCGTCGTCATCATAATCGGGTTCGACCTTCGCGATCACTTCCCGGTCGCGATAATGACCGCAGGACGAGCAGACGTGATGAGGGCGTTTCAGCTCACCGCAATTATCGCACTCGGCATAGGACGGCGCGCTGAGCGCATCGTGCGAGCGGCGCATTCCGCGCTTGGAGCGCGTGATCTTTGACTTTGGGACAGCCATGTCGATTTCCTTATGGCCAGCGCACGGAAAGGCACGCGGCAGGGCGGCATATTAGAGGGCGCGAAAATAGCGATCCGTCGTGCGAAAACAACTCCTTTTCGCGTCATTGCCCGTTCTTTGGCGTATTCATTTTCCGCGCGAGGTCCGCAAGACCCGCAAAAGGCTTCACATCCGCCTCGGTCAGCGGCGCGATTCCCTCGGGTTGCGCGCTGTAAACCGTCTCCTGCGCCTCTTCGCTGCGGGGATAGGGATCGAGCGCGACGCCCAGCTCCTCCGCGACGATTTCCCCGATATCGAGGGGATCGGTCAGGGGTTCGGGCACATCGCCGAGATCGCGGTCCTCGGTAATCTCGTATTCGGCCCCCGGCTTGTCATCATCATAGAGGTCGGCGAAGGGCAGGAAGCCCCGATCAAACGGCTCGTCGATCTCCGCCGGCACGGGATCGAGCGTCACGACGCATTCCTGAACCACCGTCGCGCGAATGTGACCGGAAAGCCGCACTCCGCTGCGCCACGGGACACTTTCGATCCGCCAGGACAGCGCCCCGATTGACGGCAAACCGAAGCGAGCCGCCAGTGCGGCGCATTCTCCGGGCGATGCCGTGCCGTCATGGCTTCGGGATTCGGCCCGCAGATCCGCGAGGGATACGGGGCGCGTCAGGGTGTCGGGAGATGCGGAACCTGCCATGGAGAGGGTGACCTTCGGGTGCGGGTGCTTGAACTCTTCGGTGGGAGAGGATAGGCCCGATGAAATAAACGTCGATACATCCGAGGAGTATCAGCATGGCCCGTTCCGAGTCGATATCCCTGCGCGCACGCGCGTCATTGCTGCCGATGCTTCTGGTCGCCGGTGTTGCCGTCGCCGGATGCGAGCCGATCCGCAAGACCCATGGCTACGTGCCCGCCGAGGCCTATGTGAAGCGTATCGCCGTGGGCGAGGACAGCCGCGCGGATATCGTCAGCAAGATCGGGCGTCCCAGTACCACCGCCGCCTTCGAGAATGACGAGTGGTACTACATCTCGCGCACGACAACGACCAGGGCCTTCTTCGCGCCCAGCCCGACGGAACAGAAGGTCATGGTTCTGGCCTTCGATGCGGACGGGGTCGTGCGGTCCATCGACCGTTACGGGCTGGAGGACGGGCAGGTCATCGACCTCGTCACCCGCACGACGCCCACGCGGGGCAAGCGCCTGACCTTCCTGCAACAGCTTCTGGGCAATATCGGTCGCTTCACGCCGGAGCAGATTCTCGGCGACGAAGCGCCCTTCTGACCGCCCGCTTTACCGCGCCATGCCTCCGACCGGACGGCATGGCCTGCGGGCGACTCACCCGGCCAGCAGCAGCAGCGACAACCCGACCACGATCAGCCCGGCCACCACCGCGATGCCCTTCCAGCGCCGGGCCGACCGGCGCGCATCCGCCAGCGCCTCGCGCGTCCGGGCATGGGCCAGCCGCTCGGATATGCGCCCGAACATGCCCGACGGCGGCGCGACCGGCTCGACGGGCCGCAGCAGGGCCGCAAGGCGCAGTTCCCACGCTTCGCGCGCACGTTTACCCCGCGCGCTCTCGCCCTTCCGGGGCGCGGTGCCCAGCGCGCGCTCGGCGGCATCCAGATCGCGTTCCCTGCCCATCGCCCTACTCATCCAGACAGGTTTTCAGGGAAGCCAGCCCCCGGCGCAGCCACGTCCTGACCGTATCGACCGGCGCATCGACGGCTCCGGCCAGTTCCTCGCGCGTGTCGCCCCTGAAATAGGCGCGCAGGATCAGATCGCGCTGGCGTTCGTCGAGGCGATTGAGACAATCGATCAGCGTCAGGTACGCCGCGCGCCCGTCCCCCGACAGCGCGGGATCGGGCGCATCGGGCAGATCGGCCCCGCCCCCCGTGGCCGCGCCGATGATGCCGCGCCCCTGTCGGCGCAGCGCATCCACCGACCGGTTCCGGGCGATCACGGCCAGCCATGCCCCCGCCTCGCCCCGCCGGGCATCGAACCGTCCGGCCTTATACCAGATATCGGTAAAGACGTCCTGCAACACATCTTCCGCCATCGGCCTGTGGCGACAGATTTTCAGGGCGATCCCGAACAGCTTGGGGGAAACCCGATCATACAGCAGGCGAAAGGCCGCGCGATCCCCTTTCGCGGTGGCGCGCAGCAGATCGTCTATTTCGGTTTCGGCGTCCATCCGTTCCGGTCATCCCGCAGCACTGGTCCGGGCCATCATCGCGCCCGCGAAAAACTATCCCCGATCCGGTGGCGAAGGGAAAGCGAAACGCGCCTTCCCGCCCCTTCGGCTCAGGCGAGGCCCGTCAGCCGCCCGCGCCGCGCCAGCAACGAGCCATAGAGCAACGCAACCGCCGCGATCCCCACCGGCACCATCACGGCCAGCACGACGAAGGACCATCCCCCCGTCGCCATCAGCTTGCCCGAGCTGAGCGCCGCAGTCGCCATCATCGCCATCACCAGAAAATCGTTCAGCCCCTGCACCTTCGCGCGATCTTCGGGCCGGTGATGCGCCGCGAGCAGGCTGGTCGCGCCGATATAGCCGAAATTCCAGCCCAGCCCCAGCAGGATCAGCGCCAGATAGAAATCATGGATCTCGATCCCGCTCAGCGCCACCCCGCAACAGCCGAGCAGCATCAGCAATCCCATGGCGATCACGGGCCGCGCGCCCACCCACGCGATGATCGAGCCGGTGAAGAAGCTCGGCGCGAACATCGCCACCACATGCCATTTGACCACATCCGCCGCGTCCGGCGTCCCGAAGCCGCAGGCGACCATGGCCAGCGGCGTGGAGGTCATTGTCAGAGTCATCGTCCCATAGACGAACATCGCGCAGAGCATGGCGACGGGAATATTACGATCCGCGAGGATATCCCGCCATGGCCGCGAGGGGGTCCGTTGCCGGGTCCGCGAGGGGTTCGGAATATCGAGAAAGCAGGTCAGCACCATGCCCAGCACGTTCGGCACCACGAGAAACAGATAGGCCCCCACGAAGGGCACGGCGGAGAACACCCCCTCTGTCCGCGCCACGATCTCCGCGCTCAGCAGGGCGGCGACGAGACCCCCGGCAAGCACCAGCGAGATTGCACGGGGCTTGAAATCCTCCGGTGCGGTATCGGTGGCGGCAAAGCGAAAATACCCCTGAGTCGATTGATAGACCCCCGCGAACATATAGCCGAAGCACAGCAGCCAGAACTCACCGCGCAGCATGGCGAGCGCCGCGAAGATACCGGCCAGACTCGCCAGACCACCCCCAAGCCAGAACCCCGCCTTGCGCCCGTATCGGCCCATGAACAGCGACATCGGCACGGCGGTCAGCATCCCGGTCAGCATCTGACAGGCAATGGGCAGGGTCGCGAGGCTCCTGTCATCGGCGAGAATCGCCCCGGACAGGCCGCCCAGCACGATATAGACAGGCATCTGCGCGCCCTGCACCGCGCTCATGGTCGCCAGCACCGCCACATTGCGAACGGCCCGCCTGCGATCCGGGGGCGCGGCGGCGTCCGTCATTCGGGAACGGACGGCTCAGGGGCAGCGACGGGCCGCAACTCACGGGCCATCGCATCGAGAACGCCGTTGGCGAAGCGCGCTTCCTCGCCCTCGAAAAAGGCTTTCGCGATCTCGATATACTCGTTGATGACCACCTTGGGCGGCACCTTCGGCATGGTGAGAAATTCCGACCCCGCCGCCCGGAACAGCGCGCGCAACGTCGGGTCGATCCGTTTCAGCGGCCAGTCCGATTTCAGCACCCCGTCCACGGTGCGGTCAATCCGGGTCTGCTGTTCGACGGCCCCCTCCAGCACCTTGCGGAAATGCTTGCGGTCGGCGCGGGCGATTTCCTCGTCATCGATTTCCTGCACCGCGCGATGGGTCTGAAATTCCGAGGCGATACTGCGCCATGCCGCGCCGGTCATCTCCATCTGATAGAGGGCCTGCACCCCGTTCAGCCGCGCGACCGAGCGCGCCCGTCGCGAGACATCCTGCCGTCGCGGCGCGTCACTGCCCGCTTCGGCCTGCGCGGTCTCGTCAGACATGGCGGATATCGGTCCCGTCATCGGCCATCTGGATATGCTCGGAATCGGGCAGGAATGTATCGGGGCGGTCGGCGCGGGCGCTGTCGCCCCCGATCATGCCCATCAGCGCGATACAGGCGTCGGCGGCCCCGGCCCCCTTGTTTTTTCGCATCGGATCGGCGCGCACCTGCGCCTGTTCCATATTCTCGACCGTCACGATGCCATTGCCAATGGCCAGCCCGGCCCCGATCCCCAGTTCCATCAGGCCACGCGCGCTTTCGTTCGAGACCGTTTCGTAATGCGAGGTCTCGCCCCGGATCACGCAGCCTAGCGCGACATAGCCGTCATAGCCTTCCATCTCATCCGCGATGCGGATCGCGATGGGCAGTTCCAGCGCACCGGGCACTTCGGTCACGGTCGCCTCGACCCCCGCCTCGACCAGCCGGTCCACACATCCCTGCGTCAGCATATCGGCGATATCGCGATAGAAGGGGGCCACCACCACCAGAACCCGTTTTGACTCAAGCATTTCCTAGCTCTCCTGCCGTTCGGCCCGTGCTTCATCCAGCCGTGCCACGTATCGTGCAAGCACATCGATTTCAAGGTTTACCGCCGTGCCGGGGGTCAGCGCGCCCAGCGTCGTCTCGGCCTGAGTATGGGGAATGATGTTCACGCCGAACTGCGCGCCCTCCACCGCATTGACGGTCAGCGAGGCCCCGTCCAGCGTGACCGAGCCTTTGGGCGCGATGAATTTCGCCAGAGCATCGGGGGCGGCGAAGACGAGGCGCAGGGAATCGCCTTCGGGCGTGGCCGAGACGGTGCGCGCTGTCCCGTCCACATGCCCGCTGACGATATGTCCGCCCAGCTCGTCGCCCACTTTCAATGCCCGTTCCAGGTTCAGCCGCGTTCCCTCGCGCCAGTGCCGTGCCGTCGTCAGGGACAGGGTCTCGGCGGAGGCATCGACGGCAAACCAGTCGCCCGTCCCGTCGCGCCCCTTGTCCGTCACGGTCAGGCAGCACCCGGCACAGGCGATGGAGGCCCCGGTCGCGATCCTCGTCGTGTCATAGGCACAGCCGATCACGAACCGCGTATCCCCGCGCGCCTCCACGCTGCGGACGGTGCCGATATCGGTGACGATGCCGGTGAACATCAGGGGGTCTCCTCTTGGGGTCATGCAGAGTTAGGCCAGAGAAAGGTCCGTGTCGAGAGATCGCTTATGTGACGCATTCACTGTGGATTTACCCGACAGGATGATCGCCGCACAGGTTTTCCACGGGTTCCGGTGGTCGCGCTGGTGTTTACCGGGATGCGCCTTTCCGCAGGATGCTGCGGCGTCGGGAAAGGCTGCGATCATGCCATTCTGCCCCCGCACGCGCCCGTCCCGTAAGGCGGGGAGGCGTCCTTCTTTCCGAGGGGATCATCCGGGTGTCCGGCAGTGTCGTCCATCGCCGCTGTCTCCGCTGTGTTCAGTTTGCCGGGCGCTCCCATACGCTCATCGTATCCGGGCCAGTGGCCTGCACCGAGACCTGCCGGAAACGGGGCGCATCCGCAAGATGGTCGATGCCCATAGTATCGAGCGCACTCCGCGCGTCATGGCCCAGGGCCGTGCCCGCCGTGAACCATATGAGACGATCCACACGATCCTCCCGGATTAGCGCGGCGGCGAGGGTCGCGCCCCCTTCGCAGAAGACCGAAGCATGGCCATGGGTCGCGGCGATGGCGAGAAGCGCGGTGGCGGTGGTATCCGGTGATGCCCGCGCCACGGTCGCCCCGGCGGCGCGCAGGGCGTCGGCGCGGCCCGGATGAGCGTCGGCATCCCCGACGATCAGGGCGTTGCCATGGGCCAGCAGCCTTGCGGTCGGCGGCGTTCGCAAGGCGCGGTCGGCGATGATGGGGGCAGGGCTGGCCTCCGCCATCCCCGGCAGGCGCACATCGAGGCCGGGATCATCGGCCAGCACCGTGCCGATACCCACGAGGATCGCATCCGATTGCGCTCGCAGCAGATGCGTGCGGCGGCGGGCCTGGCCCCCCGTGATCCATTGTGATTCGCCGCTGCGGGTCGCGATCTTTCCGTCGAGGGTACCGGCGAGTTTCAGGGTCACCGTCGGGCGACCCGTGGCCCGCATCCGCAAGTAAGGGGCCAGAAGCGCGCGGGCCTCCCGCTCGCCGGGGCCGATCACCACCTCGATTCCCGCGTCGCGCAGCATGGAAAAGCCCTTCCCGGCAACACGGGGGTCAGGGTCGGAAAACGGCGCGATGATGCGGACAATTCCCGCTTCGATCAGCGCGCTCGCGCAGGGGGGGGTGCCGCCATGATGGGCGCAGGGTTCCAGCGTGACACAGGCCGTCGCCCCGCGCAGGGCCTGCGGCCCGTACCGCCGCGCCGCATCTGCCAGCGCCTGCGTCTCCGCATGGGGCCTGCCCCCTTCCGCCGTGCGCCCCCGGCCCAGCACCCGCCCGTCCCGCACGATGACGCAGCCCACCGAGGGATTCGTGCCCGTGCGCCCCAGCCCCCGGCGGGCCAGCGCAAGGGCCATGGCCATGCCCGCGTCAGGCGTCATCCACCACGTCCGGCTCCCCCGGCGGGGGCCGCAACTCCTGTACGAAAGTCTCGAAATCGCTGGCTTCGGAGAAGTTGCGGTAGACGCTGGCAAAGCGCACATAGGCCACCGTATCGACCCCCGCGAGGGCGCGCATCACCGTCTCCCCGATCCGGTCGGAGGCAATTTCCGTCTCGCCCTGCGATTCAAGCTGACGGACAATGGCCGAGACCATCCGTTCGATGCGCTCCGGCTCGATGGTGCGCTTGCGGGTCGCCACATGGATCGAATGGGCCAGCTTTTCCCGCTCGAAGGGCACCCGCCGCCCGCTTTTCTTGAGAACGGTCAGCTCACGCAACTGCACCCGCTCGAAGGTCGTGAACCGCGCGCCGCAATCGGGACAGAAGCGTCGTCGCCGGATCGCACTGTGATCCTCCGCAGGGCGGGAATCCTTCACCTGGCTGCTGGTGTCCCCGCAAAATGGACAGCGCATGTGCCCCTCCCCGTCCCGTTGTCGCGGCGAGGAGATGTACAGGATAACGCGCCCGTGCGAAAGCCGGGATCGACCGGTCGCGACAGTCCCGGCGGACGGTGCTATTCCAGCAGGGCGGCGACATAGGCGGGCAGGGCGAAGGCGGCCCTGTGAACCTCGGGCGTATAATAGCGCGTGGTCAGCCTCGCCGCCGCGAACCGCTCCGCCAGCACCTCCGCGCTGACCTTTCGCGCCTTGTCCGACATGGCTCCCCAGCCCAGCGCCATCGGCCCGCCCGCATAGCTCGGCACATGGGTCAGATAGCATCCCCGGTCGGGAAACAGCGTTTTGAACGCCCGCATCGTCCCGCGCAACTCGTCCGGCTGCATGAAGGGCACGCCGTTCTGCGTGACGAGGATGCCGTCCGGGGTCAGCAGCCGCGAGGCATGGCCATAGAAGCTGTCGGTGAACAGCACCTCCCCCGGCCCGATAGGATCGGTCGAATCCACGATGATGACATCGAAGGGCTGATGCCGCTCCGCCATGAAGGCCGCACCGTCCGCAATGACCAGATCAAGGCGCGGGTCATCGAAGACACCGTTCGACAGGGCGGGCAGGTATTCCTTCGAGAAATCCACCACCCCCGCATCGATCTCGACCATCGTGCAATGCTCGACCGATTCGTGGCGCAGGACTTCCCGCGCCATGCCGCCGTCGCCCCCGCCGACGATCAGCACCCGCCGGGCCGCGCCATGGGCGAGGATCGGCACATGGGCCAGCATCTCGTGATACATGAACTCGTCGCCCTCGGTGGTCTGCACCACCCCGTCGAGGGTCAGGACGCGCCCGAATTTCGCATTCTCGAAGACGCGCAGCCGCTGATGGTCGGTCTCGCTGTCATAGAGCACCCGGTCCTCGCGCAATGCCTGCGCGTATTCATCGTGCAGCGTCTCGACGGTCCAGCCCCCGGCTCCCGGTATGCCCACCTCAGACGATCCCGTCGCCGCGCAGCAGCTCCTTCGTGCGGACCTCCTCCGCATTGAAGGCTTCGCGCAGGATTTCAACGGCCTTCCAGGGCTGCGCGTCGCCGCACATGAACACGTCGAACGCGCCATAGCCCGCCTCGGGCCACGTATGCACGCTGATATGGCTCTCGGCCAGCACGGCCACCCCGCTTACGCCCTGCGGCTGAAACTTGTGCAGGTGGATATGCAGCAAGGTGGCCTCGCAGGCCGCCACGCATCGGCGAAAGGCCGCCTCCACCGTCTCGATGCAATCCAGCCCCGTGCCGCCGATCACCTCGATGATGAGATGCGTTCCGGCATAGACCTTGCCCTCGCGGCGGATGAAATGATCGTCGCGGTTATCGTCCAGCAGACGATTTTCCAGCGTCACCACGTTGTCGTGGCTCGTGAATTCTTCCGTTCGGGCGGGGCCTGTCTCCAGGTCCATCCCCGATTGGAAGAGGTGTTGCGTCGCCATGGGCGCGACCCTCCCCAACCAGCAGATGTCAACCATGCGTCGGGATCGACGCGCGTACCGGGCGCACTTAGAAACTCGAAGCGCGCGTTGCAATAGCAAAATCGCCGAATTGCATTGCGCTTCGGTTACCGTCGCCGCAGCCGCGCCTCGCGCCATGCGATAAAGACGCTCGCCCCCACGATCACCGCCGCCCCGGCCAGCGTCGGCCCGTCGATCCCCTCGCGGAAAAAGATCCACCCGGCGGCGGCGATGAACAGCAGGCGCAGGAAGGCGAAGGGCGCCAGAAACCCCGCATCGGCCAGCGAATACGACCGCACATCCGCGATCATCCGCCCCGAGGAGGCCAGCACCAGCAAGGCCACCAGACCCCATGCCGCCACCGGCACGGGCACCCATGTGGCCAGCGCCGGGATCACCAGCGCCACCGAGGCCACCACGGCGGAGGACAGCATGATGCTCGCCGCCCCGTCCGCCTGCGAGACCGGCCTCGTGATGAGCAGGGCCAGCGCGAACAGCAGCGCGCTGCACACTGCCAGCACCGTCGCCGGATCGAGCGGCACGATACCGGGGCGCAGGATGATGAGCGCGCCCAGAAATGCCGCCCCCACCGCGCCCCAGCGTCTCGGCCCGACCGCCTCCCCCGCGAACAGGGCGGCAAAGACCGTCGCGAAGACCGGAGCGAGGAAAAACAGCGTCGTCGCCGTGGCCAGCGGCAGATGAGACAGCGCATAGAACCCGCTCGTGGTCGCCAGCGCGAACAGCAGGCCCCGGATCAGATGCAGCCAGGGCCGGGTAAAGCGCACCGGCATCTTCTCGTGCCGTGCCGCCGCGCGCAGGAAGACGGGGGCCAGCAGCACGATCCCGAAGGCCGAGCGCAGAAAGGCCATCTGCACGGCGGGCATCGTATCGCCCAGCATCCGCACGGCCACGCTCATGGCCGTAGCCGCGATGCAGGAGGCGACCATCCACATCGCCCCGGCCCGGTTATCGCGGTCGCTGGACCCGGCGGCGCGGCGCAGGCCGATATCGGGAAAGACGGGCATGGGTTATCGGTCCGGCGGGAAGGTCAGCCCCGACCTTGCCCCGTCCTCCCGTCGGCCCGCAAGCGCCGATTGCACCGCCCGCCATGCGGGCAGGCCGACCCCCCTCCCGTCCGAAGGGGACGACAGGCATATGAGGCCCGATTGTCGGGGGTGGTCAGGAAGTGTCGATTTTCCGGGCGTCGCCATAGGCCATTTCCGCCAGACAGGCGCATTCGTAGAGTATGGCGTCGATCTCGCGCTTTCCGCGCACGGACTGACCGGGCGCGCGGCCCGGACGCATGGGCCGTATCCTGCGCGTCATCCGCGCCGTCGCGCGTGCCAGCCGCCGGGCCTGCGCGTCCAGATCATTGAGCGCCCCGGTCAGGGCCTTCATCCGGTCACGAAGCCGCCGGTCGGATACCGGATCATCCGGCTGCGGGTGCCGGGGTCGCCCGCCGCCCGTGGCATCGCGCTCATCCACCCCGTCGAGAAAGCGCAGGCGCGGCCCGCATCCGGGGGCACTCTTGCGTTTCGGATCGACATCAATGCGCGGATCGAACAGCCTGAAGGCGGATACCCCTGTGCGCTGTCCTTTTTTCCGGGGCACGGATTTACCCGCGCGGGACCGTCTCGCCCCGACCGGCACGGGGGTCGCCGCATCCGTCTTCAGCATCACCACGGCGATCAGACGCCGCGTTGCCGCCTCCGCCGGACGCAGAACCGCCGCCACGGCCCGATGCACATGACGCGGAACGGTCCCGGCCATACCGCCGCCCCCGATCATCACCGCCACAGCCCCCAGAATACGCAGCAGCGCCATCCGGTTCAGGTTGATCGCGAGGGTCCAGTCCATGTCGTCTCCGATAAAAACAAAACATGAACATACAGAACGGAAAATTTCCATCCTGTCAACCGCGCGCTGCTTCCGCGCCCGCAGACGTCATAGGCCAGTCGCTCCCTGAAACACCTCCCCCGTCTCCGCGTCTCGCATCCGGGCGACGGGCAGCGGCACAGAGCCACTCCCGATCCGGTCGGGTCATCCTGAGCGGGAGTGATTGCCATGACAGGGATGTGACAGGGATGCCGGAACCTGTGTATTCCCCCGCCCGGCTTTGCACTGCATGGTCGTAATTCCGCCATGGCGGTGATAATAAAGGGCCAGGCGAGACTGAGTTGACCGTTCGGGAGTGTGTTGTCATGAGAACTTGGATTGCAGCGGCGGTCTTCGCCCTCGGGTCCGGCGCGGCGTCAGCTCAGGTATCGACGCATATCGAGCAATGTCAGGCCGAGAACGCGACCATCGACCAGCTCATCGTGCATTGCACCGCCGCGATCAAAAGCGGCAGGATGACACCGATGCAGGAGGCACGGGCCTTCCTCAACCGGGGCGTCGCCTTCTTCGAGCGCGAGCAATATTCGCTGGCCCTGCGCGATTACGGCCTCGCCGCCGCGCGCGATCCCCGCCTGCCCACGATCTATGCCAACCGCGCCAATACCTATGTGCGGATGGGCAACCCCGCACAGGCCGTGCAGGATTATGACCGCGCCCTGTCGCTGCAACCCAATGACACGCAATCCATGATCGGCAAGGGCGCAGCCCTGATTCAGTTGTCGCGCAACCGGGAGGCGGCACAGGCTTACGGTCAGGCCATTCGGATCGACCCGGAAGACGCCAATGCATGGTTCAACCGGGCCATCGCCTATATGCGCCTGAACGATCCTGCCTCGGCCATCAGTGATCTCAACCGTGTCGTCGCCCTCGCCCCCGAGGATGCCGAAGCCTATGTCAGCCGCTCCAGGGCGCAGCAGGCAAACGGCGATCTGAACGCCGCCTATCAGGATCTGACCCGCGCCATCGAGATCGACCCGGCCTATTCCTTCGCATGGTATCGCCGGGGCCGCATCCTCCATGATGACGGGCGAGAGGAACAGGCGCGCAACGATCTCGCCAGGGCCTACCAGCTCGGCCTCGATGATCCCTGGCTCGCCGAATACATCGCCACCCTCAGCCGGCGCTGAGACAGGTCAGGGCAGGTTTTTCCTACGACGCCGGCGGCTCATCATAGACCGCCCAGCCATGCTCCCCCGATGCGGGGGGCAGATTGTCCTCCGTTTCATCCGCGATGATATGCACCTTCGCGATGAAATTGGCCGAGATGGGCGCGGTCAGCAGCAGGAACAGGACGATCAGGATTTCCCGGAACGAGAAATCCCCCTTCACCAGCAGGAAATACAGCATCGACGCGATCAGCACGCCGCCGACCCCCAGCGTCGTGGCCTTGGTCGGCGCATGCATCCGCTGCATCGTGTCATGCAGCCGCACCAGCCCCAGCGAGCCGACCAGCGCGAACACGCTGCCCCCGATCAGGAAGACCGAGACGATGAGTTCCGCGAGGAAGGTCATGCCCTGTCCCTCCTTGTCATTCCCGCGCACGCGGGAATCTCTCGCCGCCCGACCCGAGTCCCGCCTGCGCGGGAATGACATTGAAAACGTGTCATTCGATGATGTCCCCCCGCAGGATGAACCGGCAATAGGCCACCGTCGAGACGAACCCGACCAGCGCGATCAGCAGCGCGGCCTCGAAATACACATGACTGCCCTTCCAGATGCCATAGAGCAGGATCATCGCGATCACATTGATGACCATCGTATCGAGCGCGAGGATGCGATCCGCACTCCCCGGCCCCTTCACGATCCGCCACAGCGTCACGAGCAGGCCCAGCCCGAAGCAGAAGAACGCGAAGATCAGCGCCACCGTCAGCATGGGAAAATCTCCTTCAACCGGGTCTCGTAGCGGCTCTTGATCTCGTCGCGCACCGCATCGGGGTCGTCCGTATGCAGGCAATGCACGAGGATATTGCTCGCATCCGCCGACAGCATGGCCGAGATCGTGCCGGGGGTCATCGTGATCGTGCCCGCCAGCATGGTGATCGCCTCCGGCGATTCCAGATCGATGGGGATATCCACCCAATGCGAACGGATATCCTCGGGTTTGACGAACAGGATGACCCTCGCCACCTCGATATTGGCCAGGACGATATCCCAGATGACCATCAGCACATAGGTCGCCATCTTCCACGGGCTTTGCAGCTTGGGGCGTTCGGGCCAGTACGGCGCGGTGATGAAGGGCAGCACGATAGCCAGAAACCCGCCGAGCAGCAGATGCCCGACCGTCACCGCATTGACCAGCCCGAACCAGATCAGCAGCAGCGTCAGGCTCAGCATCGGATGGGGGAAAAGGCGTCTCAGCATCGGATCACTCTCCCTTGCCCGTCGCCGGGTCGGCAATCGTCGCGAGATAGGCATCGGGGCTGAACAATTGCGCGGCGGTCGCCTCCAGATAGCCCGATACCGGATTGGCGAAGGCCGCGAGCAGGACCAGCATCCCCAGCGCCGCGACCGCCGGGGTCAGCGCCAGCGCCCCCACCGGGCCATGGGCATCCGCCGTCGGCATCCCGTCGCCTTCGGGCACAGGCAGCGCAGTCGGCTTCCAGAACAGCGAACTCCCTGCCCGCACGAACCCCACGATGGTCAGCAGCGATCCGACGAGGATCACCCCCCAGGCCCACATCGCATAGGGCATGTCGCGCACCGTATCGAGCACCAGCAGCTTGCCGAGGAACCCGCTCAGGGGCGGCATCCCCGCCATCCCGATCGCGGCGGCGAAGAACAGCGCGGCGAACAGCCCGTTCTGCACGATGGGCGGATACGGGCGCAGCACGTCTCCGCCGGGCCTGCGCGTCACCACCAGATCCGCGATCAGGAACAGCGCGGCGGCGGCAAAGGTCGAGTGCAGCAGGTAATACATCGCCGCCAGCGCCGATTCGGGCGTGAAGGCCGATACCGCCAGCATCAACGTCCCCATCGACCCGACCACCGCGAAGGACAGCAACAGCATCAACCGCCGCGCCCCCAGCACCCCGATGGCCCCCACGGCAGTCGTCACCAGCCCGCCCCAGAACAGCCAGACCCCCGGCATCTCTCCGGTCGCCGCCACATCCGGCCCGAAGCCCACGGTATAGACCCGCAGGATCGCATAGGCCCCCACCTTGGTCATGATCGCGAACAGGGCCGCCACCGGCGCGGGAGCGTTGGAATAGGTTCCCGGCAGCCAGAACTGCACCGGAAAGATCGCCGCCTTGATCGCGAACACGATCATCAGCAGCATGGCGGCCACCCGCACCAGCGCGGCGTCCTCCACCGCGATCTCGCGCACCCGGATGCCCAGATCGGCGATATTGAGCGTCCCCGTCGTCGCATAGAGTGTGCCGAGCGCGAACAGGAACAGCGTCGATCCCGCCAGATTCATCACCACGTATTGCAGCCCGGCCTTCAGGCGCATCCGGCCCCCGCCATGCAGCATCAGCCCATAGGAAGCGATCAGCAGCACCTCGAAGAACACGAACAGATTGAACGCATCCCCGGTCAGGAACGCGCCGCAGATGCCCATGAGCTGGAACTGGAACAGGGCATGGAAATGCTGGCCCCTGCGGTCCCATCCCGTCGCGATCACATGCATCAGCACCAGCAGCGCCAGCACAGCGGTCAGCAACAGCATCATCGCCGACAGCCGGTCGAGCACCAGCGAAATCCCGAAAGGCGGCTCCCAGTTGCCGAGCTTGTAGACCTCGACCCCCCCGTCGGCGGCGCCCGCGAACAGGCCCAGCGAAATCGCCACCACCGCGACCGTCCCGGCCAGCGACATCGTTCGCGCCAGCACGATATCGAAGCGCATCACCCATGCGATCACCGGCGCGAGCAGGGCGGGCAGGATGACCGGAGCAATAATCCAGTGGTTCATGGCGCACCCGTCGCCTGCGGGGCGTCCTCATCCTCGTCCACCTCGGGGCGATTGGGATCGATATTCACCTCGTCCTCCGCCGATTCCAGAAACGACCCCAGCGCGATCATCACCAGCACGGCGGTCATCCCGAAGGAAATCACGATCGCCGTCAGCACCAGCGCCTGCGGCAGCGGGTCGGAATACGCGGTCTCCGCATATTTGTTCAGCACCGGGGGCAGGCCCACGGCCAGCCGCCCGGAGGAAAACAGGAACACGTTCACCGCATAGGACAGCAGCGCCAGCCCCAGAATCACGGGAAAGGCCCTGAGCCGCAGCATCAGATACACCCCTCCCGCCGTCAGCACGCCCACGGCGCTTGCGACCAGCATTTCCATCAGAGCGCCTCCTTCGGGGTTCGCGCCCGCCTGCGCGACGGATCGTAATCCATCGCCTCGGGATTGACCGTCGATCCCGCATAGCGCGCGATCCGTGACAGGCTGTAGAGCGTCAGCATCACGGCCCCCAGCACGGCGAGGAAGACCCCCAGATCGAACAGGGCGGCGGTCGCCAGCTCGAATTCCTCGATGGGCGGCAGGTTCACATAGCCGAAATCGCTGGTCAGGAAAGGCCGTCCGGCCAGCCATGCTCCGGCTCCGGTCAGCCCCGCGATCACCACCCCGAGGCCGATCATCGAATGATAGCCGATCTTCTGGCGTTGCTGCGCCCAGGCAAAGCCGGAGGCCATGTATTGCATCAGCAGGCCGATGGAGACGATCAGCCCGGCCACGAACCCGCCCCCCGGCTGGTTATGCCCGCGCAGGAACATATAGACGCCGACCATCGCCGTGATCGGCAACAGGAAGCGCGTGGCCACGACCATCATCAGCGGATGACGGTCCTTCGAGCGATCCGGCGCGAACTCGAAATTCCGCAACCGGCGCGAGGCCGCCCCGTTCAGCAGCGCATCCATCACCGCATAGATCGTCAGCCCCGCGATCCCCAGCACGATGATCTCGCCATAGGTGTCATAGCCCCGGAAATCCACGAGGATGACATTGACCACATTGGTCCCCCCGCCGCCCTTGTAGGAATTGGCGAGGTGGAAATCGGAAATCACGCTCACGTCGCGCAGCATGAACGCATAGGCCAGCGCCGCCACGGTACCCCCCGACGCGACGGCGATCGCTCCGTCGCGCAGCCGCACCGGCATCGTGCTCTCGCGCGGCGTGTCCTTGGGCAGGAAGTGCAGCGCCAGCAGCAGCAGCAGGATCGTGACGGTCTCCACCGAAATCTGCGTCAGGGCCAGATCCGGCGCGGAGAGATAGACGAACCCGCCCGAAACCATCAGCCCCACGATGCTGATGACGACCAGCGCCCGGAATCGGTTATGATGGATCGTCAGCAGATAGAGCGTGGCCGTCACCAGCAAGACCCAGCCCATGATCGCGACCGGCGTGACCGGCAGCAGATCGCGCGTCGCCATCGGCATCCCGCCGCCCGACCAGGCAAGGGCACCCAGCGCCACAGTCGAGGCCGCGAAGATCGCCAGATACCGGCTGATCGCCCCGTCATGGGTCAGTTCGGCAACCCGGCGACAGGCCCGCACGATCCGGTCCAGCAGCCACTCGAAGATCGCCTTGGCTTCAGGCCGGGGTATGGCGTTCCACAGCCAGTCGAGGGGCCGGTGCAGCGCCAGCAGGACAAGCCCCCCGACCACCGCCGCCACCGACATATACAGCGCGGGCGTGAAGCCGTGCCATATCTTGAGCGAATAATACGGGGCCTTCCCGCCTCCGAAAGCCGCATCCGAGGCCACGGCCACCAGCGGCGCGACGACCTTCGGGAACACACCGATCAGGATGACCAGAAACACCAGAAAGGCGGGCGCGGCCCACATCCCGAACGACGGATCATGCGGCTTTGCCGGATAATCGTCGCGCACGGGGCCAAAGAACGTATGCACGATGAACCGGAAGGAATACGCCACCGACAACAGCGCCCCGACAGTCGCCAGCACCGGCACGATCAGCGGATTCTCATACCATTCGGTGCGGGCAGCGGCTTCCAGCATCATCTCCTTCGACAGGAACCCGTTGAACAGCGGTATCCCCGCCATCGACAGCGCGGCGAGACAGGCGATCACCGCCGTCACCGGCATCAGTTTCCGAAGGCCCCCCAGCCGCTTGATATCGCGCGTATGGGTCTCGTGGTCCACGATGCCCGCGCTCATGAACAGCGCGGCCTTGAAGGTCAGGTGATTGATGATGTGGAAGATCGCCGCCACGACCCCGAATTTCGTGCCCAGCCCCAGCAACAGCGTCAGCAATCCGAGATGCGAGACCGTCGAAAAGGCAAGCAGTGCCTTGAGGTCATCCTTGAACAGCGCGATGAACGCGCCCAGCACCATCGTTATCAGGCCCGTGGTGGCCACGATGTAGAACCATTCCGGCGTCCCCGCCAGCACCGGCCACATCCGCGCCAGCAGGAAGACCCCCGCCTTTACCATCGTTGCCGAATGCAGATAGGCGGATACCGGCGTCGGGGCCGCCATCGCGTGGGGCAGCCAGAAATGGAAGGGGAACTGCGCCGATTTGGTGAAAGCGCCCAGCAGGATCAGGATCAGCGCGGGAAAATACCATTCGGACGCCCGGATCGCCTCGCCCTGTTGCAGGATATCGGTCAGGTTATAACTGCCCGCGATATCTCCGAGGATCAGCATCCCCGCGATCATCGCGAGGCCCCCCGCCCCCGTCACGGCCAGCGCCATCCGCGCGCCCTGACGCCCTTCGGGCAGGTGCTTCCAGTATCCGATCAGCAGGAAGGAAGAGAGCGAGGTGAGTTCCCAGAATACCAGCAATAACAGGATATTGTCCGATATCACGATCCCCAGCATCGCGCCCTGAAACAGCAGCAGATACGTATAGAATTGCCCCATCGGGTCATCACCCGACAGGTAGAACCGCGCATAGAGGATGATGAGCAACCCGACCCCGAGGATCATCCCCGCGAACAGGAAGCCAAGGCCGTCGAGAAAGAAACTCGCCGACAGGCCCAGCGCGGGCAGCCAGCTCAACTCCGCCTGCAACACCTCGCCCCGGAAGACCGCCGGCGCCATGGTCATCAGCATCACAAAGGCCAGCAGCGTCACCGCTCCGGTCGTCAGCGCACAGGCATTGCGCCCTGCCCGGATCATCAGCGCCGGCAACAAGGCCCCGATAAACGGAACCAGCGCCATCACCGGCAACACCGCACCGCTCTCCATCCGCCTGCCCCTCGAAACTGCCGCATCACACCTGCTCTGCCCCCCATGTAAAGGGATGCGCGCGGATTTCAAAGGGATGCAATCACACGACGGCCACCATCGTCATTCCTCACCTGAAATTCATCCCCCGCTGGCAGGATTTGCGACACTCACGGCGGATGACCCAATGGACCCCATCTTCCCTGATCGCCTTGCTCAGCGGCGCTTTTCTGACGGCATCGGGCGCGATTTCTGGCTTCTGATCCGGGCCGTACAGGATCGCTCACGACGTGCAGGGTGATAAACTCCGGGACCGGAGACACCGCGCCCATATCGGCACAGCCTTTCGAGACTTGCGGGCCTCGGACGTACCGGTCGTTTCTGAAAGGGAGAGGGTGAAGACATCTGCCTTCCAACAGAAACGGTCTGGAGCGGGCGAGGCGATTCGAACGCCCGACCCTCACCTTGGCAAGGTGATGCTCTACCCCTGAGCTACGCCCGCATACCGGACCGTCTGTGAAAGGGGTGATATCCCCCTCCGATGGTTAATTGCAAGCGGGAAAAACACGGCACCGGCAAATACGCACATCGTTCTGCCGAAGGCATTCCCTTGCAAAGGCCCGCCCGGCATCGCAAGAGGGCGGCATGACATCCGCCCCCGCCCCCTCTCTCCCCCGCGCTGCCCTCTGGATGAGCGGTGCCTTGCTGTCCTTCACCACCATGGCCGTTTCGGGCCGCGAGGCGGGGCGTGTGCTGGGAACGGCGGAATTGCTGGTCTGGCGCAGCCTGATCGGCTTTCTCATCATCGCCGTGGCGCTGGCGTTCTCCATCGGGGGATTCGCACAGGTGCGGACCCGGCGTCCGGGGCTGCATCTCATCCGCAATATGGGCCATTTCTTCGGTCAGTACGGCTGGTACTATGCCGTCACGCTGATCCCGCTGGCGCAACTTTTCGCCTTCGAGTTCACATCGCCGATCTGGGTCGCCCTCGTCGCGCCGCTGCTGCTGGGCGAGCGTTTCTCGGCGCTGGGCCTCGGGGCCATCGCGATCAGCTTCATCGGCGTCCTGTTGGTGGTCGGGGTCTTCGGCGCGAATTTCGCGGCGGAGTTCGGCGAGGGTCAGGTCTGGGGCCTGCTCTGTGCGCTGGGATTCGCCGTGAACATGATCGCGACGAAGAAGCTGACCGGCACCGAATCGACCCTGTGCATTCTGTTCTGGCTGACGCTGATGCAGGCACCGATGGGCCTGCTCGTCGCCGGTGCCCTGCCGACGATCCCGCCCGACAGCACGACGGCCCTGTGGGTGCTGGCCCTGAGTGTCGGGGGCCTTGCCGCCCATTTCTGCCTGACGCAGGCTTTCCGCTACGGTGATGCCACGGTCGTCGTTCCGATGGATTTCTTCCGCCTGCCCCTCATCGCCCTTGTCGGCATGGCCTTCTATAACGAGCCGCTGGCCTGGAACGTCCTCGTGGGGGGCTTGCTGATCTTCCTCGGCAACTGGCTCAATACCCGCCGCGCGGCGGGGTGACCGGCGCGCTTGCCCTCACACCAGCCGCCATCGCGGCCCTTTCGAGCGCAGCCGCACCTGCCCCGCCGCCACCCGCTCGCGCACATCGGCCTCGTCCAGCGTCAGCGTCCGCATCGGATCGTCCCTGTCGGGCACGAAGATCGTCGATTGCGCGGCCAGTTCCGCCATCGTCGCCCGCTGCCCGCCATTGCGGACAATCGCGGCATAGAGCGCCCGGTCGCGCGGATCGTCAAAATACCGCGAGGCCAGGAGCTGATTGCGCGCGACCAGCTCACCCTTGATCCGGTTCTCCAGATTGACCGACAGCGCATCGCGGATGCCCCCGCCGAGCCATGGCAGACCCGCCCACAGCAACCCCGCCACGAATCGCGCGAAGCCGTTGGTGACGCCGATCTCGCCCATGAAGGGCGTCCTGATCCGTGCGATCCGCGCCTCGGCGGCCTTGCGACCCGCATCGAAATCATCAAGGCTCAGCCCCGGCCAGCGGTCGCCCCGTTCGGCCTTGCTCCATTCCTTCGGCAAGGGGCGGGGGTAGAACAATCCGTCCTCGTCCACGAAATCGGGCAGGGCCGCATCGGGCACCTGAAGGATGCGCGCCATGCCCGCCCCGGCTCCGCTCAGCAGGTCATTGCGGCCCGCAAACACCGGATTTCCGGCATCCAGTACGAAATACTTGCACAGAAAGCTGCGGCAATTGTGCTGGCCGAGGCGATAATCATGGTCCCGGAACACCCGGTTGAAGAACCCGCCGAAGCCCCCCACGAACCCGCTGGCAATCGCCATCGCCCCGCGCAGCTTCACCCCGTCCGGCGAGACCCGCGAGGGCGCGACCAGAAACCGCGAATGAACCGTCGTATCCGTCGCGTTCAGCAGTTCCGTCAGCTTGAAGCGCGCCTGATTGATGAGCGAGGGCAGCAGGCGACGCGCGGCGAACAGCGCCCGGCTCTCATTGCGCCGCCCCGGCTCGTCTTCGGCCTCGCTGGCCAGCGTCATCTCCGGCCCTTCGGGGAACGGATCGATCATGATGACCGCCCGGTGCGCCTCCTTCGCCCCGCGTGGATTGGACGCGAGCGCCCAGTCTTCCCGCGCCGGATCTTTCTCCCGGATCGAGAACCGCGCCAGCTCGAACGGCTCGTTATTGGCCACCCCGCCATCCACGGCGACATAGCCGATGGTCACGACCGGACCGGCATATCCGGCGGGCAGGCGCGGCGTGGGCCGTCTTTCATGGGGATCGATCTCGATGGGCCATGCCCGGTTTTCGAGTTCGCTGTAGCTCACGCTCAGCCGCTGCGACGCCAGCCCGCCGGGAAAGGCCCCGCTCGCCACTGCACTGCGGACCAGCCGCGCCCAGGGCTTGGGCGGCTCATCCTCCCACAGCCTGCCGAAATCGAGCGCCACCCCGGTCTCCTCCGGGATATGCAGCGACACCCCCCGATCCGACCAGCGATCCAGCCAGTCCGAACGCATCTCGACCGACCCGACCCCGTGCAGCCGGAAATGTTCGACATTTCCATGGGATGACATGACATGCCCGTGCCCGTAGGCATCCTCGCCGCCGAAGCGCACCTCATAGGTCACGCCCATCAGATTGGTGGTGGTCAGGAACAGGTCGAGTTCATCGGCGATATAGCCCAGCGGCTCACCGTTCGGGTGGCGCAGCACCTCGGCGACCAGATCCTCCGCCTGCCGCCGGATATGGCTGGAATCGAGCAGCGACATGACGGGATCATCGTCCCCGCCCATATCCCCGCTGCCGAGCAGACCGTCGCCCCGGCCATCCATCAGACAGATGCGCTCGACCCACAGGTCATGCAGCATCGGCAGGCCGGGCAGGAACGGGTCATGGATATCGAGGGGCCGCACGCCCTGCACGAGGCTCGCCGCCGTCAGGGCCGCGCAGATACTGCCCGCCGATGCCCCGCTCATCGCCTTCACGACGACCCGGTGATCGACCTCCCCTGCCTGAAACCGCCGCTCATGCTCGGCCAAGGCCCGGAACAGCGTATCCAGCACCCCCGCCGTATACGCCCCCGCCGAAATCGCCCCCGCCATCGCGAGGCCGATCACGAACGTATTCTCCGGCTCCGCCTCGCGCCGCTCGCGTCCTGACATCATACTCACCCCCCGATTGTACCGAACGGGAAGAGTATGAACGATCATCGCCCCGTAAGGAACGGTTTCATCCGGCGATGCTCCGGGCGTCGGCCATGCGTGTCAGGACAGCCCCGCAATCTCCTCCAGCACCGCATCCGATACCTCCGCGTCCCCGCCCTTCGCCCGGTTGGCGTGACGGCGGGCACCGGGCAGACGCGCGCCATCCATCTGTTCGATACGGGTCAGGATCGAGTCGCCATGCGCGGCCCAGCTATCGCCCCCCGAGGCCGCCGCCGGATCAATGGCCAGCACGAATTCGCCGCCGACGGGCGGGCCACCGTCGCCGTTATGGGCCGCCTTGGCCTCATGGCTGAACCGCTCCCCGATCAGCGACGAGGCCATCAGTTCCACCATCAGCGCAATGGCCGACCCCTTGTACCCGCCGAACGCCAACTGCACCCCGCCATCGAGGATCGCGCCGGGATCGGTCGTGTCGTTCCCGTCCCTGTCGATCCCCACACCCGGCGGCACCGGGATGCCATCGCGGCGATGGATCATCACATCCCCCCGCGCGATAGTCGATGCGGCCTGATCGAAGGCCAGCGGCGGCTTGCCGGGGCGCGGCCACGCGAAAGCCTGCGGATTGGTCCCGAACAGTGCTTCCCTGCCGCCTGCGGGCGCGACATAGGGCATGGCCTGCGTCATCGCCATCGCCACCAGCCCCGCATCGGCCAGCGCCTCCACTTCCGGCCACAGCGCCGCGAAATGATGTGTGCGGATTACCCCGCACATCGCGATCCCCTGCGCGCGGGTCATCTCGACCAGCGGATCGCGCATGACCTCCAGCGCCAGCGGTGCGAATCCCTCATCTCCGTCCACGCGCAGGATACCGGGGGCCATGGGGATCGCGGTCGGCTTCGCGTCCCCCTTTACCCGCCCGCTCCTGAGCGATTTCACGTATCCCGGCAACCGGAACAGCCCGTGCGACGCCGAGCCGTCGCGTTCGGCTCCCGTGATCGTCCGCGCCACCGCCGCCGCATTCGCCTCATCCGCGCCGAAGCGTTGCAGCGTCTCGCTCGCCAGCGCGAAAACCGCGTCGAGTGTCATGGTCGCCATCGGGTCTCTCCCCTTGCCTGTGCGTCCCTTACGGCATACGTCGTCGCGCAGAACGACGCCAGCGGAGACCGCCCCATGCCCGAGATTTTCGCCTATACCGACGGCGCGTGCAGCGGCAATCCCGGCCCCGGCGGCTGGGGTGCATTGCTCATTGCCCGCGAGGGCGAAACCATCCTCAAGGAGCGCGAATTATCGGGCGGAGCGGAAGAGACGACCAATAACCGCATGGAGCTTATGGCCGCCATCTCCGCGCTGGAGACACTGGAACGGCCCAGTGAAGTCACCATCGTCACCGATTCCGTCTACGTGAAGGACGGTCTGACCAAATGGATCAGGAACTGGAAGCGCAACGGCTGGAAGACCGCCGCGAAGAAGCCTGTGAAGAACGAGGAACTCTGGAAGCGCCTCGACGAAGCCACCATCCGCCACACCGTCACCTGGGAATGGGTCAAGGGCCATGCAGGCCACCCCGAGAACGAACGCGCCGACGAACTGGCCCGCATGGGCATGGCCCCCTACAAGCCGTAAAGCCTAAGCGCCCCCGCCCCGCCACGGGTCGAGCAACCTGAACCCTTCGAAGACCAGAAACCGGAATCGCGAACGGGTTTCACGATCTCCGACACCGAACAGGTATCGAGGACGAACATCATCCAAAATCTGTTGCGTCGGCGGGGAATTCCTGGAAAGAGGGCAAGCTGCCCTCAATCCGCAGGTCGGGTGGAAAGAACCTGTCAGCATGGGCGGCGGCACTCAACCCATTCTCGGATCTGACGATCAGCGCATCACGCAGCACGATGCGCGCTTCGGCGGACATCGACCGCCCGTTCCGCGCCGCCTGCGCCTGCAAGGCTGTCTTGGTTTCCCGGTCCAGATCACGGACCAGCAACGTCGAGCACATGCCTCCACACTCCCTCATGCCAACGCCGTCAGAATGCACTACGGTCACAGAAGGTGATAACAAACTCAACGGCGCGTACCGATACGCAGGGCAATCGCTCGAAGAAGAAATGCTGCTGTCCCGAACGCAATGCGGCATGAAATGACGCTTTGCAGATGCGGGACCTCCTGCAAG
>CAKZUT010000026.1 GCA_937922185.1 uncultured Neomegalonema sp.
AAGGGCGCGCGGGGTGTATGGCAAGGCCCTTCGCATTCACCGCAGGGCAATCGCCCGAAGAAGAAATCATGCTGTCCCGAACGCAATGCGGCATGAAATGACGCTTTGCAGATGCGGGACCACCTATAATTTGCAGTCAACGCCAAGCATAAGGAGGCCCCGCATCGAGTGCGGGGCAGAGAAAAACTCTTTCAAGCAATTGCCTTCGCATTCACCGGGCATCCGGGGGCTTGCGGCAGGGGAAGGTGTCCGTGTCGCCATGCCGGAGGAGGGCGGCGATTTCCGGCATACCATACCCGACGACCTGCTCGAACAGGCTGGCGAACTGGCCGGTGAGATGGGGGGTGCGTCGGCGCGAGAACGCCGACGCGGAAGGCTCGTTGCGTCAGTCGTTGAGCACGAAGGTGATTTTCATGCGGACCATGTATTTGGTCACCTTGCCGTCCTTGCATTCGAGTTTCTGATCCTCGATCCAGGCACCCTTGACGTTCTTGAGGGTCTTGTGGGCGCGGCCAATGCCTTTCTTGACGGCATCGTCAAAGCTCTTGGAGGAACTGGCGGTGATTTCGGTGACGCGGGCGACGGACATAGGCTTCTCTCTCATGTTGTTAGAACGGTCGATATGACGGACTCACGGTTAACAAATCGTGTGGCCGTATCAGGGCAGCGGCGTGCAGGATGTCAAAGACCGGCAGGTTCGTGGCCCGGCGGATACGATCCGCATACGGCGGTAAATTGGTACATTCCAGCAGGATCGATCCGATTTCGGGAGTCCCGGCGACGAGGGTGAGCGCGGCCCGTTCCACGAGCGCGCCGATCCCGTCGGGGTCGAGCGTGGCGGCCTGGTCGGATTTCGGCGCGAGGATAAGGCGTTGCCACGCCTCCTGCCCTTCCAGCCCCGCGACACGCACCGCCGCAGGGTCCAGACCGCAGGAGGCCAGCAGATCCGGGGTCAGGGCGCGGGAATCGGCGGTCACGATGCCGACGGGCCGATTCCCGGTCGCCGTGCGGATCAGGGGGCCGAGGCTCAGGGCCGAGGCGATGACCGGAATGCGAACCGCCTCCGCCAGCGTCTGCTGGACATGGCCGAGGAAGCCGCAGGAAGTGAGAAGCCCCCACGCCCCCTGTGCCTCCAGCGCCCGCGCCCCCGCCACGAAGCCCGCGACAAGGGCGGGGTCGGGGGGCTGGCCCCGCACGATGCGGGTGACATCGGCCCCCTCCACCACATGAAATCGGACAGGGTGGGGATAGCTCTGTGCATTGCCGACATCGCCGGGGAGGCGCGGAAACGCGGTGTCGAGCATGAGGATGCCGAGAAAGGGGGCCGGGACCATCAGTCCTCCTCCTCGCCCAGGCCCGCGACGGAGAGGGGTTGCGCCCGGATGCCTTGCGTCGCGCACCAGTGGCACAGGGCATCCTCGCGGCCATGGGTGACCCGGATATCTTCGGCCCCCGTGGCGAGGATAGTCTCGCAGAGTTCGTCCCAGTCGGCATGGTCGGAGAGGATGAGTGGCAACTCGACATTGCGTTGCTTGATGCGCTGGCGCACGCTCATCCAGCCGCTGGCCATGCCGGTCAGGGCATCGGGCAGGCGGCGCGCCCAGCGGTCGGCGATGGCCGAGGGCGGGGCGAGGGTGATGCCGCCGCGAAAGCGGTCGCGCTCGCCCTTTGCGGTGGCATCGACCAGCTCGCCGAGGGCGATGCCGTGGCGTTCATACAGCGCGCAGAGTTTCCGCAATGCGCCGTGGATATGGATGGGCGCGTCATATCCGGCGGCGCGCAACTCCGCGATCAGGCGTTGCGCCTTGCCCAGCGCATAGACGCCGATGACATGGCTGCGCTGCGGAAAGGTGGCCAGCGAGCGCAGCAGCTTGTCGATCTCCGCGCGGCCCTCCGGGTGGCGGAAGACGGGCAGGCCGAAGGTGGCCTCGGTCACGAACAGATCGCAGGGCACCGGCTCGAAATCGGTGCAGGAGCGGTCGGGCCGGGTCTTGTAATCGCCTGAGATGACGGCGCGGCGACCCTTGTATTCGATCAGTACCTGTGCGGAGCCGAGCACATGCCCGGCGGGAAAGAGGGTGACGTCCACATCGCCGACGCGCTGCACCGCGCCATAGGGCAGACCCTGCGTCGCCGCGAAGGCGGCATCGCCATAACGGGTGAGAGCGATTTCGACAGTCTCGGGCGTCGCGAGCAGGGCGGCGGAGCCGGGGCGGCAATGATCCGCATGACCATGGGTCACGACCGCCTTTTCCGCCGGAAGATGCGGATCGATATGAAAGCCTCCCTGCGGACAGTAGAGGCCCCTGTCAGTCAGAGTCAGAAGATCGGTGGCATTCATGAGCGCCAAGATAGGGCGCGGAGACGCGGCGTCCCGCAGCATCGTCATTCCTCGCAACCGGCTCCGTCATCACAGCAACACAAAGGATGCGCCTGTCCGGTCAATGCGCCGTCAGGGTGACGGTAACGCGGTCTTCGTAGCGGCCTGCCCAGGCGGGGGGGAGCCGGGGGATGGTGAAGGAAATGCGGGCGCTGCCGATGCCGTTGCGGGCCTGTCCGGGGGCGAGGGCCAGGGTGCCGCCGCCATCGAGGGCCACGCTGCGCCCGTCCACGCTTGCCGTGTAGGGGATGGGCGACAGGGCCGGGTCGTCGGTATGGCTCAGCCTGCCCCCGCTGTCGGAACGCACACCCAGCGATAGCGCGGCATTCGCCTGATAGAGAAAATCGCCGGAGACCATGCCCCCCGTCGCCGCCTCGCCGAAATCGAGCGTGATGACGCGGTTCTGTCCGGGGGCGAAGCGGGCGACGGCGATGACATTGGCCCCGACCCCGGCTTCCCCCGCCACGGTGCCGTCGATGACGAGGCGATAGGTGCCGCTGTACAGCCCCGGTGCCACGAACCGCTCCCCCGCGAGGGTGCCCAGCGGCACCGATATCCGCTGTTGCCCGGCCAGCAGGGCCAGCGCGGCGGGGGTCAGGCTCAGGCTGTCACCGCTGCGCCGGACCAGCGGATCGGCGGGGGCATCGAGGGGCAGGTCACCGCCGGGGCCTGTCAGCGCGAAACGCCCCGATACGGGCAGGATCGTGACGCTTGCGCCCTCGCAGGCGGCGGCCTCTCCGCGCAGGTCGAGGCGCAGGGTTACGGCGGGGGGCGAGGCCGCATCCGGGGCATAGGAGGCCGTCTGCCCCGCAGCGGGCACCAGATCGCAGGCGCTCGCCGGGTTCGCGGAGAACAGGGCCAGAAAGGCGGTTGCGGCGGCGGCAAAGGGGCGTCTCGTCATGCCATTCCCCCTTATTCCAGAGTCAGGGAGCCGAGATCGGTAAAGGCATCGCGGCCCTCCGCAATCTCGAAATCGGCCCGCACGGTGCCCAGTTGCAGGACATGCCGCCCCGGTGCCAGCCCGGTGGCGACAAAGCGGCCTGTCCGGTTCGTGAAAACATCCATCGGTTCTCCCTCTCCGTCCGAGCGGACCACGCGGCCCCTCTCCAGCGCAAGGGGATTGCCGTCGGCATCCCCGGCGATGCCCTGCACGGAGCGATAGGCATCACTGCCGACCATGACGGAAAAACCTGATAAGGCCCCGCTCCGCATGGCGTAGCTGCCCTCGCCGATATCATAGCCCGCAGGCGCGCCCTCCACCCCGACCGCGTATTCCTCCACGCCATAGCGACGCCGGAAGGGCACGACGGCGGGGCCGAACAGGTCGGTTGAGGCCAGCGGCACATTCCGGCGGCTGTTGGTGACGGTCAGGGTCGCATCGGAGAGGGTGGCATGGGGCGAGACAATCGCGAAGCCGCTCCCGACCCTGCGTCCGATCCCGAGGCGACCATCCGCAAAGGCGATGCCCGACCCGACCCGCAGGGTGCCCAGCGTGGATCGGGTTTCCCCGATATCCGAGCGCAGCACCGCGCCCGAAAGCACAAAGCGGTTCCCGGTATAGCCGACATCCCCCGAGAGCGAGAGGCCGTCATCATCGCGCTCGGCCCGCAGCAGATAGCGATGGTCGCCCACGCGATCCGTGCCGCGCCGTTCCACCTCCGCCGTGCTGCGGTTATCCGCCGTGGCATGGGTCGCGCGGAAGCGGTAATCCTCGCGGAAAGGGAAGGAGAGCGAGGCGAAGAAACCCGTCTCGTCCCCGGCGGTCCCGCGAAAGCGGTGCTGCATCAGCAGCGAGCCGACAAAACGGTCAAAGCGGTGCGAGAGCGACAGGCCGAGGCGGGCCTCGCGCTCCCGCTCCCGCACGAGCGATCCGGCGAAGGTCGCACTGGTCCGCTCACCCAGCGGCATCCGATAGGCGGCGTCGATGGTGAGGCGGTCATCGCGGATCGGCGTGTCGGTATTGCCAAGGGTCGCGAAGCCCTCCCCCGCGAAGGCGAGCCGCAGGTCGAAGCGATGGCCGGGGGCGACGAGATCATCGAGATCCGCCGAATAGAGAGCCTGTGCCGCCGGTGCTGTGCTGCCGCCGTCAAGGGCGAGGGCGGCATCGACTTGCAGGATGCCATAGGGGACCGCCGCGACGAGATTGGTTCCGGCACTGGCAAACCCTTCCCGTGCAGTGGCGAAACCGCCCAGAGTCAGGTCTGCATTGATGCCCCGGCGGTAATAGGCGGACAGGGCCGGTTCGCGGGTCTCCCACTCGATGCCCCCGGCGATGTCGGGTTGCAGGAATCCGGCGGTGATCCCGAATTCCGAGAGGCCGGGGGCGAGCATATTCTCGTCGGAGGAAAAGGCGAAAGTATCCACCTCACGCCGCCCCAGCGCATCCTCGACCACCACCACCACGCGGTTGCCGGTATCGGCGAAGGGGATTTCGCGCAGGTCCAGACGCCCCGCCTCGGCGGCGAACCGCTTGACGACGATATCATTGACGAGGATTTCCACCACCCCCGGACGTTCCAGCAACAGGGCACGCCGCCCCAGGGCGCGGGTGGTGCGGTCGGGGTCTATCTCGTCGAAGCGACGTTCGGCGGAGATGCCCAGCATCACGGGAAAGCCGGACAGGGGCGGCTGATCCGGGCGCACGTCTATGGCGGAATACCGGATGGCGCGGGCCGGGTCGTCCCGGAAGAGGGTGAGGCGGTTGCGGCGCAGGGTCGGCTCATCGTCCCCGGCCACCAGATCGAGCGATCCGGCGGCATCGAGATAGACCCCGTCAAAGCCGCCGATATTGGCGAAACCATCCAGAAACAGCGTCGCGGCATCGCGCCCCGGCCCCTCCAGCGCGCGGCCCAGCACCAGATCGCCGTCGATACCGATCGCCACCTGCGCGGCTTCGGTCAGGGCATAGCCCGCATAGCGGGACCCGGCGCTCAGATCGAGGATGCGGGTGGCCCGCGAGGCAGGGGGCAGCGTCACCGCAATGGCCAGTGCCAGCGGATCGAAGGCGACGGTGAGGGCGGACCCGTCCAGCCTTTCCAGCGGCACGATGCCCGGCTCCAGCGCCCGCAATCCGGCGAGCACATCTATGGTGACCTGTCCGTCCAGCGCATCCGCGAGGCGATGGGCGTCGATGCCGAGCAGGGTGTCGGTGGTGCTGCGAACGGGGACCGATCCGATCTCGCGGCCCTCCACGCGCAGGGGCAGGGCAATCTCGATTTCCCGGATTTCGGGCTGCGCCCCGTCGGTGCGCGCGGCGGTGAGGGGGGGCGGAGGCGGCGTGCCCGTAACCTGTGCGCTGACACCATCGGGCAGCAGCAGGGCGAGCCAGAAGCCACCCCGGATCAGGCGGCGCGTGTTCACTGCGCGAGCGGGGTACGACCGATGACGAAGCGACGGGTCGAAAGCGGCGGGACGATGGGATTGTCCACGAGCCGCAGGGAGGCGGGCAGGATCGTTCCGAGTCGGGCTGCGGCACCGGGAATACCGGCCAGTCCCTGCGGCCCCAGCACCGCATGGCGCGTTCCCGAATTCCGCACGAGCACCTCATACCCGTCGCTGAGGGGAATCACATCCACCAGCGACAGCCCCGTCGTCGTGCCGGGGGGCGCGATATAGACCGCCACGCCGAATTCATAGACGATCTGTACGCCCACGCCGGAAGTCTGTTTCAGCGGCACTTCGGCGATCCGCAGGATATAGGCGCGGCTTTCGTCGGTGAAGGGGTCGCCGACATACTGAAACTGGAAGGTCTGGGCCTTGCCGACGGGAATCAGGGTCTGGAGCGGAAAGAAGACGAAATCGTCATCCGCCGGTTCGTAGCGGTCGGTCCCGTTCGGGTCCACGAAGCGGCGCTCGAAGCGCACTTCCACCGGCACGGCGGCGGGTGCGGTATTGCGTACCGTCACGCGCCCCGCCGCGCCTGTGCCCGGTGCCTCCAGAACCATCCGCATCGGGGATACCTCGAACGCACCGGCACTGCCGACGGACCACAGGCACAGCACGGCGGCGCACAGCCCGCGCAGAAAAGCGGAGACAGTCATCGGCATCACCACGCAATAGCGGACAGGGGAGGGGCTGGATCAGTTGGCCGTCACCGCGATGGTCACCTTGTCGGCATAATCGCCCGCATAGGCCGATGTGGAGGGTGCGGTATCCTCATCGACACCGGAGGAGACCAGCACACCGTTCGCCCGGAACCGTACCGATCCGATCTCGCCGTCGAGAAAGGCCACATCCACATGATTCGTGACGATGGCGGCGGTAAGCTGCTGATAGCCGAAGGCCAGACCACTGGCCCCGCTATGGGTCATCTCATAGGCGATGCGGTCGCCCTCGCCCCCCGTCGTTCCGTCCCGGAACATGAAGCCGCCGTTTTCCGAACTGACCGTGCGCGAAAAGCCACCGGGGAGATTGCAGGCATAATTCAGCGGGATTGACGTCGCGAGACCGGAGGTCCGCGCTTCGATTGAACTCGTCGAGGGAACGAGGCCGAGATCGCCGAAATCCACATCGAAAGAGGTTGTCGTGCTGGGGTTGCTGACGCTGTAGACGCCGCAGATACCGCTGACCGTCGCACCGAGATTGAAGTCGAGCCGGTCACCCGATGCCGGGGGCAGGATCGCGACGGCCCCTTCGGCAAGAGCGGAGGTCGTGAACAGGATGCCGAGCAGGGCGGGGGCCAGTTTCATGGTTTCAACTCTCGATAGGTTAGGTAAACTCTGTAGCAACCCGGAACATATGTACACCGAACGTTTAACAGTTCCTAACACCCGACTTTCCCGGCATCAACAAGATTGACGTCTCCCGGACGATGTGGTCGGGCAGGCTCTCCGAAAGCGTTAATTCCTCCGGTTGAGTCATGCCATATCGGTACAATCTTGCGAGGTGGGCGTCGGCGCGGCGCGCCTCACTCCATGACGCAGGAGGCATTCGCTCGCCTGATGCCGTTCCGGGTCGGGACGGGCGCGCGCTGTCCACAGTAAGGGCGGGGCATCGGCACAGATATTGACCCTGCGCGCCGCAGACGGCTACAGCGATAAGACCCGCCGGACATGCAGGGAGTACAGGAACGATGAAGAACGATCCGTTGCTTCAGCCCTATCGCCTCAGACACCTGACCCTGAAGAACCGGCTGATGATTTCCAGCCACGAACCCGCCTATCCCGAAGACGGAATGCCGAAGGATCGCTACCGCGCCTATCACGAGGAGCGGGCGAAAGGCGGTGTGGCCCTGACCATGACCGCCGGATCGGCGGTGGTTTCCCGCGACAGCCCGCCCGCCTTCAACAATATCCTCGCCTACAAGGACGAGGTGGTGCCATGGATGCGGCGACTGACCGATGCCTGCCACGAACACGGCTGCGCGGTGATGATCCAGCTTACCCATCTCGGTCGGCGCAGCACATGGCATACGGGCGACTGGTTGCCTTCCGTTTCCGCCGCCCATATCCGCGAACCCGCGCACCGGGCCTTTGCCAAGCAGGCGGAGGACTGGGATATCGGGCGCATCGTCGGCGATTACGCCGATGCCGCCGAACGCATGAGGGAGGCGGGGCTGGACGGGATCGAGATCGAGGCCTACGGGCATCTGCTCGATCAGTTCTGGTCGCCCCTGACCAATCGCATGGAGGCCCCTTACGGGGGATCGCTCGATGACCGGCTGCGCGTCAGCATGGATGTCCTCGCCGCGATCCGCGCGCGGGTGGGGCCGGAATTCATCGTCGGCATCCGCTTCACGGCGGATGAGGCGCAGGACGGGGGCATCTCGCCGGAGGACGGGCTGGAGATCGGACGGCGGCTGCGTGACAGCGGATATATCGATTTCCTCAATGTCATTCGGGGGCGTGTCCATACCGACCCGGCCCTGACCGAGGTGATCCCCGTGCAGGGGATGAAGAGCGCGCCGCATCTGGATTTCGCGGGGGCCATCCGCGCGGAAACGGGTATGCCCACCTTCCATGCCGCGCGCATCCCGGATGTCGCCACGGCCCGCCATGCCATCGCCGCAGGGCTGCTTGACATGGTTGGCATGACCCGCGCCCATATCGCCGAACCGCATATCGTGAAGAAGATCATGGAGGGGCGCGAGGACGCGATCCGGCCCTGCGTCGGCGCGACCTACTGTCTCGACCGCATCTATCAGGGCGGCGAGGCGCTGTGCATCCACAATGCCGCCACGGGACGTGAGCTGAAGATACCCCAGATCATCCCGCCGAGCGCACGGCCCCGGCGGACGGTCATCGTCGGGGCCGGGCCGGGCGGTCTGGAGGCGGCACGGGTCGCCGCCGAACGCGGGCATACCGTCACCGTCTTCGAGGCCGCACCCCATCCCGGCGGACAGGTGCGGCTGGCCGCGCAGTCCCCCCGCCGTCGCGAGATGATCGGCATCGTGGACTGGCGTATCGAACGCTGCACGGAAATGGGCGTCGATTTCCGGTTCAGCACCCTGGCCGATGTCGATGACGTGCTGGCCGGAAAGCCGGAGGCCGTCGTCATCGCGACGGGGGGGTATCCCGACACCGATATCCTGCAAGAGGGCGGCGATCTCGTCATCTCTGCCTGGGATATCCTGTCGGGCGACGTGAAGCCGGGACAGGATGTGCTGATCTACGACGATGCGGGCGATCATCCGGCCTTGCAGGCGGCGGAAGTCATCGCCGCCACCGGCGCGCAGGTCGAGATCATGACCCGTGACCGCAGTTTCTCCCCCGAAGTCATGGGCATGAACCTCGTGCCCTATTTGCGGGCGCTGCAAGGGGGCAGAACCCGCTTTACCGTCACCTATCGCCTGCGGCGGGTTCACCGCGCCGGCAACCGCCTGCAAGCGGTGATCGGAACCGATTATTCGGATATGACCGAAACACGCGAATTCGATCAGATCGTCGTCAATCACGGCACGGTGCCGATGGATGACCTCTATCACGCTCTCAGGCCGCTGGCCCGCAACCGGGGCGAGGTTTCCCACGCGGCCCTCGTCGCGGCGGAGGGGAACCCGTTCCCGCAGCATGATGCCGACGCGCCCTTTGACCTCTACCGCATCGGCGATGCCGTCTCGGCCCGCAATACCCATGCGGCCATCTATGATGCCCTGCGGATCGGTGTACTCTGGTGAGCGGCCATTCGACAGCGGGCCGCCCCGGCCCAGTTTCAGGGGGCCGGTCGATGCGAAATCCGGGATGATGCAGCCTGAAGAAAGGACACGAGCATGAGCACGATCAAGACCGCCACCCTCGCCGGTGGCTGTTTCTGGGGAATGCAGGATCTGATCCGCAAGCTGCCCGGCGTGAAGAGAACGCGGGTGGGCTATACGGGCGGCGACGTGCCGAACGCGACCTACCGCAATCACGGCACCCATGCCGAGGGCATCGAGATCGAATACGATCCCGCCGTCATCAGCTATCGCGAGTTGCTGGAATTCTTCTTCCAGATCCACGACCCGACCACGAAGGACCGTCAGGGCAATGACCGGGGCACGGCCTATCGTTCGGCGATCTACTATGCCGATGCGGAGCAGAAGGCGGTCGCGGAGGATACCATCGCCGATGTGGATGCCTCGGGCCTGTGGCCCGGCAAGGTCGTGACGGAGGTGGAGCCGGTCGGGGATTTCTGGGAAGCCGAACCGGAGCATCAGGATTATCTGGTGCGTGTCCCGCACGGGTATACCTGCCACTTCGTCAGACCGGGCTGGAAGCTGCCGAAACGGGAAGACACCGCCGCCTGATATCACCCGCCCCGGAACCGCCTCGACTGGAGAAATGCCGATGAATGCCGGTTTCGATTTCGACAACAGCTATGCCCGCGATCTGCCGGGGTTCTTCGTCGATCAGCAGGCCGCCCGCTTTCCGGCGCCCGGCCTCGTGCTTCTGAACACCGCGCTGGCGCAGGAGCTGGGGCTGGACCCCGCGTCCCTGTCCGGTCAGGCGGGGGCGGCCCTGTTTTCGGGGCAGGCCCTGCCCGAAGGCGCGCATCCCCTCGCCCAGGCCTATGCGGGGCATCAGTTCGGCGGGTTCTCGCCACAGCTCGGCGATGGTCGGGCGCTGTTGCTGGGCGAGATCGTCACGCCGGGCGCAGAGCGCCGGGATATCCAGCTCAAGGGATCGGGGCGCACGCCGTTCTCGCGTGGCGGTGACGGCAAGGCCGCCCTCGGCCCGGTGCTGCGTGAATACCTGATCGGCGAGGCGATGCACGCGCTCGGGGTGCCGACCACCCGCGCCCTCGCCGTGACCACCACCGGCGAGCGGGTCGAGCGTCCGGGATTTCCCCCCGGCGCGGTCCTCACGCGCGTTGCGGCCAGTCATATACGGATCGGGACATTCCAGTTCTTTGCGGCCCGCCGCGATACCGACAGCATCCGCAAGCTGGCCGATTACACCATCGCGCGCCATGATCCGGCCCTGAGCGGGGCCGATGACCGTTATCTGAAATTCTTCGATGCGGTGCTGGACCGGCAGGCGCGGCTCGTCGCGCGCTGGATGCATATCGGCTTCATCCATGGCGTGATGAATACCGACAATATGACGATTTCGGGGGAGACCATAGATTACGGCCCCTGCGCGTTCATGGATACCTATCATCCCGAGACGGTCTTCAGTTCCATCGATACCGGGGGCCGCTACGCCTATGCCCGACAGCCGGTCATCGCCCAGTGGAATCTGGCCCGGTTCGCCGAGACGCTGATCGGATTGTTCGATGCGGAAACCGACCCGATCCCGATGCTGACGGAACGTCTGGCGGATTTCCCGTCTCTCTATGCCGGGTACTGGCTGGCCGGAATGCGGGGCAAGCTGGGCCTGGCCACCGAGGAGGCGGGCGATCTCGATCTGGTCAATGACGGCCTCGCCCTGCTGGAACGGCACGGTGTGGATTATACCCTCGCCTTCCGCCGCCTGTCGGATGCCATGCGGGGCGAAGGGGATGCCTTTGCCGCCCTGTTCGGGGATGCCGGAGGCCCCGACGAGTGGCTGGCCCGCTGGCGTGCGCGCGCGGAGCGGGAGAAGACGCCCCCGGAGGCCCGTGCCGGGGCGATGGATGGGGTCAACCCGCTCTACATCCCGCGCAATCATAAGGTCGAGGAGGCGCTGGAGGCGGCATCGGACCGCAATGACATGGAACCCTTCGAGCGGTTCCTTGATGTGCTGGCCAAACCCTTCGAGCAACGGGAGGGACTGGAAGACTACACCCGCCCCCCGCCCGCTGACTTTGCGGGATATCAGACCTTCTGCGGCACATGAGGCATATCTTCACGGAAAGGACTTGCCCATGAGCGAGCGTCGCCGTCGCCGCCGCAGCGCCTCCCCGCGCGACCGGGAAGCCACCGCCGGGACGATCCCGCAACTGCCGTGGAAACAGCCGCGCAATCCCTATCCGCCGATGAATATCCTGTCGGAGGATCAGGTGGAGACCATCCACCGTGCCTCGCTGCGTATCCTGAGCGAGTTGGGGATCGAGCTGATGAGCGCGGAAGGGCGTGACCTGTTCGCCGCCGCCGGGGCGCGGGTCGATGCGGCGACGCAGGTGGTGCGGATCGACCCCGCGCTGGTCGAGAGCCTGATCGCGACGGCCCCGTCCGGGTTTACGCTGACCTCGCGCAATGCCGCCAGGAGGCTGATTTTCGGGGGCGATCACATGGCCTTCGGACTGGTGGCGGGACCACCTTCCGTGCATGATCGCATCAACGGACGGCGCAGCGGAAATCTGAAGGATTACGAGACCTTCACGAAACTGGCGCATCATTTCAATGCGATCCATATTATCGGCAATCAGGTCTGCGCCCCCGTCGAACTGCCCGCCAATACGCGGCATCTGGATACCTACAGCGCCAATATCCGCCTGTCGGACCTGTGCTTCCATGCCACGGCCATCGGAGCGGGCCGCGCGGTGGATGCCATCGAGATGCAGGCCATTGCGCGGGGCATATCGGTCGATGACATGGCGGATGATCCGGGGGTGACGACGATCATCTCGGTCAATTCGCCGCGCAAGTTCGACGATACCATGGCCGAGGGGCTGATCGCCATGTCGCGGCGCGGTCAGCCGGTGGCGATCACGCCTTTCACGCTGATGGGCGCGATGACGCCGGTGACGCTGGCCGCCGCGCTGGCGCAGCAGAATGCCGAGGCCCTGTTCGGGATCGCGCTGACGCAGCTCGTGCGACAGGGTGCGCCGGTTTTCTATGGCTCCTACACATCCAATGTCGATATGCGCTCGGGCGCGCCCGCCTTCGGGACACCGGAGAATACAAAGGCGAATATCGCGAGCGGGCAACTGGCGCGGCGATACGGCCTGCCCTATCGCGCCAGCCCGACCAATGCGTCGAACGCGGCGGATGCTCAGGCGACCTACGAGACGCAGATGGCGCTGTGGGCGTGTACGCTGGGCCATGCGAATCTGCATTACCACGCCGCCGGGTGGCTGGAGGGGGGGCTATGCGCCTCGCTGGAGAAGCTGGTGATCGACGTCGAGATGCTCCAGCACATGATCGCCTTTCTCGAACCCGTCGTCATCCACGAGGATGCGCTGGGCTTCGAGGCGATGCGCGACGTGCCGATCGGGGGCCATTTCTTCGGCACGCCTCATACGCTCGAACGCTACGAAACGGCCTTCTACCGGCCCATGCTCTCCGACTGGCAGAATTACGAGGCGTGGGAGCTGGCGGGATCGAAGACCGCGACCGAGCGCGCCACGGATCTGTGGCAGCGGGCGCTGGAGGAATACGAGGAACCCGTACTGGCCCCGGATCGGGCGGAGGCGCTTGACGCCTATATCCGCCGCCGCCGGGAAGCCATCGGATCGGGCGAGCCGTGATGCCGCCCTCCGCTACACGAAGGCATTGCCCGGCAGGGGGCGCGACCGCCATTCATCCGCATTGCCATCCGGCACGTCCAGCGAGGCGTCGCCGGTGCCACGGGTCGGCGGGGGCAACATAGACGTTCCGCAGCCCCATCCGGTCGGCGAAGGTGGCCCTTTTCCACTCCTGAAACGAAGCGGCGCCGCAGGCCAGATAGACGTTGCCGCGCTCCTGTCCCGTGGTAACATCATCCCCGAAACCGGAACCGCCGATGCACCTTCTCGCTTTTCTTCTGCGCCGTCTTGTCCAGGCGGTCATCGTGATGCTGGTCATCAGCGTGATCGGCTTCTCCATCCAGAGCAATCTGGGTGATCCCCTGCGCGAACTTGTGGGGCAGTCGGTGTCGGAGGCCGAACGCAATGTCCTGCGCGATCAGCTTGGCCTGAACGATCCGTTTCTGACCCAGTATTTTCGCTTTCTGGGCAATGCGGTGCAGGGCGATCTGGGCACGTCCTATTTCTTCAAGAAGCCTGCGCTCGATGTCATTCTCGACAAGTTTCCGGCGACCTTCGAGCTGGTCTTCGTCTCGACGATCATCATCGTGGCCCTGTCGGTGCCCATCGGCATCTATGCCGCGCTGCACCCGGAACGCTGGGGCGCGAAACTGCTGATGAGCGCGAGTATCGTGGGGATTTCGGTGCCGGTCTTCCTGACGGCGATTCTGCTGATCTCGGTGTTTTCGGTGTCGCTCGGATGGTTGCCCTCCTTCGGGCGGGGGGACACGGTGGAACTGCCCTGGGGGTGGGAGACGGGATTGCTGACCCTCGACGGCTGGTCGCATCTGATCCTGCCATCGCTGTCGCTGGCCTCGATCATGCTGCCGCTGTTCATCCGCCTGATCCGGGCCGAGATGATGGAGGCGCTGCGGACCGAATACGTGCGCTTCGCCTGGGCCAAGGGCATCGCCTCGCGGCGGGTCTGGCTGACCCATGCTTTCAGGAACACGCTGTTGCCCGTGATTACCGTGGGCGGCGTCCAGATCGGGACGTTGATCGCCTATACGATCCTGACCGAAACCGTGTTCCAGTGGCCGGGAATGGGCTTCCTGTTTCTGGAGGCCGTGAACCGCGTCGATACGCCCCTCATCATCGCGTATATCATCGTCGTGGGGCTGATCTTCGTGGTGGTCAATACCATCGTGGACCTGATCTATACGCTGGTGAATCCGATGATGAAGCTGCCGGGGGCGGCGGCGTGACCCCGCGCATCTTTCTGTCGCGTTTCCTGCGCGATCCGGGGGCGATGTTCGCCGCGTTGCTGTTGCTTGCGCTCGTGGCCATGGCCGTGCTGGCCCCGGTGCTGGCCCCCCAGAACCCCTATGATCCGATGCAGATCGACATCATGGATTCGGAACTGCCCCCCGTCTGGATCGAGGGGGGCGAGGACCGCTTCCTGTTCGGCACCGACACGCAGGGGCGCGGCATCCTCTCGACCGTGATGTACGGCATGGGCGTGTCGCTGCTGATCGGCCTCGGTGCCGTGGTGGTGCAGGCGTTTCTGGGCATCACCTTCGGGATGCTGGCCGGGTATTTCGGGGGATGGATCGACAGTTTCCTGATGCGGCTGGCCGATATCCAGTTGTCACTGTCCACGCTGATGGTCGCGATTATCGCGCTGGCGATCTTTCAGGCGGCGCTGGGGGCGAGTGCCTATGCGGATCTGGCGATCTGGATGCTGATCCTCGTGATCGGCATCGCCGAATGGCCGCAATATGCCCGCACCGTGCGCGCCAATGTGCTGGTGGAGAAAAAGAAGGAATACGTGGATGCCGCCCGCCTGACCGGGATGCCCGCCGCCCGGATCATGCTGCGCCATATCCTTCCCAATACGCTGACGCCGCTGCTGGTGATCTCGACCATTCAGGTGGCCAATGCCATCGTGTCGGAGGCGGCGCTGTCTTTTCTCGGCCTCGGAATGCCGGTCAACAAACCGTCGCTCGGATCGCTGATCCGTTCGGGATTCGAGAATGTTTTCTCGGGGCAATGGTGGATCACGGCGATCCCGGCCATCGTGCTGGTGGTCCTGATCCTCGCCATCAATTTGCTCGGCGACTGGCTGCGCGATACGCTGAACCCCAGGCTGTATAAGGGGCGATGAGATGAG
>CAKZUT010000027.1 GCA_937922185.1 uncultured Neomegalonema sp.
TCGGGAAGAAGCGTCAGCGCGGTCGCCGGGCGCAGCCGGGGGTGGCGTTCTTCGATGAATGGTCGCCGCCGGGGCGCCCTGCCGTGCCGATGGATGAGGATGAACTCAGTGCCGATGCCCTGCGCCGCCGGATCGCGGCGATGCGGGGGGCGCTGGATGATCTGCCCGCGCAGGCGCAGAGATTGCTCAGGCTCGTGGCGCGCCGGAAGGCGGCGAAAAATCTGAAGGTCAGGCCGATGCGGCCCGGCAGGCCGCCGGGTCACCGGAAACGCGGAACGCGCGAGGTGGACCGGATGCTGTTCAGCCTGAACGATCTGGCGCGGGCGGTTCTGGAGGAGCCGCCGCCCAACTGGGTGGTGGCGGATGGTGTGCCGCTGATCTCCCCGTGAGGGGAGAGGGTCGGTGTGCGCGGAAGGCAGCGAAAGGGGACATTACGGCGATGCCTGTGGGGTCAGGAAATCCCGCAGGGTTGCATGGAAGCACGGCGGAGACTCCAAGTGTACCGCGTGGGCGCACCCTCTGAACAGGGCGAGACGGGCATCGGGGATGCCGTTCAGGAGGGTGTCGATCTGGCTGCGGGGGTAGGAACGGTCAAGATCGCCCCAGACCACCAGTGTCGGCACGGTGATCCGGGGCAGACTGGCGCGTCCGTCCCATGTTTCCCACGCGCGGAGGGCGGCAAGGGCGGCCTGTTCGGTGGCCATGGCTCCGACCTCCAGACAGGTGCGAAAGCCCGGTGCGGCCTCGCCGTCCACAAACCATGTCGCCGCAATGCGCCGCAGGGTGGCGTCCAGACCATCCTCCGCGATGCGGGCGCGGGACCGGTCGAGCGTCTCGAATCGTCCGGGCAGGAGACCGACGGGACCGGTGCCGTAGAGGATCAGCCGTTCGACGCGCGCGGGGCATTGGGCGATCATCTCCTGCACGACCATGCCGCCCATGGAATGCCCGAGCAGGGCGATGCGGTCGATTCCCTCCGCGTCCAGCGCCTGCCAGACAAGTTCGGCATTTCCGGCGATGGTATCGGGGGCCATGACACCCGCGCTCTCGCCAAAACCGGCCAGCGCGGGGGCAATGATCTCATGGGTGTCCGAGAGCGCGCGCATCTCGCCCCGCCAGTGCCCGGCCCCGCCGAAATAGCCGTGGACCAGCACGAGGGGCGGGCCGGAGCCGTGGCGGATGACGCTCAACCGATCCGTCATGACGGCAGGGGCCTTGCTGGCCGGGGGCAGGCGCACCGGAGGCAAAGTCCGCCTTTCCCGCGATATCGCCCCCTTACCCTCTCCTCCCCCGGAAGGAGAGGGCGAAGCAAGAGGACCATCAGAAGCAGGCTTCCAGCAGAGCGCGGGTATTGGCCTCGGTCATCTCGATGGGATTGCCGCCCGTGCTGGGATCGGCCAGAGCGCCCGCAACCAGACGGTCGATATCGGGGGTCGCGACGCCGAGCGCGGTGAGATCGGCGGGGATGCCGAGCATCGTGTTCAGGTCGCCGACAAAGGCATAGAAGCCATCGTAGCCGCCCTCGATTGCCAGATAGGCCGCCGCCGCATCGAGACGATCCCGCACCGCACTCTCGTTGAAACGCAGGACCGGCTGCATGACCACGGCATTCGTGGTGCCGTGATGGGTGTGATGCATCGCGCCGATGGGGTGGCTGAGCGCATGAATCGCGCCGAGGCCCTTCTGGAAGGCCGTCGCGCCCATGGCCGCCGCGCTCATCATATGGGCGCGGGCCTCAAGATTGCCGCCATCCCGGTAGGCGGTGGGCAGATTATCCTTCACGAGCCGCATCCCCTCCAGCGCGATGCCCTGGCTCATGGGGTGGTAATGGGGCGAACAATAGGCTTCGAGACAATGGGCGAAGGCATCCATGCCGGTTCCGGCGGTGATCGCGGCGGGCATCGAGACGGTGAGTTCGGGATCACAGATGACCGTGACGGGCAGCATCTTCGGGTGGAAGATGATCTTCTTGGCCTCGGTTTCCGAATTGGTGATGACGCTGGCGCGGCCCACCTCCGAGCCGGTTCCGGCGGTGGTCGGCACGGCGATGACCGGGTGAATGGCATCGGCATCGGCGCGGGTCCACCAGTCACCGATATCCTCGAAATCCCACAAGGGGCGCGTCTGGCCGGTCATGAAGGCCAGTACCTTGCCCAGATCAAGGCCGGAGCCGCCGCCGAAGGCAATCACACCGTCATGATTGCCCCCACGGTAGACGGCCAGACCCGCAGCGACGTTCTTCTCGCTGGGATTGGGATCGACATCGGAGAATATCGCGCGGCCAAGCCCTGCCGCCTCCATGAGATCGAGCGCCCCGCGCGTGACGGGCAGATCGGCCAGACCCCGATCCGTAACCAGCAGGGGCCTTGCGATCCCCGCCGCCGCGCAGACCTCGCCAAGCTCGGCAATCCGCCCCGCACCGAAGCGCATGGCGGTCGGGTATGACCAGTTTCCGACGAGCTGCATGGCGCTCACCCCCTCTTGAGATGGTATGATTTAGGACGGGTCAGATTGTGATATCCGATGATCGACAGGCCACCGCCCCGACCGGTTTGCTTGCATCCTGTCCAGCACAGGGCCGGATCGAGATAATCAGCGCGATTCATGAAGACGGTGCCCGTCTCGATAGCATCGCCCACCCGCATGGCCCGCTCGATATCACCGGTCCAGAGCGAGGCAGTCAGGCCGAAGCGGCTGTCATTCATCAGGCGAATGGCCTCCGCGTCGTCCCTGACGGGCATGATGCCGACGACGGGGCCGAAACTCTCATCGCGCATGACGCGCATGTCATGGGTGACGTTCGTGAGAATCTGCGGCGAGAGATAAGCGCCGCCGTCATCCGCCGCAAAGGGGGCGATATGAGCCGTGGCCCCGGCCCCGACAGCCTCGGCCACCTGCGCGCGCACCTCGTCGGCAAAGCGCACATGAGCCATGGGCCCGAGAGTCGTCTCCGGCTCCAGCGGATTGCCCAGAATATAGCCGTTCACGATGGCGGTGGCCCTGTCCACAAAGGAATCGAACAGCGGTTCGGCGACATAGATGCGCTCGATCCCGCAGCAGCACTGACCGGAATTGAACATCGCCCCGTCTATCAGCGTCTCGACCGCCGCATCGAGATCGGCATCGTCCATGACATAGCCGGGGTCTTTGCCGCCCAGCTCCAGACCCAGCCCCGTGAAGGTTCCGGCGGCGGCCTTCTCCATCGCGATACCGCCCCCGACCGAGCCGGTGAAATTGACAAAGCCGAAGGCATTCGCGGCGATGAGGGCCGAGGTGGTGTCATGGTCGAGAAAGACGTTCGCGAACACGTCTTCGGGCACCCCCGCCGAATGGAAGGCCCGCGCCATGCGCTCGCCGACCAGCAGGGTCTGGGTCGCATGTTTCAGCAGCACGGCATTTCCGGCGATCAGGGCCGGAGCGACCGTGTTGATGGCGGTCATGTAAGGATAATTCCACGGTGCGACGACCAGCACGACACCATGGGGAACCCGGCGGATACAGCGCCGGAAAGCGGCGTCGTCAGATACCTCGATATCGGCCAGCGCCCCTTCGGCAATGGCGGCCATATGCGCGGCGCGCTCCTCGAAGCCGCCGAATTCGCCGCCATAGCGGACGGGACGGCCCATCTGCCATGCCAGCTCCGGCACGATCGCATCATTCATCGCGCCGATGGCGGCAACCCCGGCCATGACCCGCTCGATCCGCTCGGCGAGAGGCCGCGCTGCCCATGCCGCCTGAGCCACCGTCGCCCGCGCCACGACCTCCGCCGCCGCATCGGCATCCAGCGTCTCACGTTCGGCATAGACCGACCCGTCAATCGGAGAGATACATTTCAATGCGCCCATTATGCCCTCTCGAACCCCCGTGCGATCTCGTAGTCGGTGACGACCCGGTCAAATTCTTCCTGCTCCCATTCGGCAGCGCGGATATAGTGGTCGATCACATCCTCGCCCATCGCCTCGCGCAGCATGGTCGAGCCACGCAGGGTCTCGGTGGCGGCGCGCAGGCTGCGCGGGATATCGGGAGCATCCCCGGCCTTGTAGACATCGCCGCGCAAAGGCTCGCCCAGAGTGAGTTCCTGCTTCAGTCCTTCGATCCCGCAGGCAATCTGAGCCGCCAGCGCAAGATAGGGGTTCAGATCCGATCCGCCGATGCGGCATTCCATTCGCACCCCACCGGTACCGGCCCCGCAGAGACGGAAACCGGCGGTGCGGTTGTCAATGGACCAGATCGTCTTGGTCGGCGCGAAGGTTCCGGCGGCAAACCGTTTGTAGGAATTGATATAGGGCGCGAGGAAGACCGTCACTTCAGGCGCATAGCGGATCAGCCCCGCGCAATACCGGCGCATCGTCGCGGACATGCCGTGCTCGCCGCCCGGATCGTAAAACGCACCGGTGCCGTCCTCATGCCAGAGCGACTGGTGAATATGCGAGGAACTGCCGACCTTATCATGGTGCCATTTGGCCAGGAAGCTCGCCGCCCTGCCCTGCTGCCACGCGATTTCCTTGACGGCGTGTTTGGCGATGGTGTGGTGATCGGCACAGGCCAGCGCATCGGCATAGCGGATATTGAGTTCTTCCTGCCCGGTCTCCGCCTCGCCCTTGGAATTCTCGACGGGAATGCCCGCCGCATGGAGATGATTGCGGATCGGGCGCATGACGCCCTCTTCCTTTGTGGTCTGGAGTATATGGTAATCCTCGTTGTAGCCGCTGATCGGCGTGAGATCGCGGAAGCCGGATTTGCGGATGTCATCAAGGCTGTTCTCGAAGAGAAAGAATTCGAGTTCAGTGGCCATCTTCGCCGTAAAGCCGAGATCGGCAAGGCGCGCGATCTGGCGCTTCAGAACCGCACGCGGGGAATGGGGCACCGGGGCATGGGTGTGATGGTCGATGATATCGCACAGCACCATGACCGTTCCCTCCAGCCATGGCAGGGGGCGCAGGGTGGCGAGATCGGGCTTCATCACATAGTCGCCATAGCCCTTTTCCCAGCTCGTCGCGGCATAGCCTTCGGGGGTGGCCATCTCCAGATCGGTAGCGAGGAGATAGTCGCAGCAATGGGTTTCCTCCCATGCGCTTTCCACGAAATTGGCGGCGTGGAAGCGTTTGCCCATGAGGCGGCCCTGCATGTCCACGAGGCAGACGAGGACGGTATCGACCGTGCCGGCGGCCACCTGTTCCGTGAGGGTCTCGAATGTCAGAATCGCCATGGTCGTCCTTTCAGAAACTGCGCGCGGCCTCGCACAGATTACGCAGTTTGACCATCGCCAGATCACGCCCGAGGAAACCGAGACCACAATCGGGAGCCGCGATCAGACGGTCGGCGGGGATGAGGTCGCGCACCTGCCGCATCCGGGCGATAATCGCCTCGACCGTCTCAACCTCGCTGGATGCGATGCGGACGAAACCGACGATGAGCGATGAGCGCGTGAACCGCTCGAAGAGATCGGGCGGATTGTGACGATGGGCATCCTCGATGGAAATGGCGTCAACGGTGCCGTCCACCGCCTCGGCAATCCGCAGATAGGCTGTGGGATCGGCCTTGGGATAATCGTGATCGTCCAGATGATTGGGGTAGCCGCAGCACATATGCGCGGCGCGGTGGAGGGTATCGGGTGTGCCCTCGAAACAACGGGCGAGAGTGGCGATGCCGTAATCCAGCGCTTCGTCGGGTTTGCGGGCGAAAATGGGTTCGTCGATCTGGATATGGCGACATCCCGCCCGCACCAGCGCGTGGACCTGCGAATTGAGGGCGTCGGCAAGGTCACCCGCGAGGCGGGCGGGGTCGTGATAATGGGCGTCCACCGTCGTGTCTGAAATCGTCATCGGCCCCGGTATCGTGATTTTCACGGGCCGACCCGCCGCCGCCTCGGCCACCTGCCAGTCACGCACGAGGATCGCGGTATCGCCCGCACGGATATCGCCCCGGATCGTCGGCAATTCCGTCCGCATCGCCCCATCGCGCCAGACACGCTCGGTCAGGCCCTCGAAATCGAAGCCCTCGAAATGGCGGCACTGGTAATGCACGTAGTTGTCGCGCCTTACCTCGCCATCCGTGGGCAGGTCGATGCCGCAGGCGATCTGATCGGCAATGACCTGCGCCGTGGCGCGATCAAGCAGGGCCGTCGTGTCATCCGACTGGTGCCGCGCCCAGTCCCGTGTGACCCTGTCACCGAAACTATCGTTATCATGGCCGGTCTGGAACCAGTCCCGGACGGGCACGTAATCGGGTTTCGGAAAAGCGCCAAGGCAAGTCGTCGGTATCGGCATGGTATCACTCGCAAAGGACGGGGGGCCACCGACAGGCACCCCCCCGAAAAATCAGCTGTAGCGATAGGGCCGACCGGCCTTTTCCATCGTGGCGTTGTACTTCTTGAAGATATCCACGACCTTCGCCTTCACTTCGGATTCGGAGGCGATTTCGTCCCAGAATTTCAGCGCAGCCTGCTCGACCTGCGCCCATTCCTCATCAGGGATGGAGGTCAGTTCCATCTTCGGCCCGTTGACGCGAAGATCGGCCTCGCCGCCCCAGTACCACCACTGGCGATAATAGTGCGAGCTGTCCATGGCCATCCGGAGCAACGATTTCAGGTGATCGGGAAGCTCCTGATAGCGGTCCATATTCGCGAAGAACGACCCGGCCCATGCGCCGGAGATATTGTTGGTGAGGAAGTAGTTCGTCACATCGGCCCAGCCGACCGTGTAATCCTCGGTGATGCCCGACCATGCGATGCCGTCGAGTTCGCCGGTCTGGACAGCAACCTCGATATCCTCCCAAGGCAGGGAAACCGGCACGACGCCGAATTGCGACATGAAACGACCGGCAGTCGGGAAGGTGAAGACGCGCTTGCCTTTAAGGTCTTCGAGACTGCGGATCGGGTCTTTGGTGGCGAAATGGCAGGGATCCCATGCGCCCGCGCTCAGGTGCTTGACGCCGACCTGCGAATATTCGGAATCCCAGATTTCATTGAGGCCATACTGATTGAACAGCACCGGCACATCGAGCGAGTAGCGGCTGGCGAAGGGGAAATAGCCTCCGAAAACCGTAACTTCCGTGGGCGAGGCCATGGAGTCGTCATCGGATTGCACCATGTCGATGGTGCCCTTCTGCATCGCGCGGAACAGCTCTCCGGTGGGAACAAGCTGGTCAGCGAAGAAGAGTTCGATCTCCATCTCGCCGTTCGCCGCCTTGTTGAAGCTGTCGATGGCGGGTTTGACGACATGCTCGGCCAGCGCCGGACCCGCATAGGTCTGCATCCGCCATTTGATCGTGGACTGGGCCTGAACCGCCGGTGCAGCCAGCCCCGCCGTACCGACAAGTGCTCCGCCCGCTATGAACTTGCGTCTGGTCGTCATGATCTTCTCCCCGTTTTCAACTGGTATCGTTGAAAGAGTGTGGGACGAACGGGCAGATCGCGCAAGACGTGTCTCGCGCGCATCCTTGCCGGGCGCAAAGGCGGGACTTTACGGGAAAATTCGGCCCGTTACTCGATGATGACCAGTTTCGCGATCTTTGGCAGGAGACGGGACTGGGTGACCTGAACGAGAGGAGGAGAGTAGATGGATTCGCAGACAATGACATCGCGATGGGTCGGCCCGACCCAGACGATGAAATGGTCGCATTCCCCCGTGGACGGCTGGGAAAAGGGCAGGATCAGGCGCTCGAATTTATCGAATTTGCCCTCCAGCAGACCCGATTGCAGGACCGAATAGGCTGGCCGTCTCCTGCGCCGTGCCTCGTGATAGGGGGCCAGCACCAGGGGCTGTGCCGCAAGCGGGATCAAATCCTCAAGGTATCCGCCCCGCGCGTGGTAATCCCCGATATTGCGGGCGACATTATTTCCCTGCATTCGGATGCAGAGATTCTTTGCGCCGGGATGGAAATCAATCACGCTGATATCGGCCAGCCACTCCCGCAATTTCGGGGGATCGGCGGCGGATACGGAAGGTGCATCCCCGCCTTGCCGCGCGTCGTTCCAGAAGGACAACAGACGCTGGGCGGGCAGTGGCAGGTGTTGGACCGGTTCCCGAAGCATAATGGATCGTATCCAGTAGCCGGAAAACATCCGTTAAAGGATATCCTGAACAAGACTTTAACGTCACGGCCCTGTGACAATTCACTTGCCGTAGACGTACTCGGGCAGCCACAGAGCGATCTGCGGAAAAATCATGACGAAGGCCAGCGCCACGATCATCACCATGACGAAGGGGATGATCGAGATATAGATATCGCGCAGAGTGACTTCCGGCGGGGCCATGGCGCGCATGAGGAAGAGGTTATAGCCGAAGGGCGGGGTCATGTAGGCGATCTGGGTCGTGATCGTGTAGAGAACGCCGTACCAGATCAGATCGAATTCCAGCGCGCGGACCAGCGGCACATAAAGCGGCGCGACGATGACCAGCATGGCGGTATCGTCGAGAAACGTCCCCATCACGAGGAAACTGAGCTGCATCAGGATCAGGATGGTCCAGGGGTCCAGGCCAAGCTGTTCGGTGAAGAGGTTCTCGATGGCCTTCACCGCACCCAGCCCGTCGAAGACCGCCCCGAAGCCCAGCGCCGCAAGGATGATCCACATGAACATGCAGGAAATACCAAGGGTGTTCCGCACCGAATTCTCGAACACCACACGGGTCATGCGCCCCTTGAGAACCGCCGCCGTGAAAGCGGCCATGGCCCCGATGGCGGAGCTTTCGACCAGGCTGGTCCAACCGTTCACGAAGGGGATCATCATGGCGAAGAAAATGCCGAAAGGCAGCAGACCGGCACCGAGCAAGCGATATTTCTCCGCGCGGCTGACAGTGCGTTCCTCCAACGGAAGAGGTGGGCCGAGATGTGGCTGGAGGCGACAGCGGATATAGATGTAGACGATGAACAGCGTCGCCATGAGCAGACCGGGGAAGACGCCCGCAAGCCAGAGCTGTCCCACCGGCTGTCGCGCGATCATGGCATAGAGGACCAGCACGACCGAGGGCGGGACGAGAATGCCCAGACTGGACCCCGCCTGCACTACCCCCGTCACCATGCGCTTGTCATACCCCCGTCGCAGCAGTTCCGGCAGGGCGATGGTCGCACCGATGGCCATGCCCGCAACGCTCAGCCCGTTCATGGCCGAGACCAGCACCATCAGCAGAATCGTGCCGATGGCCAGCCCACCGCTGACCGGCCCCATCCAGATATGGAACATACGATAGAGGTCATCGGCGATCCTGGACTCGGAGAGGATGTAGCCCATGAAAATAAACATCGGCAGAGTCAGCAGCGGATACCATTTCATCAGCTTTATCGCCGCCGCGAAGGGCAGATCCACACCCCCCGTGCCATAGAGCGCCATGGCGGCCACCGCCGCGACCCCGCCTATCGCCCCGAAGACGCGCTGACCGGTCATCAGCATCAGCATCATGGACGAGAACATGAGAATGGCGATGAGTTCGTAGGACATCAGGTCAATTCATCCGATGTCATTTCCGCGCAGGCGAGAACCCATGGTTCCGCTTGTTCTGAACGAGAAGTTGGTCGTGCAGATATTGCTAAATCCGATCTCTCAGTTTGTCGTTCTCGGAAATCCGAGGGGTGGATTCCCGCCTTCGCGGGAATGACACTGGTGAGGGGAGTCGAAGTCATGTCTTTGCCCCCTCGACCGTCTCGCCACGCAGCACGAGGATATCCTTCGCCAGTTCCGAGAGGGCCTGCAACAGCATCAGCATGAACCCCAGACACATGATCGCCTTGATGGGCCAGAGGAATGGTCGCCATGCCGTCGGGCTACGCTCCATGCGACCCACCTCCTCCGATCCCGTGGCCAGCCCCGCGAAGAACGACAGCGGCTCATCGCCCCAGTAGCCGAGCGAATAGGCCGTCGAGCCGAGGCCGCCATAAAGCAGAACTCCGAGATAGAAGAGCAGCAGCAGGACCGTAAAGGCATCGAACCACGCCTTTCGCCGGATCGACCACTCGCCGTAAAAAAGGTCCATCCGCACGTTCGACCCCATCTGCATCGCATAGGGACCGCCGAGAACATAATAGGCCACCATCGCGAATTGCGCGACTTCCAGCGTCCAGAGGGAAGGCAGGAAAAACGTCTTGGAGATCGAGGACCACAGCAAAATCCCGACCATCGCGAAGATGCCGTACATGACAATCCGTCCGAGACGGTAATTGACGGCATCGACGATGCGGATAAAGGCGCGGAGCACCCTATCCTTCCGATTCCGCGCGGCTCTTGCCGGATACCTCCGCCGCAAGAGCCGCGCCCATGAAGGCATCGAGATCACCGTCGAGAACGCCGCCCGTGTCGGACGTCTCCAGTCCCGTCCGAAGATCCTTGACCATCTGATAGGGCTGCAAAACATAGGAGCGTATCTGATGCCCCCAGCCGATATCCGACTGCTCGGTGCGCTGGGCATCCGCCGCATCGCGCCGTTTCTGCATCTCCATCTCATAGAGCCGGGAGCGCAGCATCTTCATGGCGATATCGCGGTTCTGGTGCTGTGATTTCTCGGAGGACGTGACAACGATGCCGCTGGGCGCGTGGGTGATGCGGACGGCGGAATCGGTGGTGTTGACGTGCTGTCCCCCCGCGCCGGAGGACCGGTAGGTGTCGATCCGAATATCGGCGGGGTTGATGTCGATCTCGATGGTGTCGTCGATCACGGGTGTGACCTGCACCGAGGAAAAGGATGTATGCCGCCGCGCCGCCGAGTCGAAAGGCGAGATACGCACGAGACGATGGACACCGGATTCGGCCTTCATCCATCCGAAGGCGTTATCCCCCCTGACCTGATAGGTGACGGATTTGATGCCCGCCTCCTCGCCGCCGGAATATTCCATCACCTCTACCTTGAAGCCGCGCTTCTCGGCCCATCGCGTGTACATCCGCGCCAGCATCTGCGCCCAGTCACAGGATTCGGTGCCCCCCGCGCCGGAATTGATCTCGACGAAGGCATCCATGCCGTCCATCTCGCCGGAAAGCAGAGCTTCGAGTTCCGCCGTTTCCGCACGGCCTCTGATGTCTGACAATGCGGCCTCGGCCTCGGCGACGATATCGGCATCGTCCTCCATCTCGCCGAGTTCGATCAGTTCTACATTGTCGTTCAGTGCGCTTTCCAGATCGCGATAGCGGTCGATGGAATCGGCGAGTTGCTGACGCTCGCGCATGATCTTCTGGGCATTGGCCGGATCGTCCCAGAGGGTCGGGTCTTCGGCACGCGCATCGTATTCCTCAAGCCGGGTGAGGGCCGTCTCCCAATCGAGACGGCGACGCAACAGCGCCAGCGACTCCCCGATGGCGGTAACGATGGACTGGGTTTCCGCACGCATGGACGACACTCGCGAGAGGGGACGATCAGGCCCGAGCGGCCTCCTCCCCGATGTAGCGGTTGCGCGCGGGTCAGTAAAGCCCGCGACCGCCGCTGACATCCTCTGCATCGGGCGCGATGGCCTGCCCCGGTACAAACCCCGAAGCCGGGGCCGCGTTCGCGACGGATGCCGGATCATAGGGCGCGATGCCCTGACGCTGGAACTGCTGGTCCGGCGCACGGGGGATGGGTTGATAGGCGCCGGGCGCGGGCTGCTGATACACAACCCCCGGCGCAGGCTCGACCGAGATCGCCGGGTCTTGCGACACGATCATCTCACCCGTATTCGGATCGAAGCGGATCAGCGGCTCGTTCACGCCCGGCGCGGCGGGAGGGGCACTCTGCGGCGGCAATACCTGCCCCGGCAAGGCGTTGGGCTGCTGTAGCGGCCCCGACGGGACGAACCCGCCCGAATAGGATGCCCCGGCAAGATCAGGCTGCATGGCCGTACCGCCGATCCCGCCGATGGTGGGCACGAAGCCGCCCCCCGCCACCGTATCGACCACGCCCGCGCCGGTATCGTTCGGGTTCGTCCCGGCACGAAAGGCTTCCCAGATCACGTTCTTGCCAAAGACATCCTCGCCGACACGCTCTCCGTTGCGGCGATCAATCTTCACGAGGCTGACCCCCTCCGGCGGCTCGAACTTGCGCGGGGTGCGGTCGGCCATGGCCTCGCGCATGAACTGCTCGAAGACCGGACCGCAGAGCGCCCCGCCCGAAGCTCGCTTGCCCAGCGATTTCGGCGTGTCGAAGCCGATATAGCACCCCATGACGAGATCGGGCGTAAAGCCCACGAACCACGCATCGCGCGCATCGTTCGTCGTGCCGGTCTTGCCCGCCACCGGAAAACCGAGCCGCGTCAGCTTGGTCGCCGTACCCCGCAGGACCACGCCCTCCATGAGCGAAACGGTCTGGAATGCCGTGACCGGATCGATCACCTGCACCGGGTCCACCGGCGTCGTCGGCACAACCCAATCGGTGCCGAGTTCGACCACCTCTCCGGCGTCGTCCTTCACGCTCTCCACGAGGCGCGGGGCGATGTGGCGTCCCCCGTTGGCGAACATGGAATAGGCCGTCACCATCCGCATCAGCGTCGTTTCCCCCGCTCCGAGAGAAAAGGAGATGAGGGGCGGCATGTTGTCATAGACCCCGAAACGACGTGCATAATCAGAGATGACATCCATCCCCACATCCTGCGCCACGCGCACGGTGATCAGGTTCTTGGATTTCTCCAGCCCTATGCGAAGGGGAATGGGGCCATAGAATTCACCCTCGTTGTAGTTCTTGGGCTTCCACAGCCCCTCGTCATTGCCCTGATCGACCGTTACCGGCGCATCGAGCACGATGGAGGCGGGTGTGTAGCCGTGGTCCAGCGCCGCCGCATAGACGAAGGGCTTGAAGGATGATCCGGGCTGACGTTTCGCCTGAGTGGAGCGGTTGAACTTGCTCTGCTGCACGCTCAGGCCGCCCTGCATCGCGAGAACGCGGCCTGTTTCCGGCTCCATAGCGATCACAGCACCATTGGCGTCGGGCAACTGGCGCAGTCCCCAGACAATCTCGTCCAGATCGTCGATCCTGGATTTCGAAAGCGTCTGTACGTCGCCGTCTTTGGCCTCCTCACCGGGGGTGAGATAGACGATATCTCCGCGTTCCAGAATATCGCCGATGACTTTCGGCTCCGGGCCACGACCCGAGCCTTCGATCCGGCGGCGCGCCCATTTGATGGCATCGAAGGTGACGGTGACGGCCTTCTCACGGTCACGCAGGCCGACGAGCGCCGTGCCCTTCTCGTCGCGCACGGTCAGGACAACGCCGAGTGTCCAGTCGTCGAAATCTTTCGGGAAAGCGTTCTTTTCCAGCGCCTCACGCCAGTCTCCGTCAGGGTCCGTTTTGCCGAGCGGCCCCTTGTAGGCCCCGCGCTTGGAATAGGCGAACAGCCCCTCACGCAGGGCACGGGAAGCGTATTCCTGCAATTCCCGATCAAGGGTCGTGCGAATGTTCAGGCCCCCGCCATAAAGCGCGCTGTCCGCCGCCTCCTCGGGTTTGGTATCGCCTTCATCCAGCGCCGATTTCGCAAAATGCTCCAGCAGAAGGCCGCGCACTTCCTCGATCATATAGGCGGAGGAGAAATCATAGCTTTCCTCGCGCTCGTCATCATTGAGACGGGTCAGCAGCGGCTTGGCCTTCGCGGCTTCGGCGTCCTCGGCGGAGATATAGCCGTTCTCCGACATCTCGGTCAGGACGTAGTTCCGGCGCGCGAGGGCGGACTTTGCGTTGCGCTCGGGATGCAGGGCCGAAGGGGCCTTGGGCAATGCGGCAAGATAGGCGGCCTCTTCCGGGGCCAGATATTCCATATCCTTGCCGAAATAGGTCTTCGATGCCGCGCCGACGCCATAGGATCGTGCGCCAAGATAAATCTGGTTCAGATAGATTTCGAGAATGCGATCCTTGGACAGTTCGCGCTCGATCTGCACGGCCAGCACGGCTTCGCGCACCTTGCGGCTGATGCTGCGCTCATTGGTCAGGAGCATGTTCTTGACCACCTGCTGCGTGATGGTCGAGGCCCCGCTCATGCGCCCGCCATCGCGCAGGGACTTTACGTTGCGGACCATCGCCTTGGCGATGCCCACGGGGTCGATGCCGGCATGGTCGTGGAAATTCTTGTCCTCGGCGCTGAGAAAGGCGTTCTGGACCATGGGCGGAATGTTGTCGATGGGCACGAAGGCCCGGCGCTGGCGGGCGAAGCGGGCGATGACTGCCCCGTCATCATCGTATACGAGCGAGGACTGCGGAGGCTTGTAATCGGCAAGCTGTTCGTATTCCGGCAAATCGCGACCGTAATACCAGACCGCTCCGGCGACCGTCAGAGCACCGGCAACCAGCAAAAGCGCCAGAGCACTGAAAATATGGCCGAAAAACCGAATGAACATGTCACCGTCCCGATAATGCGCGCCTGCACGCTGTCTTTTTACCCGATTGTCAGACCAACCATGGCCGGATATGGGCGGTATGCCGAAGACACGCAACCCTGTAACCTACAGGCCACGGTCCTGTCGCTCCCGGTCAGCGCAAGGCCATCTCGCGCGTCCCGCGTTCGATCCGCCATGCATCAATGGCTTCTTTCAGTGCCTTAGCCGTCTTCTTGCGCCACTTTGCGGAAGTCAGACGTTTCAGATCTTCAGGATTTGACATGAAGCCCAGTTCCAGCAGCACCGAAGGCATATCGGGGGCTTTAAGGACATGAAAATTATTGTGACGCACGAAGTTACGTTTGACCGGCGTGACGAGCGAGAGCTTGTCGCGCACCATCTCCGCGAAGAGGCGTGAGCCGATCTGCGTCTCCCGCCGTTCGAGATCGAGCAACACGCGCACCACGTCCTCGCGTTCCTTGCGAATGTCGATCCCGGCGATCTTGCCGGTATCTTCCTGTTTGAACAGTTCATCGATGGAGCGCATCGAGTCCTTTTCGGACAGCATGTAAGCCCCGGCCCCGCCGACTGTCGCATCATCGAACCAGTCAGCATGGATCGATATGAAGAGATTGGCCTTCTTTTCCCTGGCAAAGGAAACGCGATCAGGCAGGGCAACGAAGCGGTCGGTGCGTCGGGTCGCGAAGGCCTCGTATTCGGGGTCCGCCTCCAGCAATGCCATCAATTCCTCGGAAAAGGCCAGCACGGCGCTCGCCTCGCGCAGGCCCACATATTCACCCGCCCCCGGATCACGCCCGCCATGGCCGGGGTCGATCACGATACGAAACGGCTTGCGACGGGGTTTGCGGCGCGGTGGCTCTACGGCTTTTTCCTGCTTCAGGATGCCGAGCGGGGCCGTCATCGCCATAACCGTCACAGCGTCACCCTCGCTGATCTCTCTGGCTTTCGGCACGTCTTTGAGGGGAGCGACCTGCCGGGGCTTTGTCACGGGCGCGACCGTTATCCGCCGGGGCTTCGCGACCGATTTCACGACCGGCCGCTCCGTGCGTTCAACGAGGGCCGCGACTTCAGCAGCAACCTCCGCACGGCTCAGCGACGGGCTGGCGGGGGGCAGCTGTTTCGGCCGTTCGGCGACAAGGGCCGATCCACCGAACAGCGCGCCGAGGGCGCCGTATTCAGCCGTTCTGGGATCGAAGCGCCGCTTGCGGAAGGCTTCGCGGGTCGTATCGTCCACCACCGGGGCGACCGGCAGGCCGTCAGTCTCACGATTGAGTTTCTCCTCCGCCGTGCGATAGCGGTCGAAGGGCCGATATTCCAGTGTCGGCTCCTTGAGCCGGATATCGAGTTCGTAGCCGACCTTACCCACCAGCGGCGTGATCTTGAAATCCATGATCTGTGCAGGGCCGCTGAGATTGAAAACCAGACGCGATACGCTCGGCGTCAGCAGGCCGAACCGGTAGCTCTGGACAAGACGGGAGTTCACGGCTCCGCTGGGTCGCGGCATGTTCCAGCCCATTCGGGGAAGGTCGATGATGAGACGGTCAGGAGCAGACAGCGTAAGCAGCTTGGGCGACAGCGGAACGTTCACATGCATGACGACGCGGGTAAAGTCATCGTAGGTGCCGATTCTGACCGCATCGACGGAGGCCAGCACCTGTCCGCGCGCTTCGGCTGTGCCGATCACGGAAAGACCCGCGAACGCCGCAACCGCGACGACGCGAATCAACTGGCGAAGCCCAGCGAATGCGCCCATGCCTACTGCCCTCTTTGCCTCGGCTCCGTTCTTTGTGACGGGCTCTACGCAAACGTTCCTAACACAAAGACGCCTCTTGTAAAAAACCATTTGATGCTATCTTTCCAAAAGACGCCGACTCGCGAGTATGCGATACCCCCTGCAACGCAGTCTTGCGTGATCCCATGACGTGAACATGGCATCGAGGTGAAAAGAAGCATCGACAACCCGACCTTGCTTGATGCATTAAGGTGCCTCGGCTGCGGTTAATATATCGTTGTCCGATCAATGCGAAGGTAATGACAAAGGTCGCAGCGCACTGGCGACAGCACGGCAATTCGGCACGGCACCCCGCGCGCAGCGACACCCCATGATTTTACGGGCAACGGCCTTGCAGGCCATGGCCCGATCCATTCCGGGCGATGGCGCCCGGCGAAAGTTGAAACGGTGATATCGAGCGATTCGAAGCGACGGAAGGATGGCATCTGCCACGCGCATACCGCGCGTCTCCCGCTCGGAACGAAGACGCTCACGCGCCGATGGCGCGGCGATGCGGGCATGACCCGTGCGCGATCACAGCATCCAAGGAAAGGCGGAGGTGCATCGCGCATCGCCGCGACTCCGGCGGGAACCGCCGCATGAACACTTTTTTCCTGCGGAACCCGTCAGGGCCGTCCGGCGCGCATGCGCCGTCCGAATCGACAAGAGCATGGCGAAGAAAATGCTTATCGACACGACCCACCCCGAGGAAACCAGGGTTGTCGTGGTGGACGGACAGAGACTCGATGAATTCGATTTCGAGTCGATCAACAAGAAACAACTGGCCGGGAACATCTATCTGGCGAAAGTGATGCGGGTGGAGCCGTCGCTTCAGGCCTGCTTTGTGGATTACGGCGGAAACCGGCACGGTTTTCTCGCCTTCAGCGAGATCCATCCCGATTATTACCAGATTCCCCCCGCCGAGCGCGCCGCTCTCGTGGCCGCGCAGGAACGGGCCTCCCGCGAGGCCAATCGCGAGGAGGAAGAGGAAGAAACGGGCAAGGGACGGGGCAAACGCAACGCCCGCTCCCGCAGCGAGGGTCGCGAGAAAAGCGACCGCAAGGATCGCGACGGCGACGGTCGCCGGGGAGCGCGCCGCGTCACCCGTGGCAAGACGACCCGCTCCCGCAAACGGACCCGCAGCGGAGCCTATATCGAGCGCGAATTCCGCATCGGCGGCGGTGTGCGGGTGCGGGTGGTGAATGAGAACGACACCGTCGATCTCGACCTGCTGGAACGCGAGTTCAGCATCGGCGGCTCGATCCCCGTGCGCGTGATGCGTCTGCCCGAACCGGAAGCAGAAGCCCCTGCGACCGAGGGAGACACGGGCGACAAAACTCTGCCCGCCGCATCGAACGATCTCGACCGTGTTACATCCGATGATCCGCCCGTGGAGGCCCCTGAATCCATCGGTGGCGGCGATGACTGGGATGACACGCCCGTGCCGCGCGTTCGACTGCGCGATTACAAGATTCAGGACGTCATCAAGCGTCGTCAGATCATGCTGATCCAGATCAACAAGGAGGAGCGCGGCAACAAGGGGGCCGCTGTCACCACCTATCTCTCGCTCGCGGGCCGGTATTGTGTGCTGATGCCCAACACCGCGAAGGGCGGCGGCATCTCGCGCAAGATCACCAATGCTCCCGATCGCAAGCGCCTGAAGGAAATCGCGGGCAATCTGGAAGTGCCCAAGGGCATGGGTCTCATCATCCGCACGGCGGGCGCACAGCAGAGCGGCCCCGAAATTCGCCGCGATTACGAATACCTTCTGCGTCAATGGGATGCGATACGGAACCTCACTCTCGATTCCTATGCGCCGGCCACGATCTACGAGGAAGGCAACCTTATCAAGCGTTCGATCCGCGATCTTTTCACGAAGGAAATCGACGAGATCATCGTGGACGGGGAAACCGGCTATCGCGAGGCGCATGATTACGTCGCGATGCTGATGCCGGACGACACCAAGCACGTAAAACTGCACAAGGGTCAGACACCGCTGTTCATCGAACACAAGGTCGAGGATCAGCTCGCCGCGATGTTCAATCCGACCGTCCAGCTCAAATCGGGCGGCTATATCGTGATCGGAGTGACCGAGGCACTGGTCGCAATCGACGTGAACTCGGGTCGGTCCACCCGTGAATCCTCCATCGAGGATACAGCGACGAAAACCAATCTGGAGGCCGCCGAGGAGGTGGCGCGGCAGGTGCGCCTGCGCGATCTGGCGGGCCTGCTCGTGATCGACTTCATCGACATGAACGAGCGGCGCAACAATGCCTCCGTCGAGCGCCGCCTCAAGGACAGCCTCGCCAATGACCGCGCGCGCATTCAGCTCGGGCGCATCTCATCCTTCGGCCTGCTGGAGATGTCACGCCAGCGCCTGCGTCCCGGCATGATAGAGGCGACCACGAACCCCTGCCCCCATTGCCACGGTACCGGACTGGTCCGCTCCGACGATACCCTCGCACTGACGATCCTGCGCGAGATCGAAGAGGAGGGCCTGCGCCGCTCCACCGCCGTCGTGACGGTCGAGGCCCCGGTCTCCGTCGCCAACTTCCTGCATAACCACAAGCGTGACCGCGTTCTCTCCATCGAGCAGCGGTACGGCATTCGCGTGGTGATCGAGGGTGATCCCGCGAAGATCAGCCCTGAATTCGCCTTGACGAAGATGAAGCTGGACGATGCACCCGACCATCTGCGTCCCGTCTCCACAGCGGTCAGCATGGAAAGCGTCTATGCCGAGACCGAGGCGGATGACGACAGGAATGATGCTGCGGAGGCACCTGCCGCAGAGGCCTCCGCGCGCGAGGAAAAACCCGCCGAGAACACACGCCGCCGGGGCCGCCGCAACGAACGGCGTGACGGTGAAGGCAAATCGGAGGCGCGCAGCCGGACGCGCGATCCCCTGCCCGTCATCGACCCCGACGGTGAGGATGATCCGCGAGACACCCCCTTCGCCTATGGCGACGGCAAGGACGGACAGGAGCGCAAGGACGATGACGAGGACGCCGGAGGACGGGGCAGCTCGCGCCGGTCACGCCGGGGCGGTCGCAAGCGGGGCGGCAAGCGCAACGATCCACCGCGCGAATTCGGCGAGGCTTCGGCGCTGTCGATGCTGTCCGGTCGCGATGCTCTCGACCGTGCCCTGCCGGAAGTGTTCCGCTCGGAGGATGCCATCGTCGTGAAAAAACCCGCCCGCAAGGCAGACCCCGCGCCCGAACCCGTCACAGAAGCGGAACCGGTCGCTGAAAAGGCGGTCGAAACCCCCGCAAAGGAGACGGTCGAAGTCGCCCCCGAACCCGCAGCGCCGGTCGAAACAGAGACCCCTCCACCGCCCCCGGTCATTGACGCGCAGCCCGAACCGGATCGTCCGAAACGCACCGGATGGTGGTCACGCTGACCCCTGCGGGACATTCCACACCCTGACAGACCCCGCCCCCCGGTGGGGCAACACCCTTGCCTGTGAGACCCAGCCATGCCCACCGATCCCGCTGATTTCGGCCCTATTCACTTCATCGGGATCGGCGGGATCGGTATGAGCGGGATCGCGGAGGTCATGCTCAACCTGGGCTATACCGTACAGGGATCGGATCTGCGCGAGTCGCCCATTCTCGATCGCCTTCGCTCGATGGGCGCGACGATCGCCGCGCAGCAGGCGCCGGAAAACCTCGGCGAGGCGGCGGTGGTCGTCATCTCCTCGGCGATCAAAGACGGTAATGTCGAGCTGGACGCGGCACGGGGGCGACGCCTGCCCATCGTGCGACGGGCCGAGATGCTGGCCGAGCTGATGCGGCTGAAACTGAACGTCGCGGTGGCCGGAACGCACGGAAAGACGACCACGACCTCGATTGTTGCCGCCCTGCTGGATGCGGGCGGAATCGACCCGACAGTTATCAATGGCGGGATCATTCAGTCCTACGGCTCGAACGCGCGCAAGGGCGAGGGCGAGTGGATGGTCGTGGAGGCCGATGAGAGCGACGGCACCTTCGTGCGCCTGCCCGCGACCATCGCCATCGTCACCAATATCGACCCCGAACACATGGAGCATTACGGCGATTTCGACACGCTGCGCGCGGCTTTCCTGCGTTTCGTGGAGAATACGCCCTTCTACGGGGCCGCCGTCTGCTGCATCGATCATCCCGAGGTACAGGCGCTGATCGGGCGGGTGAAGGACCGGCGGATCATCACCTACGGGCGCTCACCGCAGGCCGACGTGCGACTGGAGGATCTGCGTTTCGAGGGGGGCATGGCCCATTTTGACGTCGAAATCCGCAATGGCACCACCCTGCGGATGCAGAATCTGGTGCTGCCCATGCCGGGGGAGCACAACGTCATGAACGCACTGGCCGCCATCGGGGTGGCCCGGCATATGGGGATAGGGGAAGACGCCATCCGCGCAGGTCTGGCAGGCTTTTCAGGCGTCAAGAGGCGCTTTACCCATGTGGGCGACTGGAACGGGGTGCGGATCATCGATGATTACGGGCACCATCCGGTCGAGATCGCCGCCGTCCTCAAGGCCGCCCGCGCCAGCACCGAAGGCCGGGTCATCGCCGTCCATCAGCCGCATCGCTATACCCGCCTGCATGATCTGTTCGAGCAGTTCTGTACCTGCTTCAACGATGCCGATGTGGCGATCATCTCCGATGTCTATGCCGCCGGAGAAGCCCCCATCGAGGGAGCGACCCGTGACGGTCTGGTCGAGGCACTGACCGACCGGGGCCACCGCCGCGCGCTTGCCCTTTCCGACGAAAACGCCCTGCCCGCCATGATCGCGTCGGAGGTGGAGCCGGGGGATATGGTCGTGTGTCTGGGGGCCGGAACGATCACGGCATGGGCCAATGCGCTGCCGGGAAATCTGGCGAAGCAGGGGTAGTGTCTGTGAGTGTCATGCCTGTGAATGACACTCACGCCGACGGCGCTTCGCTCTCGCGTTTCCTGATCCAGCGACCGTCTTCCTGTTGCCAGTAGGTTGCCTTGACCGTTTCGACGGCGCGTTTCCATTGGGTGCGGGCGAGCTTGAGTGCGGCTTCGTCATCGCCGGTGAACATGATGACGACCCGCTCGAAGCCGGTAAAATCCTGCGTATCGGCGGCATCGACCAGAAACAGCGCATCGGCCCTGTTGGGAATTTCCTCGCCCGTGGTCAGGTAGATCGGCTGACGCTCCGGCATGGCACAGCCGGTGGCGGCATGGGGCAGGAAACTTTCGTCCTTGTAGGTCCAAAGATGCGTGTCCAGCGCCTCCATCCGCTCGGCACTGCCGCAGCGT
>CAKZUT010000028.1 GCA_937922185.1 uncultured Neomegalonema sp.
TCCGAGTAGCGATATCCGGCGATTGCCTGAAGGGTCGAGCGTACTTCGGTCGAGTTGCTCCGGTAGTTCTCGAAGGCTTCCCTGGCTTCCAGCAGCGTCTCGACGAGCGGCCCCCAGAGCAGGCCGACGGCCAGCACACAGACGGCACCGCAGAAATGCAGCACCGGCAGCCGCATGTTGCACAGGGTATATCCGGCCCCGACGGCAATCGGCAGGCCCAGCAGTGCCAGACGGGATTTCACCAGTATCGCCATGGCCAGCACACCCAGCACGCCGACGAACACCCAGCGTCGATCCGTGTCCATGATGCCCAGCGCCAGCAATGTCACTGCCGCCATTCCCGCCCCCGGTGCCCAGGGCGCGAAAAAGGCCCAGCGAAAGCTGCCGTCGGGCGAGACGCCATAGAGACGGAAGGCAAAGAATTCCGGCCCCGGTCCGCCGACGGCGCTCAGGGGCGATACCCAGATTTCCGGCGGAATACCGATATAGGCCGCCGCGACCAGCAGCGGCGCGAGCACGAGCGTCTGGACAGACACGATATTCGCCGCCCGCGCCAGCACCTGCAACCGGATGCTCAGGCACGCGCCCACCGTCACGAAAACCGGAAACATCGCCCAGCCCTTTGCCCAGCCGATGATGGATTTGATGAGCTGCGACCGGCTCAGCCCGTAATCGAAATGCCCGATGACCAGCGCGACGAGGATCGCCAGTGTCGCGATCCACCAGACCCATACGCCGATTCCGGGCGCGGTGAACCGCTCATCCGCACTCGCGAAACGCCAGCAGACCAGAAGCAGCAGACACCAGCCGATGACCGGCGCGACCACATAGAGCGCCCCCAGCGCGTAGAACACATAGGTCAGACCGATGGTCCAGAAGATCAGGTGTTCTTCCGGCGTCTTCTCAGAACCCGTCTGCGATACCATAATGCGGCGAACCCCGTGATGATGAGCAATGTGGCCCCCGTCGCCCCGGCGATAGCCTCCAGCTTTTTGGGCGAGACGGGACGTCTGGGAAGCTTCGGCTCGTCGAGAACCTGATAGAGCGGATAGGAGGCGTAAGGATTGGTCTGGGACAGGTCGGCATTGGCCAGCGAGGAGGCGAGGATGGCATTGGCGATCTCCGCTTCCTGTGTCGCGATGGCGACCCGATCCGCATCCGCCGCCAGATCGAGGGTGCGGGCGTCGGAGGATTCGACCACCGCGCGCAGCTCGCGCACCTTGGCAAGCTGTCCGGCAAGCTCGGCCTTCATCGTGACGAGCGTGGCGAATAATTCGCTGCGCTCGACGCTCTGGGTCAGGTCGATCATCAGCGACAGGCTGCCCGGCTCCGACCCCAGTTCACGGATGCGTTCGACCAGCCGTGCCTCGTATTCGTCACGCCGGGCGGCGGTCATCACGCGGTCGGGAAAGTTCCTGCCGAAGTTGCCGTCGATGCGCGCCAGTTCGGTCCGGGTCTCGACATAGGCGGCGGCGAGGGACTGGAACAACCGATCCGATTTGAGCACCAGCGCCTGCGAGGCGATATCGGGCGGCACGCCCAGGGTGCGGGCAAGGGCACGAAACTGCTCCAGCAGGTCGCGCAACTCCACCTCGGCATCGGTCAGGGCTTCGCGCCGTTTGCCTGCATTGGCGATGATGGTCTTGTATTCCGTGACGCTGACCAGACCCGCCTCGCGTTGCAGCCCCAGCTTCGTTTGCTGTTTTTCTTCGAGCTGCGCCCGCAGCGAGCGCACATTGTCGAGCGCGGCATCCTTGCGCGACAGCAATTCCGTCATGCGTAACTCGCGCACCCGCGCATCGAAGCTCTGCATGAAGATCGCCGCATGATCCTGCGCCGTCTGCGGGTCACCGCGTCGCAGGGAGAATTCGAGGATCGCTGTTTGCGGAATTACCTTGATCTTCGGAGAGCCGAATTCCTCATGATCTTCCAGCGCCGCGATGGAATGGGCGCGTTTGGTGACGATATTGCTGCCCGCGATCTCGCGATAGGTCGAGCGGGGATCGAAATTGCGGGAGGCGAAGATGGATTTCTCCGATGTCTTCGCCTCGCCCACGCTGTCGATATCAATGCTCGATTTCACGCCTTCGCCGGGCAGGATGATGCGCCATGACGTCTGGAACACTTCCGGCGCGTGGGTGATGTAGTAGAGCGTCGGCAACCAGACCATCGCGCACAGCACTGCGAAGGCCCCGCATTGCATGACGATGCCGGGCCATCGGCGGCTCTTGCCCGGTGCGTCGTCCGATACGGGTATCGGCGGGGGTGATTGTGGTGTGTCAGGCGTCTGGACGGGCGGCGGGGCGGGGCGGGGCCGGGGTGTCGGCGCAGGCGCGGATTTGGGCGCGGATGTGGGCGCAGGCGCGGGCGCGGGCGCAGGCGCGGGCGCAGGGGGCGGCGGCCCTTTCGGCGTCGCGGGCTGTACGGCGGGGCGACGTGCGGCGTTGTCCGGGTCGGCTAGAAAACGGGCAAGATTCTCCTCTACCCGCCTGCGTTCCGCAGCCGGGTCCGGGGCTTTCTTGCCCCCGTCGTCGAAGATGAACCGATCTTGCTCCATGCGCTATCAGCCGCCGAACAGACCTTTGAGGATCGCGACCGGCGACAGCACGCTCGATGCCACGGTTCCCAGATCGCGCAGGTTCACAAGATTGCTGTCATAACAGGCGATCGCATCGCCCGGCTGAAGATAGGGATTGAAATCGGGTCTGTGCGGCTGACGCACCACGTCCTCGACCCGCACGCGCATCGCCTCCGGCTGACCGCTGAGGGGGTTCGATCCCACCAGCAAGGCATAGCGATCCGCGTTGACCATATCCGTTCCGCCGAGGCAGTTGCCCGACGCCAGGGCCTGCACAAGCCGCGATCCGTAGGGCAAGCGCGTCGCAAACGAGCCAATGGCTGCCGGGTTGTTGCCGAAGATCGGGGCGGTCGGGTTGGAGATGAAGATGCGGATACCCGGCGGCGTGATCCGGCTGATTCGCATGAGTTCGGGGGCAAGGCATTGTTTTGAGGGCACAAACACATAATCGCCGTCTACGATCACGGGGTCTTGCACAAAAGCGCCGGTGAACACCCCTGACATATCGTATTCGATGGTTCGGCCTCCCCTGCGAACCAGAACGCGCGCGATATCGGCATCGGGGCGGATGCCCCCCGCAGCCTTCAGCACGCCCGAAAGCTTGCGCCGCCAGTTATTCGCGCCTACGGCGTTATCGAAGGTCTCGTCCTGATTGCCGAGGCTGCGCTCTGCGGTACTGACCAGGCCGGGCGCGAAGACTGCGCCACCGACACTGACCGAGGCTTCGCCATACTGGCGCAGGACGATGCTGGCACGGGCCGCATGGGCCTTGATGAAGCCGTTCTCGACCAGTTCCCGCTCGACCGCGCGCGACACCTCACGCGGGCTGCGCCCCGCCGCCATAATGGGGGGAAGGTGTGGAACGGTGACGGACCCGCCGGCACCCACGACGAAGGTGCCCGAGAACATCGGGCCGTCCTTCACATGCAGCTCGATCAGGTCACCGGGAGACAGCGCGTCGTGCCGCGCACGAACATCGATATTATAGGCCGTCGGCTCATCCGCCCGCGCCCGAATCGCGGAATGGGGGGTCAGGGGGTCCGATACGGTCCTCGGTTCCCACGGCAGGCCTTCGCATTGATGAGAGGGATCGAAGCGCAGGCCGATATATTTTGCATCGAAATCATCGGGTGCAACGGGCGTGTAGGGCGTCGTTTCGATGGGATGCGGTGCGTAGATCGTCTCGCGCTGCGCCTCGCAGGCCGCAAGCATCCCGAGGATCGACAGACAGAAAATCTTGTGCTTGACGGACATGGGAATACCTGCGGCAGTAAAAGGTCCGCAACAGGTAACGAGGATACCGTTTCCGCCGCATTAATCGTATTTGCAGGGCGCGAATAGAAGCGTCAGATGTTGTGCATTTCTATTGTGAAAAAATGCGTTCGCTCATGTGGTTTCGGTATGGGCAGTGAACATATACCCCGCTCCGCGCACTGTTTTGAGAAAACCGCACGGCTCGTTATCGGTGGACAGTTTCTTTCGCAGGCGCGAGACGAGGCCGTCGATGGTCCGGTCATATCCGGCCCAGTTCTCCCCGCGCAGCAGATCGAGAAGAATGTCGCGGGTCAGTACGCGCCGGGGCCGCTCGACCAGAACCTTGAGCAGATCGAATTCGGCGGTCGTCAGGACGATCTGCTGATCCAGACTGTCATACAGCTCCATGGCCGGCAGGTTTATTCTGAAGCCTTCGAACCGGACGATCTCACCGACAGTCACCGGTTCCTCCTGTGCAGCGGGAGAGACGGCTTCGACCGGCATGGATTGCAGCTCCCGCGCGGGCCGTGACCGGCGCAGGACGCTGTTTATCCGCGCGGTCAGTTCACGCGGGCTGCATGGTTTGCGAACGAAGTCATCCGCGCCGAGTTCAAGCCCGACGATCCGGTCGATTTCGTCATTCATACCGGAGAGAAAGAGAATCGCGACATCGGACTCGCGGCGCAGATCCCGCGCGACTTCCATCCCGCGACCGTCCGGCAGCGACATATCCAGAATGACCACATCGGGCTGCACTTCGCGGTATCGGCCCCAGAACTCCTTGACCGTTGCGGCCTCGGCGACCCTGAACCGCGCGTCTTCGAGGGCTTCGACCGTCTCGCTTCGCAGGTCTTCGTCGTCTTCGAGCATGAGGACAGTCTTCATGATAGAACTCCGATCTCGCCGCTTTGCACACTTTTGCACAATCGGGGCACATTGCGACAGATTTTCAGACATATAAGATGCCAGGTATTTTTAGGTGGACCTCTGAAATGCGCCGAAAACGCATCCTGCTTGTCGATGACGAGGCGCTTGTCCTCGAAGAATTGACCGAAACCTTCGAATTCGAGGGATTCGAGGTCACGACGGCGGCAACGGGTGACGAAGCGGCGGCACTTCCGGGTATCGACGAGATGGATATCGTGATTTCCGATCTCAAGATGCCGGGACTGAGCGGTCTCGATCTATTCAAACTTCTCAAGCAGCGCGGGGATTTCAATGGGTCGGTGATCCTGCTTTCAGGTCATGGCGCACAGGTGGAACACGATGAGGCAATTGAACTGGGGATCTATGCGTTCCTTTCAAAACCGATTGATGTCGTTGATCTGGTTACGGTCGTTGAAAATGCGATTGAGGGCGTATGTAGTCAGTTGGTGCAATAATGTCTCGTACTCTTTACAAGAGATTTTATAGAAATTCGATATTTCCACACGATGCTGATATTAAGCAATGAACAGCAACTGCGATCAGTTTCCTTACAGCGCACCGATGACGGGGGCGTTGTTTCAGATAAAGGAAACACAATGGCTCTCTCCCACTCGATTATCCGCAAACAGGAAGACGATGTTCCGTTCGCTATCGTGATTGATGATGACCCGGATATGGCGGATGAGGTCGCCGAAGCCGTCGCGCTGCCCCGTGGTTCCATTATTCTGGCGGACAGCCTTCCCGCCGCTTTGCAGGTGATCGAGGAAAATCCGACGATCGAACTGGTTATAACGGATTATTATCTGACTCAGGATCAGGATCGCTACCGGAATGGTGAACAGCTTATTGACTGTCTGACGTGCATGTACCCGGATCGCCATTTTGAATTCGTGGTCATAAGCGGTGATCCCTACTGTTTCTACAATCTACGCGAGCGCGAAATGGTGACGTGTCAGGAAAAGCCTCTCATCCCGGATGTCCTGACGAATATTCTCATCGGCAAGGACATTCCGGGCCGATACGTGCGGTCCATACTCAAATCGCGCAGGCGCGCTGCCGTGACATCAAGGAGTGAAACCGTTGTTCTCATGTCGTAGAGGCAGGCCTCTTGTTTGCGGTCTGATCGTCCTGGCCCTCGGTATGGCCGCGCTTGGGGGAGCTGCTTCCCTCGGTCTGGTGACACCGGGCGTTGCGGAACAGCGCGAGGCGGACAGGGCCGGGAATAAACGCGACACGCTGCGTCTGGGCATCGTGCCCCAGCAATCGGCGAGCAAACTCGCGGCGGCATGGGGGCCGCTGGCCGCCTATCTGAGCGAGCGGACCGGCACCGGGGTCGTCTTCATGACCACGAAGAATATCCCGACCTTCGAGGCGTGTCTCAGGGACGGCGCTTTCGATATCGCCTACATGAACCCCTATCATTATGTCGTGTTTTCGGAGCGTTCGGGATATCGCGCCCTCGCCCATCAGACCGACAGGAAATTGCGGGGGCTGATGGTCGTCCGGCAGGATTCCGGGGTGGCATCAATCAATGATCTCGACGGGAGCGTGATCGCCTTTCCGTCTCCGGGTGCCTTCGGGGCCAGTGTCGTGCCGCGCGCCGAAATGCTGGCGAAGGGGATATCCTTCACGCCCCGCTACGTGAAGTCGCACGACTCCGTTTATCGCGCGGTCGCGGCGGGGCTGGCCGATGCGGGGGGCGGTGTGACCCGGACCTTCAATTCCACGGGTCAGGAAGTCCGCGATCAGTTGAGAGTGGTCTTTCGCACCGACGCCTATACCCCCCACGCCATTGCCACGTCCGAAGCCGTTTCGGACGGGATGCGGGACAGTTTGCGCGATGCGCTTCTGACCCTCGCGACCGATGCGCCCGACCTGCTCACGCCCCTCGGCATGAGCGGTTTCGAGGCCGCCACGGATGAGAGCTGGAATGATGTCCGCACGCTTGGCCTGCGGCCTGAACAGGCGGGACTGGAAGAGATCGATACGATATCATGTCCTTTCGACTGAAGACGATCCTCGGAATCGCCCTGATCGAGCTTGTGATCATGGTGGTCCTGATCTTCATGAACCAACTGAATTTCGGGGGCACGGCCAGTTCCGAAGCCTATGATCGCGGGCGCGTGACGGCGCAGCTCTTCTCGACCATGGTGACCGATGCCGTGATCTCGACCGATCTTGCGACCATCGATTCCATGATCGAGAACACGCTCGAAAACGACGAGCTGATCTATCTGCGCGTTCTGGACTCCAGGGGGGTCGTTTTCTCGCAGGGAGGTGATGCACAGGCGCTGGCCCGGCCCTTCTCGGAAGACCCGGATTTCGACAGCGCCCTGAGCGACCATCGCATCGACGTGATGAACCCGATACGGATCGGCAATCAGGATTTCGGTCGCGTCGAGCTTGGCCTGTCCACCCTGCGCGTCGAGCACGGGATCAAGCTGGCGCTGATCTGGAATCTGGTGATTGCCCTGACGGGCATGACGCTGGTTGCGATTTTCGGATTCGTACTCGGCTCGATCCTGACCGGCCAGTTATCCTCGCTTCGTGACGGGGCACGCATGATCGAGGGCGGCAATCTGGCCCATCGTGTTCCGGTGCAGGGGCGCGATGAACTCGCCGATACGGCACTGTGCTTCAACAATATGGCCAAGGCACTGGCAACGGATCGCGCCGCACTGGAGGCGCAGCAGATCGATCTGCTGGAAAAGCGGGAGCGCACGCTCGAAATGGTCTCCATCATGCGGGAAATCGTGAAGGGAAAGACCCTTCTGGCGATTCCCTCGCAGCAGCGCGATGACGAGATCGGCGAGATGGCCCGCGCCACCGCCGTCTTCCGCAATTCGATGGAGGAGATCGCGGCAGCCCGGCGCGAGCAGGCCAGGCTCATCAAGGCCTTCGACCATCTGGGTGAGCAGGTGGCGATCTTCGATTCCAATGAGCGGGTCATCTTCACCAACGCGGCCTTCCGCGAGAACAATCCGGCGATCATCGCATCCCTGCCGCTTGCGTTCTCCTTCGAGGAATATCTGGTCTCGGCGACCTTCCATTCCGCCGGTCATGAAAGGGACGCATGGATCACCGAGTTCCGCAAGAAGGCGCAGGCCGATGACGGCTCCGCCGAACTCGTTCATTCAGATGGTATCCGGCTGCTCGTGCGCGAAACGATGGTCGAGAATATCGGGATGATCGTGATCGCCACGGACATCACCGAACTGCGAACGTCGCAGGCGCAGGCCGCACATGCATCCAAGCTGGCGACCCTGGGCGAGATGGCCGCCGGTCTGGCGCATGAGCTGAACCAGCCTCTGGGCGTGATCCAGATGGCGACCGGCAACATGCTGCGCCGGATCGAGAAACACGGGCTGGACGAGACATATGCCGCAGGAAAGCTGGAGCGGATTGCGGGGCAGACGGAGCGGGCATCGAAGATCATCGATCACATGCGGATCTTCGCCCGTCGGGACGATCAGCGCACGGAACCCTTCAATCTCCGCAATGCCGTGCAGAGTGCCACCACGATGATGCGCGCGCAGTTGTCGGGGTCCGGGATCGATCTCGACGAAACACTGGATTGCAAGGATATGCAGGCCACCGGATCGAAGGTGATGTTCGAGCAGGTACTCGTGAACCTGCTGGCGAATGCGCGTGACGCGATCCTTGAACGGGTGGCAAGAGACGGCGATGCGACCCCCAAACGTATCTCGGTGTCGGTCGTGACGGAGGGTGACGGCGCAACGATCATCGTATCGGATACCGGCGGCGGTATGCCGGAGGAAATCCGCGCCAGACTGTTTGAACCCTTCTTCACAACCAAGGCCCCCGGCAAGGGAACCGGCCTGGGTCTGTCCATCAGCTATGGCATCATCCAGAACATGGGCGGCGAGATCAACGCCTCGAATGTCAATGACGGCTCCCGGTTCACCATCAACCTGCCGGTCGCGGCGTAACGTCCGCAAGGGGCATCACGGCACCTGTATTCAGGCCGCCCCTCTCACCAGTGCCCCGTCGAGATCGCGGATCAGATCCTCCGGCGTCTCCACTCCCACGGACAGGCGGATCACGTCGTCACCCGCCCCTGCCGTCTCGCGCTGTTCGGGCGTCAGTTGCCGGTGCGTGGTGCTGGCGGGATGAAGGATCAGGGAACGGGCATCGCCGATATTGGCGAGGTGACTGAACAACTCGCAGCCCTCCACCACCTTCAGCCCCGCCTCATAGCCGCCCTTCACGCCGAAGGTGAAGACCGATCCGAAGCCGTTCTCCAGATATTTGCGTCCCCGCGTATGATAGGGGCTGGAGGGCAGGCCCGCATAGCGCACCCATGCCACCCGCTCATGCCCGTCGAGGAACTCGGCCACCGCCATGGCATTCTCGCAGTGGCGGCGCATCCGCATCGCCAGACTCTCGATACCGAGGATCGTCTGGAAGGCGTTCATGGGGGCCATTGTCGGCCCCAGATCGCGCAAGCCGATGGCATGGCCATGGACCGTCAGCGCCATATCCCCGAAACTCTCATGGAAATTCAGGCCGTGATAGGCGGGTTCCGCAGAGGCCAGGCCCGGAAAGCGACCCGCCACCGCGCTCCAGTCGAATAAGCCGCTGTCGATCATCGCCCCGCCCATCGACGTGCCGTTGCCGCTCAGAAACTTGGTGGTCGAATGCAGGACGATATCGGCCCCCCACTCGATGGGTCGGCAGAGAAAAGGCGTGGCCATGGTATTGTCCACGATCAGAGGCAGCCCCGCCTCGCGCGCCACCTCCGCCACCGCTTCCAGATCGGTGACGACCCCGCCGGGATTGGCCAGCGCCTCGCAGAAGATCGCTCTGGTCTTCGGGCCGATAGCGGCACGAATGGCCTGCGGGTCGTCGAAATCGACGAAATCGCAGTGCCAGTCGAATTTGCGGAAGGTCTTGCCGAACTGGGTGACCGATCCGCCATAGAGCCGGTTCGAGGCCACGAAGCGATCCCCCGGTTCCATGAGGGCGAAAAATACCAGAAGCTGCGCCGAGTGCCCCGAGGCACAGCAGGTCGTGCCCCGCCCGCCCTCCAGGCTGGCCAGACGTTCCTCCAGCACCGCTACGGTCGGGTTGGACAGGCGCGAATAGATGAAGCCGAAGGACTGGAGATTGAACAGGGACGCCGCATCATCCGCATCATGAAAGACGTAGGAAGTATTCTGGAAGATCGGCGTCTGCCGCGCGCCGGTGACGGGTTCCGGCTGCGCCCCGGCATGAACCATGCGCGTCTCGAAGCCGTATTCAGGTGTCTTGCGGCGGGTCATGCGGGGTTCTCCGATACTTCGGTTTGACGGCGCTCCTCCGCGACCGTAGCCTGCAAATCGCCGGACTGAAAGTGCCGGAAAAGACAGGGGCAGGTCGCGCGTGACACCGGAGCGGAACGAGGTCGCCGCCGCCTTCCGGCGGCTTGCGGGATCAGGGACATGGGCGCGGGGCATTGATGTAGAGCGCCGGGGACTGGTTCTCGACATGGGGCTGTCACCGCGCGGGGACCGTCTGGAAACCAGTGTCAGCGGCTCGAACGGCGAGACCTATTCACAGGATATCCGCATCATCCGGGGACCGGGCGGCATCGTCTCGAACCTGCGTGGCACCTGCACCTGTCCGGTCGGCACCGACTGCAAGCATGTCGTGGCGGCCTGCCTTGCCGCCGCGCCCCATATCGTGGGATCGTCCGGGAGAGCGATCATCGACCCCGCGATGGCGGTCGAGACCGGCGATCCGGTGCTCGATGACTGGCTGCGACGGCTCGAAACCGCGCGCACTGCGCCGCAGACGGACCCCGATGCCTATCCGCCCCATGTGCATGACCGGCTTTATTACGTCATCGTCCCGCAGGCGGGGAACGGCACCACCGAGCTTCAGGTCTGGAAGGTGCGTCTGCTGAAATCGGGTGCCCTCGGCGCGAATCCGGTGCCCTATAATCCCAACAACGTCCAGAAGGGCCATGCGGCGCAGTTCGTCCATCGGTCTGACAGGCCGATCTGCCGCGACCTGCATCCCTCGCGGACGCATTTCGGCAGCTTTATGTATGCCGATACGCTGCGGGGCGAGACCCTCGAAGCCGCCATCGCGACCGGGCGCACACGGCTCGGCGACGTGCATGGCCTGCACGTGTATACGGGCGCGCCGCGCCGGTGCGATTTCGCCTGGGAGGAGGCGGGGGCAGGGGCGCAGCGCCTCGCGGCCCGCGACGGCGAGGGCAAGTCCCTGATGGTCCTCGCCAGCGAGCCTGTATGGTATGTCGATCCTGAAAGCGGCGAGGCGGGGCCGCTGGAAAGCGATCTGCCCGCCGCCCTCGTCACGGCGCTTGCCTCGGCCCCGGCGGTGCCGCCGGAGGCGGCGGAAAGCGTCACGACCATTCTGTCCAGAGGCAAGGGAACGGCGGTGCCTCTGCCAACCTCGGTAAAGGTCGCCCGCCTGCGTGATGTCGCACCCGTCCCCGTTCTGAGGTTGTTCGCGGAGGCGATGGAGAACAGCTACGGCTATCGTGAGGATTCGGAACGGGTATTCCCGGTGCTCGATCTCTCCTTTGTCTATGGTGATGCCCATCCCGTGCCGCGCGCCCTGCGGGAAGTGCCTGCCCCCGTGCCCGTGCGCGCCGACGGCCCCGGAGGCCTTGCCCTGATCGAGCGCGATGCCGCCGTTGAGATCGAGACAACCCGCACCCTGCTGTCCGTGATTGCCGATCACGGCTTTCTTCCTGCAACCAGCGCCGCCGATACGGCGCGGGCGCTGGGATTGCGGGAAACCGATCTGGTCTTCGAGGGGATGGAATATACGAACCGCTGGCGCCGCGAGGTCGCCCCGCAGGCCGAGATCGACAATGCGGCGTTCGGTGTCGTCGGGGATGCGGTTCCGAAACTTGCCGCTCTGGGATGGCGCATCGAATATGACGAAAGCTGGGACTGGCGGCTCTATGACGGCCCGGTCGAGTTCAGCGCGGGAACCGAGAAATCGGGCATCGACTGGTTCGCCTTTTCCCTGACCGTGACGGCGGGCGAGGAGGAACTGGACCTTCTGCCTGTCATTCTCTCGATCATCGACATCCTGCCGGTCGATGCCAATGGCGCGTTACCGCCCGATTTCGACCTGACCTACTTTCTCGAAGACCTCGTTCTTTACCCGCAACTGGAGAACGGCGCGCGCATCCGGCTTGAGGTCGGGACGCTGGCTCCCATCGTCCGGGCGTTTCTGGAGGTGCATGGCCTCACCGGCTTTCATCTGGCCGAAGCGGGACAGGCCGCACGGCTGATCGAGATGCTGGAGGGCAGCGGTATCCCGTGGCAGGGAGACCGGACCCTGCTGGATCTTGCCGAAAAGCTGAACGCGCTGGCCGCGCACCCGGAGGCCGAGCCGCCCGCCGCCCTCACCGCCGATCTGCGCCCCTATCAGAAGACGGGCTTCGGGTGGCTGAAAGCCCTGTCGGAAACGGGCTTCGGCGGGGCGCTGGCCGATGACATGGGGCTTGGCAAGACCGTGCAGGCCCTTGCGCTTCTGGCCCAGCGGCATCTGGAGGACGGATGCGAGCGCCCCAGCCTGCTGATCGCGCCCACCTCCATGATCGGGACGTGGCAGCGGGAGGCGGCGCGTTTTGTCCCCGGTCTGAAGGTGCTGGTCCTTCACGGTCCCGACCGCAAGGCGCGTTTCGGTGAGATCGACGACCACCATCTGATCGTCACGACCTATCCCCTGCTGCATCGCGATCACGAAACCCTGTTCGCGCGCCCCTATGAGCTGGCCATTCTCGACGAGGCGCAGGCGGTGAAGAACCCGGCATCCTCGGTTTCCAGACGCATCCGCGAGATCGAGGCCCGTCAACGCCTCGCCCTGACCGGGACCCCGGTGGAGAACAACCTTCAGGAACTCTGGGCGCTGTTCGACTGGCTGGTGCCGGGGTTGCTCGGCGACCGCCGCCGCTTTGTCACGCAACTTCGCACGCCCATCGAGCGGGATAATTCGCCCGTTGCCAGACAAATCCTAGCCTCGCGCCTGCGCCCTTTCCTGCTACGCCGCACGAAGGAGGAGGTCGCCGCCGACCTGCCCCCGAAAACCGTGATCGACGAGATCGTCCCGCTGGAGGGCAGGCAGGCCCAACTCTACGAGACCCTGCGCGTGGCGATGGATGCGCGGGTGCGGCAGGCGATCAGGAGAAAGGGCGTGGATAAGAGCCGCATCACCATTCTCGATGCCCTGCTGAAACTGCGGCAGGCGTGCTGCGACCCCGCCCTCGTCAAGCTGGACGCCGCCCGCGCCGTCACCGAGAGCGCCAAGCGGGCGCGGCTCATGGCCCTGCTCGACGAGTTGATGGCCGAGGGGCGCAAGGTGCTGATCTTCTCGCAATTCGTACAGATGCTCAAGCTGGTACAGGCCGATATTGCCGCGCGAGGCTGGGACTATACCATGCTGACCGGCACCACACGAAAGCGCCCCGAGGCCATTGCCCGCTTTCAGGACGGGGAGGTGCCGATCTTCCTCATCAGCCTGAAAGCCGGAGGCACCGGTCTGACGCTGACCGAGGCCGATACGGTGATCCTCTATGACCCATGGTGGAACCCGGCGGTCGAGAGGCAGGCCATGGACCGCGCCCACCGCATCGGCCAGACCAAGCCCGTCTTCGTCCACCGCCTGATCGCCGAGGGCACGGTCGAGGCCGCGATCCAGCAGATGCAGAAGAGGAAACAGGCATTGGCCGATGCCCTGTTCGAGGAAGGAGCAGGCGGGAAGATGACCCTGGACGAGGATGATCTCACGGCCCTGTTCGCGCCGATAGGATGACACCTGCCGGCGACGGTAAGTCCGGCCCTACAGGGCGCATCCCCGGATGCACCGGCTCCAGAACGATATCCTGTTCCCGGTTTCGGTACAGGTTGTCAAACCCGCCGCCGCCTTGCCGTAATCACCTCCGAGTCGAATCCGCCCCAGCTCAGTTCCGCATTCAGGCGTCCGAATTCGATTTTCGGGCAGCGGTCCATCACGACCTCCAGCCCCGCCTCCCGCGCCAGTGCGGCGGCCT
>CAKZUT010000029.1 GCA_937922185.1 uncultured Neomegalonema sp.
ATCGGCAAGGCGGGCAATCCCGACACGCAGCCGAATGTCGATATCATCATCGGCCCCGGCACCGAGGCCATTGCGGGGGAGGGGAAAATCCTCACCGCCGGGGGCTTCGACTGTCATATCCATTTCATCTGTCCGCAGCAGATCGACGATGCGCTCATGTCGGGCGTCACCACGATGCTCGGAGGCGGGACGGGTCCGGCCACGGGCACGAATGCGACCACCTGCACCCCCGGCCCGTGGCATCTGGGCCGGATGATGCAGGCCGCCGATGCCTTTCCGATGAATCTCGGCTTTGCGGGCAAGGGCAATGCCTCCGAACCCGCCGCGCTGGTCGAGCAGGTACGGGCCGGGGCCTGCGCGCTGAAACTGCACGAGGACTGGGGGACGACCCCCGCCGCCATCGACTGCTGCCTCGGCGTGGCCGATGACATGGACGTGCAGGTGATGATCCACACCGATACGCTGAACGAGAGCGGCTTTGTCGAGAACACGATTGCCGCCTTCAGGGACCGCACGATCCACGCCTTCCATACCGAGGGGGCAGGGGGCGGCCATGCGCCGGACATCATCAAGCTGGCGGGGCTGGCCAATGTGATCCCGTCGAGCACCAACCCGACGCGGCCCTACACGGTGAATACCCTCGAAGAGCATCTCGACATGCTCATGGTCTGCCACCATCTCGACAAGTCGATCCCCGAAGACGTGGCCTTTGCCGAAAGCCGCATCCGGCGCGAGACGATTGCGGCGGAAGACATTCTGCACGATCTGGGCGCGTTCTCGATCATCGCGAGCGACAGTCAGGCGATGGGCCGCGTGGGCGAGGTGCTGATCCGCACATGGCAAACCGCCGATAAGATGAAACGCCAGCGGGGGGCGCTGGCCGGAGAGGCGGGCGATAACGACAACCTGCGCGTCCGCCGCTATATCGCGAAATACACGATCAACCCGGCCATCGCCCACGGCATCGCGCACGAGATAGGCAGCATCGAAGAAGGCAAGCGCGCCGATCTCGTGCTGTGGTCGCCCGCCTTCTTCGGGGTGAAGCCGGAACTGGTGCTGATCGGCGGCACGATTGCTGCGGCCCAGATGGGCGACCCCAATGCCAGCATTCCGACGCCGCAGCCCGTCCACATGCGCCCCATGTTCGGCGCGTATGGTGGCTCGCGCACAGCATCATCCGTGACCTTCGTGTCGGAGGCGGCGATGGGCATCGGGGACACGCTGGGGTTGGCGAAACAGACGCTTGCCGTGAAGAATACGCGCGGGGGGATCGGCAAACGCTCGATGGTCCTGAACGACGCCACGCCGGATATCGAGGTGGACCCGGAAACCTATGAGGTACGGGCGGATGGGCAATTGCTGACCTGCGAACCGGCGGATGTCCTGCCCATGGCCCAGCGGTATTTCCTGTTTTGAGCGACCGAACTCTCACCCTCGACTACGCCGCTCGCTATCTTCGCCGTCGTGCCCTGACGACCGATGATGGCACCCGCATCATCATCGACCTGCCCGAAGCGCGTCTGCTGCATGACGGTGAGGTCATCGATTGCGGCGATACCCTCGTCACCATCCGCGCCGCCGAGGAAGATCTGCTCGCAATCACCGGCGAGGCGCTGCCCCGTATTGCATGGCACATAGGCAACCGGCACACTCCCTGTCAGGTCGAAGATGCGCGCCTGCTTATCCAAAGCGACCCTGTGTTGAGGGGTATGCTCGAAAAGCTGGGTGCGACGGTGCGGGAGGTATGCGAACCCTTCCACCCCGAAGGCGGAGCCTATGGCCATGGGCGCACGCACGGGCACAGCCACAGTCACGACCCGCAGGCAGACCCCGACGCCCATCTGCACGCCTATGACTGACACCATCCTCAAACTCGCCAACTGGCTCTCCCCCGCTTTTCCGGTGGGCGCATTCAGTTATTCGCATGGGCTGGAGGCGGCAATCGCGGCGGGGGATGTGATCGACCGAGCCAGCGCGGAACGCTGGATCGGCACCTGCCTGCGCCACGGGGCCGGACGCCTGGACGCCATTATCCTCGTCCATACCCTGCGCGGCGGCGATGTTGATGAACTCGATGCCCTTGCCCGTGCCCTTGCTCCCTCGAAGGAGCGCGCGCTGGAGACCGAAGCACAGGGTGCGGCTTTCGCGGCCACCGTCGCCGGAGCGTGGCAGGGCGATGCGACACCGCGCGCTTATCCGGTCGCCATCGGCCTCGCCGCGCGTCAGCATGGGTGCCCGGAGCGCGAGACAGTATCGCTGTTTCTGCACGCCTATATCGCCAACCTCGTTTCCGCCTGTATCCGGCTCGTCCCGCTGGGTCAGGTCGAGGGCCAGCGCATCATCGCCGCGCTGCATCCCGCCATTGCGGCGGTCACGACCGAGGCGCTTGCCGCCTCGCTGGACGATATCGGCGGTTGCGCCCTCGCCGCCGACATCGCATCCATGCGCCACGAAACCCAATCCGTGAGGCTGTTCCGGTCATGAAATCTCCCAATGGTCCTCTGCGTGTTGGCATCGGTGGCCCGGTCGGAGCGGGCAAGACGACCCTGACTGCCCGTCTCTGCGAAGTGATGCGCGATGACTATTCCGTCGCCGCCATCTCGAATGACATCTACACGAAGGAAGACGCCGAGGCGCTGGTGCGGATGCAGGCGCTGTCCTCGGATCGCATTGTCGGGGTCGAGACGGGCGGCTGTCCCCATACGGCCATCCGGGAGGATGCGTCGATCAACCTCGCCGCCATTGCCGATCTGCGTGTGCACCATCCCGATCTCGATATCGTCTTCATCGAGTCGGGGGGTGATAATCTGGCGGCTACCTTCTCGCCTGAACTGGCAGACCTGACACTCTACGTCATCGACGTGGCGGCGGGCGAGGAAATCCCGCGCAAGGGCGGCCCGGCCATCACGCGATCCGATCTCCTCATCATCAACAAGACCGATCTGGCCCCCCATGTCGGCGCATCGCTCACCGTGATGGAGCGCGATGCAAAACGGATGCGAGGAAGCCGACCCTTCGTCTTTGCCCGACTGCGTGAGAACGATGCCACTGCAGAAATCGCCGCTTTCATCCGCCGCGAAGGCGGTTTGGACACCATTGCTGATTGATCGAATGAAGCGACAAGGCAACTTCTGACAACGGGTCAATCAGGTGAACCTTGATCCCTCATGTCATCGGGCAGCAGCATAAACTATGAAATCGCTCGATTTTTGAAGTTCCATACCTCACCGGATATCCACGATCTCCGGCCCCATCATCAGCGTTGGCAGCCATGTCGAGATGATCGGTACGTAGGTGATGAGGATCAGGAACACGAACAGGATCGACACGAAAGGCAGTGCCGCCTTGACGACGCTCATGACCGACATTCGCGCCACCCCCGCCGTGACGAACAGGTTCAGCCCCACGGGCGGCGTTATCATCCCGATCTCCATGTTCACCACCATGATGATGCCCAGATGGATGGGGTCGATGCCGAGCTGCATGGCGATGGGGAAGACGAGCGGGGCGACGATGACCAGCAGGCCTGACGGTTCCATGAATTGTCCGCCGATCAGCAGCAGGACGTTGACGATCACGAGGAACATGATCGGGCCGTAGCCCGCCTCCAGCATCATCGCGGCGATGGTCTGGGGCACCTGTTCTTCGGTCAGGACATGCTTGAGGATCAGGGCGTTGGCGATGATGAACATCAGGGTGGTGGTCAGCTTGGCGGCGTCGAACAGCACCCGGCGGGTATCGGGATGAAACCACACTGTTAGGATCGCCCAGGGGCGGCTCAGGAACGAGCGGTTCGGGGTATCGTCTCCGGCCACATGCAGCGGTCCCATATCGCGATAAACGAAATTGGCGATGAAGAAGGCGTAGACAGCGGCGACAGCGGCGGCTTCGGTCGGCGTGAAGATGCCGCCATAGATGCCGCCCAGAATGATGACGATCAGGAACAGGCCCCAGCCCGCCTCTCCCATCGTTTTGGCCCAGACACCCCAGCTTGCCTTCGGCTCGCGCGGCATCCCCTTGATCGTGGCGGCGATATAGATGCCGATCATCAGGAACAGACCGGCCAGCAAGCCGGGGATCACGCCTGCGAGGAACATGCGGCCCACCGACACATCGGTCGCGGCGGCATAGACCACCATGACGATGGAGGGCGGGATCAGGATGCCCAGCGTGCCCGCGTTACAGATCACTCCGGCGGCGAATTCCTTGGTGTACCCGACCTGTCGCATCCCGGCGATGACGATGGAGCCGATCGCCACCACCGTCGCGGGGGACGAGCCGGAAAGTGCGGCGAACAACATGCACGCAAAGACAGAGGCAATGGCCAGTCCGCCCCGGAAATGGCCCACTGAGGCAATCGCGAAATTGATAATGCGCTTGGCCACGCCCCCCGTGGACATGAACGCACTGGCGAGAATGAAGAAGGGGATAGCGAGAAGCGTGTAATGGCCGTCGAAGGCGGAGAACAGCGTCTGGGCGATACTGGCCAGCGAACCGTCCGAATAGATGAACAGGAAGATGATCGAGGACAGGCCGAGCGATACGGCAATGGGAACACCGATCAGCAGCAGTGTGATGACCATTCCGAAGAGGAGTGCGATTTCCATTATTTTGCTCCCCGCAGGATCGAGTCACCGGCGGCGCGCTCGGCGGCGGCGTCGATATCGTCTTCGGCTTCATGGCTGGCGATCAGCATGGACTGTTCGCCGCGCCAGACGCGCAGGCCCGCCGCGATAAAGCGAAAGACGAGCAGGCCCATGCTCAGGGGCAGCACCGCATAGGGGATGAATTTCGGGATGTAGGTGTAGCGTTCGCCCTGATTCATCATCGGTTCGAGAAAGCGCAGCCAGTCGCCCATCGGCACGTCGTTCACCTCGTACCAAGCCTGGTCGCGCCACTGGTTTTCCACGACGGGCAGGCCCAGCGGTTCGGCGATATAGGTGCTGTAGAGGTTCGGAACGGGAGGAAGGTTCGCGAAAGGCGCCCAGTAATTCCAAGATCCGATGAAGATGAGCACGGCAAAGACGATACAGGCGATGATCGCCAGTGTCGTCATGATCCGCGCGGCGGTCGGCCCGACGACGTTGACCAGTACGTCCACACCCAGATGCGCGTTGATCTTCACGCAATAGGACGCCCCCAGCAGAACCATCCATGCGAACAGATAGACAGTGGCTTCCAGCGCCCAGAGCATATTGGTGGGGAGTGAAAGCGCCTCCGTCACCGGTGCGAACCATTGGGAGGCGAAGACATAGCGGACGACGACATTGGCGAAGGTGATCAGCGTCATCAGTCCAAGCAGGACCGCGAGCAGCGTCTCCTCCACGAGATCGAGCGCGGATTTTCCCCGCACGGTGGCCGTGGCCATGATCGCATCCCCCCTTAAAGGTCGTGAGGCCGGTTTCCGGCGCTTTAATTCTTGTGGTGCGGGCAGTCTGAGAAAGATGCCCGCACCGGCTTCGGTGCTGCCGGATGTGCGCTTATTGCTTTCAGGTCATCCCGGTCGTCGGTTCTGCGGGGAGTAAAAACAGCGCGCGCAGACGGGATATCCCCTTTGCAGCATTCGCCGGCGTTTATCCGTTCATCGACTGACCCGCCAGAGCCTTGCGGCACCATGGGTTCCCTGCTTTCGCAGTGAATGACAGGGCTGTCGGTTGATGACGTGAAACGAGCGGCAGGCACCCGACAGGCTTTGATCCGGGGCGGGGTGTCCCGCTCCCGGAAAACGGCGTGAGGCTCAGGAGCCTTCGTTGGCGGCCTGTGCGGCGGTCACCAGTTCTGCGGGAACGTCGCCCTCGAACTGCTCCCAGACGGGCTTGAGTTTTTCGACCCATGCCGCGCGCTCGGCGGGGGTCAGGGTCCGCACGGTGCCACCGGCCTTGAGGATCGCCTGCTTGTTCTCCTCGTTCACTGCCGTGGATGCGGCGTTCCGCGTGCCCGTGACCTCGGAGATGATCATGCCGAGCTGTTCACGCTGATCCTCGGGCAGTCCTGCCCAGAAATCGGTCGATGTCACGAGAAGGTAGTCGATGATGCCGTGGTTCGTTTCGGTCACGCCGTCCTGAACCTCGAAGAACTTCTTGCCGTAGATGTTCGACCAGGTGTTTTCCTGTCCGTCGATCACCTTGGTCTGAAGTGCGCCATAGACTTCCTTGAACGCCATTTTCTGGGGGTTCGCGCCCAGCGCCTCGAACTGTGCGACCAGCACGTCGGATGGCTGTACGCGGAATTTCAGGCCCGATGCGTCTTCGGGCGAGACGAGCGGGCGGGAAGCGGACATCTGCTTCATGCCGTTGTGCCAGTAGGCCAGGCCCTGAAGACCACGGCGCTGCATCGAGCTGAGCATCTTGCGCCCTGCGGGACCGGCCTGAAAACGGTCAACGGCGCTGATGTCCGTGAACATGAAGGGCAGATCGAAAATGCGGAACTGCTTGGTGAATTTCTCGAATTTCGAGAGCGAGGGCGCGGCGAGCTGCACATCGCCGTTCAGCATGGCTTCGAGCACCTTGTTATCGTCGTAGAGCGACGAGTTGGGGTACACTTCCATGCACATCTTGCCGTTCATCTCGTCGTTCACGCGCTCTGCCAGCAGCGTGGCGGCGATGCCCTTGGGATGCTTGTCAGTATTGGTGACATGGCTGAACTTGACGACCGTTTCGCCCGGATCACAGGCTGCGTGAGCGGCAGTGGTCAGCGCGGTGACGGAGAGCGCGGCGATGGTGAGTGTCTTGAGAAGTCGCATGGACAATCCTCCCTGTTCTTGATTTTTCCGCCCCGTTCGGGCGGCTGTGCGGCAGTCAGCCGATGCAGACGTGGCGGGGCAAGCGGGAAAATACAGAATTCAGAGGAAAGATCACAGAGTACGGGACGATGTGTCGCTCTCCACCCATTCACCCCGACCGCGTTGGTGGAAACGGGAACAATCGTTTCAGCTTTCCGGCGATGTCGAGAAATCCTCGCGGCGCAGGCCGAGCCGTTGCATCTTTTCGTACAATGTCTTGCGGGACAGGCCGAGCGATTCGTAGGTTGCCTTCAACTCGCCGTTATGGGCCGTCAGCGTAGCCGCGATGACCGTCCGCTCGAACTTCTCGACCTGATCGGCCAGGGACGTGCCGGGCGCGTCGGAGGGTTCATGCCCCAGATCAAGGTTCAGGACGAAGCGTTCGGCGACGTTCCGCAATTCACGCACATTGCCGGGCCAGTCATGGTCGGCCAGCGATGTCAGCAGGGCCACGCCGATATCGGGCGACTCCTTTCTCAGGCGATGCGCGGCGCGGTCCACGAGATGCCGGAACAGACGGGGCAGGTCATCAAGGCGTTCCCGCAGAGGGGGGATCGTCAGCGTTGCCACCGACAGGCGATAGAGCAGGTCGTCGCGCACCGCGCCGCCCTCGTGGTCCACCGGGCGATTGGTTGCGGCGATGAACCGTACATTGAGAGGGATCGGTTCCTGCGATCCCACGCGCTCGATGGTGCGTTCCTCAACGACACGCAGCAGTTTGGCCTGCAAGGCCGGTGATGCCGCGCCGACTTCGTCGAGAAACAGAGTGCCGCCCCGTGCATGTTCAAACCGGCCATGGCGGGCGCGTACAGCTCCGGGGAAGGCCCCGGCTTCATGGCCGAAAAGTTCGGAGTCGAGCGTTGCCTCGGGCAGGGCGGCAAGACTGACGGCGATGAAGGGTTTATCCCGGCGGTCTGACAGTTCATGGATTGCCCGCGCGACCAGCGCCTTGCCTGTGCCGGTCTCGCCGAGGATCATGACGTCGATCTCGGAGGCGGCGATGGTGTGGATCGAGCGGCCCAGTTCCCGCATTTCCGCCGAGCGCCCGACCAGCAGCCGGTCGAGTTCGCCCCGTGTATCGAGTTCTTGCTGAATCGCGTGGTTTTCAAGGCTCAGGCGGCGATACTCCATCGCCCGGCGCACGGTCGCGACAAGGCGTGCGGCGGGAAAGGGCTTTTCGAGAAAATCATAGGCTCCCTGCTGCATCGCCTCGACCGCCAGCGCGATATCACCATGGCCTGTCATCAGGATGACAGGGATACCCGGATCGACGGCATGAACCGCCGCCAGAAGCTGCATCCCGTCCATGCGCGACATGCGGATATCGGAGATGACGACGCCAGCGAAGCCCGCACTGACCCGATCAAGCACCCGCTCGGGCCGCGCGAAGGCGGCGACGTCGAACCCCTCCAGTTCCAGTGCCTGTCCCTGTGCGAGCCGCACGTCTTCCTCGTCATCGACAAGCAGGATCTGTGGTTCGGTCATTCAGCGGCCTCCCGACCGGCATCGGCAAGGATGAGGGTCACGATGAAACGTGCCCCGCCCTCCTGCCGGTTCTCGACCTGTAGATGGCCGTCGAAATCACGCACGATATTGAAGCTGATCGACAGGCCGAGACCCAGTCCCTTGCCGGGTTCCTTCGTCGAGAAGAACGGGTCGAAGATGTTGGCTTGCACCTCCGGCGGGACACCCGGACCGTTATCCTCGACGATCACGCTCAGGGCCGGACCATCGCTGTCGGCGCGCAGGATGATCACAGGCTGTGCCTCCTGCGCCGTGGCATCGAGCGCGTTGCCGATCAGGTTCATGAAAACGTGTTGCAGGCGGGTCTGCCCCCCCATCACGATGATATCGGATGGCAGGCGATTGTCGATATACGCACCGGCACCCTCGATCCGCGCGTTCAGCAGGGCAAGCGTTTCGGCGATCACGGCGTCGAGCGGGACCGGCTCGACCGTATCACCGGGTTTGCGGGCGAAGCTCGTCAGATGTTTCGACAATCGTGCCATGCGTTCGGTCAGGCGGGAGATGCGGGCGAGATTCTCGGTCGCCTCTGCCCCGCGTCCCCGGTCCAGAAAGGCCGTCGCGTTATCGGAATAGGTGCGGATTGCGGCGAGGGGCTGGTTGAATTCGTGGCTTAGCGCGGCGGACATCTGCCCCAGCGCGGCCAGCTTGCCCGCCTGGATCAATTCGGACTGGGTGCGTCGCAGATCGACCTCCGCCTGACTGCGCTCGCGCACTTCCTGTTCCAGATTCTCGTTTGCCTCGCGCAGGTTGGCAGTGCGTTCGGTGACCAGACGCTCCAGCTCACGCCGGTTTTCCTCCTGTGCCGTCAGTCTCCCGATCATCCGGCGCCGCCGCTGCCACAGGAGCAATCCCAGAAGCAGCAACGTCAGGATGACGAGGCTTGCCAGCAAAGCGGCCATGAGACTCCGTTTTGCGACCCCGCGCGTTTCCACCAGCAGATGGACGCGCCAGTCCTCGGTTTTCATGGGAGCGGATAAGTGCAGGAAATCCGCCTCGCGTTGCTCGGATCGGTCGGGTTGTGCGCTGACAACAGAGTTGCCGCTATCCCTCTCGATGCCCTGCACCGGCAAGGGGCGCAGCACTTCGATAGGAAATAGTCGCTCGCGCTCCACCCGACGCCGGGCGTCCTCGGAAAGGGGCTGCAATGTCTTCATCCGCCAGTGGGGCGGCCCGGCAAGCACGACGACACCATCCCGGTCACTGACGAACACTGCGCCCATATCCAGTCGCAGTTCCTGCTCGATCTCGCCTACGCCGACCTTGACGACGACCGCCCCTCGTATCCGCCCGTCACTCTGGACAGGATAGGCGAAGTAGTAGCCACGCAGGCCCGATACCGTGCCCAATGCGAAGGTCCGTCCCAATCGCCCCTGCATGGCTTGCCGGAAATAGGGTCTGAAGGCATAGGATTTACCCAGAAAGGATGCTCCGCTGTTCCAGTTGGAGGCGGCAATCGCCTTGCCTTGCGCGTCCAGTATATAGGTATCCGAAGCCCCGGACGTGGCGTTCCAGCGTTCGAGCCGCGCATTGACGGCCTCGACGCGACGGGAATCCTCCGGCGCGTCAAGCAAGGCGACGACATCCGGTTCATGTGCGTAGATCGACGGTAAAGCACGGTATTTGCCGAGCCAGCCGCGCAACAGTTCTCCATACAGAGCAAGCTGTGCCTGACCCGCCACCCGGCGCTCGGCCATGAGATCGCGTCGGGTGTAATCATAGGCCCATAAAGCTGTGCCGATCAGCAAGGCACATGCCAGCAGACCCGCACTCCAGATATTACGCTGCTTTCCCGTCATGACGACATCCATAGCGCCATGGCCGGAAAACTGAACCCGCTACAGTCAATCTTGATCAGGTTGATCCACAGGCGTCATGAAATGCGTGATGGCTGGCGCATCGAAATGCGCTCATGTGTCCAGCTTCTGAGTGCAGCTTATCTCATCGTCGTTCGATGAAGACGGTGGCACCGTCGCGTTGGTAGCTGGCAAAGGTGCGGCGGTTGATGGTGATGATTTCGGCCTGTTCGCCGCCTGTTTTGCCGGATGAAGCTGCGACGACGCCGCTGACTTCCCATGGGGGGATGCCGAAGGTCAGCGCGACCTCTTTGGGATCGAGAGCGGGGTCTGCTTTGCGGATAATGGCGCGTTTGAACTGGCCGAGATCAACGGGTCCGCCGCGACAGACATAGAGGCTGCGCTCGGTCGAGATTTCCGCCTTGCTGCACGAGGCGTCGGTGAACTGATCGTCCGCCGGAGCCGTCGCGCAGCCTGCGAGCGATACTGCAAGCAATCCTGCGATCAAGATCTTCGACATGGGGCATCTCCTGTCATGGGTTCACGCTCATGCGACCCGATTTCGATTAAGCACCGGTTAACCCTGTCTCAGAACTTTCCGACAGCGTTGATGAAGATGCCCTGATCGTCATAGGTGAGATCGGTGAGGTCGTCGGAAAAGTCCGCGAAGTTGTAGCCAATCCCCAGTTTGAAATTCTCGCCGAAGTGGCGATACAGGGCTGCGAAAATGCCATAGCGGGTGCTTTCCGCTTCGGGCAGATGCAGAACGCGGCCTTCCAGCACGGCATCCCAGTTTTTGACGATATGCAGGTCGAAGCGCAGGACACCGAGATGGGCGCTGCTTTGCGTGAAGTCGTCACCGGTGCGTGATTCTGATATCTCGCCGAAGCGGAAGCCGTATTTGGCTCCGACGGACAGGATTTCGTTGATATCATAGGTTCCGTCGAGCGAGACGATATGGCTGCGCTGTTTGGGACCGAGGGTTTCACCGGCGGCGTTTTCCTGCTCCGGGCCGGGCAGGTCATAGAGGAAGGTATAACGGGCCAGCCCATTGAAGCGATCATTCTCCACAGGGCGGTAGGCAAGGCCGATACTGCCTTCGACGTAATCACCGTCGAGAACGGCGCTTTCGTCGGAATTGCTGACCACGGCGTCGAAATGGACGATCCCACGCCAGTTGGCATTGTAATCGGCTCCGGCATTGGCGCTGACGAGATAGGTTTCCCGGTCCTGCCGGTTGCCTTCATGACTGTCTTCGAGCCGCACCTCGCCGCGCAGGCCGAACCGCATTCCGACCTGGGAATAATCCACGCCGGCGGACAGGGCTGTGCGGTCGAAATCATCACCCTGATCGTCGTCAAACTGCCCGGACTCGAAGGAGACATAGGTTTTCCAGCGATCATCGGGCGTATAGGTGACGCCATAGGTATGGGTCAGCGACTGCCGATGGCCGATGAGATCGAAGTTTTCCTCGCCATAGACCGACCACTGATCGTTGATCCGGCGATCCGCCCCGAAGACAATGGAGCCGGTATCGCGCCCGAAGGGATCATATCCGTCGAGATCGCCGTCGGTACGGTCGGCATCGAGACGATAGCCGAAATAATACCGCTGATCGACAGTCGGTGCGTAGGTTACGCCCGCCAATGCGCCGAAGCCGAGTGAACCGAAGGAGGCCTCGCCCGTTACGGCGATGCGGTCGGTCACATCGACCTCCGCCCCGAAGCCGAGGCGATGGTTATCCTCTCGGTCCCCTGATCTTTGAGCCGTAACTTGCCCGAACCCGTAGAGCTTGTAACCGAAACGTTCATAGGTCAGTTTCGCGCCGATATCCGTGCGGCTGCCATCCTCGTCGGACCCGGAGGCCAGATCGCGGTCGGTATGGGTGACGCCCGCGCCGACGCTCCAGCGTTCGGTCAGGCGTGTCTCGACCTGTGCGGTGGCTTCGCGTTCATCGCCGCTGTTCTCGCGGTCGATATCGTCATAGCGGAGTGTGACGACACTCCTTTCGGTTGGCTGCAACTCGGCGAAGGCCCCTGCGATGCGGGTGTCTTCCGTGGTGATCCGATCAAGAGCGGTGAATCCCGCCTCGCGGTCCTCGTAATGGACACCGATCCGTCCGGGAATCGCGGTGTCGGACACGTCTTCCAGATCAAGAACGCCTTTGGCGCGCAGGCCGTATGACCGCTCACCCTCCCGTCCGATACCGTTGTCATCCACGAAGCGAAAACCGCCATCGACCGAGGAGGTGTTGCCGAAACCGGGGCCTTTCGATGCCGCGCCCTCGACTTCGATGAAGGATCGCTCGGTCAGGCGCAGGGTGGCGTCGGCTTCGACGAGGCTCTGGTCTTCGCCGCTGACATCATCGCGATAGGCGCTGGCACCGAAGCGGATCTTGTCGGTGATCCAGGCCTGCGTGCGGGCACCGTAACTGTAGGAATCGAACTCGCCGGTCGCGGGGCTGTATTCGTATTGTGCCAGCAGGAAGACCGGATCGCCGCCGATCTGTCCCTCGCGAACGATCTCGCCCGCCGCCGAGGAGGAACTGAGCGGGCGGCGCAGGATGATGACCCCCTGGATGTAATCGACCGTGTAGTCCTCCTCCGGGCGCAGGACGCGGCGGGACTTGGAGAGACCTGTCACGCGGTCACGGATATCAATGGTGATCTGTTCCGAGCCGATGGTGATATCCTGTCGGCGCAGGAAGTAGCTGGAACCGCCCGTGCCCCGGAACTCGTCGCGCTGGGGCAGGGTGCCCGGTTCGGCGGCGAACCCGTGTACCTGCACCCGGCGTTCGCCGAAACCGGTTGTGTCCTGCGAGCGGTAGAGCACATTCGCGCCATAGAGACCCCGCTCATGGCGGGCGAATTCGGAGCCGGTGATGCGGGTCTTGAAATTGCCCCACATCACATGGCTGTCGTCACGCTCCAGCCGGACATAGAACTTTCCGCGCGTGGGGGCATCCTCGTAGGTGGTCGAGTCGTCGCCGTAGACAGGGTAGAAATCATCCGGGTCGAGACGACGGAGCAGCCTGCGGGGGTCTTTCTCATCGAGATTGCGAAGCAGATCCTCGACCTCCTCATCGCCCGTATCGAGCGCGCCGGTCAGCAGGTATTTCCCCTGTATCTTGCCCTTGACGTAGAAAGCCGCGCGGCCCCGCGTATAAAAGCGGTTGCGGTCATCCTCGTCCAGCGCCTCGATGCGGTCCTCGTGGCGGAAGTTCCTGCCCACGGCCAAATCGGCGAGGCCGACATAGAACCAGTCATTTTCGGGAATGTAGACATCGCGGGAGAAGCGAAGACCTTCGTTCTGTGGATTCAGCACGGCGACGTCGATTGTCTTCACGCCGGGGCGCACAATCTGCTGGGCAATGAAGTCCCGTTCGGGTGCGACGGGAATGGGGCGACCGAAGACGGTGACTGTGTGGCCTTCCGGGATATGATGACCGAAGACCGTGACCATGCCACCATGGATCGGGATATTGCGAATGGCAGCGCGATCCTCGGCATAGCCTGGAACAGGCGTGATAAAGGCGCTTTCGGCGTCGCCGTCCCCGCGCCCGTCGCGGTCCGTATACAGCCCGTCAGGAACACGGCTGACCTTGAGGGGCAATGGCACTGTCTCGTCATAGCGACCGGCGCTGTCATAGACGCGCAGGGTGTAGGAGAAAACTTCTCCGAACTCACCATTGTCGATACGGGTGCCGATATCATCGGGCGTGTGCCAGACTGCGGAGCCATCGGCACCCATGGGCGCGAGACTGACCAGTGCGCCGTCTGTGCTGAGGATGCGGACTTCGGCCCGCTCGATCCATGACGCATAGTTCCAGTTGCCGTAGAACTCGACGGGCTGACCGGGGGCGACAGTGCGCTCGATGGGGCTGGTCGAGACGTTCAGGATCGGCTGGACGGTCAGGCCGTCGAACTTGACCTGAATATCCACAGCTTCGAGGCGCAGGTCTTCACTGCGCTGACGATCCACCGTCCCGGATGCCGGAGGCGCGACGGAAGCGGGCGCTCCGGCGACGGCAACCGGCTGACCATCAACGGAAATGCGGAACGGTATTGCCCTTTCCTCCGGCGAACGTTTGGCCGCCTCGGTGTTCTCACCGACGACCGAGTGACGATCCGTAACCGCGTTATCGAGAGATGCCCCGCGCAGGACGGCTCCGCAATCGTTGCGGGTATGGTCGCAGAACCCGGCGGACTCGGCATGGGCCTGCGGGGCGGCTGTCAGCAGACCGGCGAGGGTCGTGGCCAGCAGGGCCGCCCGTCGCGCAGGTCTGTCAGTCATGGGGTGGGAAGACGTGACGCGCATGGGATCGATCCCTCGTTCAGTCGTGGCGGTGCGGGGCGACGGGTGGAGTGTGATGAGCGATCTCATTGTTCGCTCACCATGCGCTGTTCGATTTCCAGTCGATATCGACCGTCCCGCTCCCGCCAGCGATCTGCGACCAGTCGCGAGACAGCCCGCATCCGTTCACGCGCGAGGTCGGTTTCTTCCCCCGTGAGCAGATAGGTCAGGCTCAGTACCGAAGGTTCGGCCTCCAGAAGCGTAACGAGCTGTTCGACGCCCTGCGCCCATTGCGGATCGAGCGCCGTGCCATTGGCATCGAAGGCCGCATTCGTCAGGTCTAGCCGGACAACCCGGTTGATCGACGCGCCGAAGTTCAGCTTCGTGATCTTGCCGCGCGTCAGGCGGACCACACGCGGGTTCTCCGTCGTGATCCGGTAGCCGCTGGGCAGAGTGCGCGCATCGAGCTTCAACAGGAAGTTCGAGCCGCTCTCCGCATTCGGGATCATGGCGCAGCTGACGTGGTAGCGGCCATAGGCATCGGTGGTGATAATCAGGCCGCGCGCTGTCGCGAGACGCACACCCGGAAGACCGGGTTCGCCCTGATCCTGATAGCCGTCGCGATCCTTGTCGTCGAAGACCTTGCCGATCACCTCACCGCAATCGAAGACCGGTTCGGGAAGGAATTCGACGATGGCCTGCGCGACATTGGAGATCGTGGCACCCGTCGCACGATCCGCGACGAAGGCTCGGTTTACGAAGGTTTCCGCACCCAGTGTGCCGGTACCGGCCCTGGCCACGAGAGTCAGCGTGACGGTTTCATCGGGCGCAAGGCTGCGGTTTTCCCAGACCAGATCGCGGCCCGAGATCAGCGGCTCGTCCACTGCGCCCTGATAGGTCGCCGTTCCCGGCATGTAGACGAAACCGGGAGGCAACCGGTCCACGATATCCAGCCCGCTGCGGAGGCGTTGCGCCGGGTTGGTGACCGTCACGGTGTAGCGCATGGCCTCACCGATTTTGATCGTCGAGCGATCCGCTGCTTTGGTGACCACCAGCGGCAGAAGTGCCGGGGCGGCATCGAAGGTCGCCCAGACGGAGGCATCGTCCCAGTCAATGGATGCGCCCGTCAGCGGCGATGCGCCACCGGCCCGCACCGTGTTCTGGAAGGTTCCGCCTGTGGCCGTGAAGACATCCACGGTCAGATCGAGGGTCACGGCCTGACCGGGTGCAAGATCGCCGCCCGTAGTCAGCAGGTCGGCCCGATCCGCGCCATTGAACGCCGCATCTGCCGTCGCGCCGAAGGCGGGTGGTGCGGTGACGATGGCGGTTGAGACGGGCGTTACGGTCGCTCCGGCGAAGGCGGTGGCGAAATCATCGACCAGCCGGACATCCCGCACCAGCGTTGCGCTCGTATTGGTGGCGCTGACCCGATAGACGATCCGTGACGAACCGTCGGCCTGCAAGACCGGATCTCCGACGACTTCCTTACTCGCTGTCACTGCGGGCACACCGCAATGCATGAGCGGCAGGTTGTTGTTGAATACCGACGGATCGCCCGCCTCGATATCGAAATCGAGGTAGAACGGCCCGTTCGCCGCCTCGCTGAAGTCCGCAAGGGTGCCGGTGGCCCCGAACTCGCCCGAGCCGATCACGGCGGGGCGGGCGGGCAGCAGGCTGGTTACGTCAAGCGGTGCGCTGTTTGGCAGGCGGTTCGTGCTGACCGCGCCCGTGGACGGATAGGTCGGAACGAGGCGATAGGTGCCCGCGCGGTTGACATAGAACTGGAAGTACCCGTCGGAGCCATCCCGCACGATCGTGATGTTGTTGCTCTGACCGATGCCTTCCTGTCTTCCTCCTGTCGTGAGGTTGATGACCGTGATCGTGCCTCCCGAAAGGATCGTGCCGTCTTCCTCGCAGAAGAAGTAACCGGTCGGATCATAATCATCTTGGTCGGGGATCCCGTCTCCGTCGCGGTCGGCGGTATCGGATTCCACGCCATCGGGCACGCCGTCGCCGTCACTGTCGATGATGAGTACCGGCGTCGGGTTGGTATCGCTCGGATCGTTCGGCGTTTCGATCGGGAAGTCGGATGCCACCGGCCCTGTCAGCTCATCCGCCGACCCGTAGGCCGTGTTCGGTGCCCCCGGATACCCGTTTGTGAAATCGAGACGCACGGTGATATCCACCGTCCCTGTCTGTCCCACACCGAGAACGGCATTGCCGCTGAGGGTGTCGAGAACGGTCGCGCCGTCATAGGCGGCATTCACGCCGTTATCGACGCCGAACCCTGTGGCGGTGACAGCGGGCATTCCGACGATGACCGCCGGGGACATGGCCGTCGCGATATCGTCTTCGAGCTGTACACCGGTCAGGGTGATATCGCCCGTATTCTCCATCGTGACCCGGAAGGTGATGTCGGATACCAGCGGGAACACCCGCACCTGTTCCGCCACGATCTTCTTCACGCTGAGAAGCGGACTCTGCTGAACCGGCGTTGTGACCGAAGCGCCGACCGGATCGGTGATGTTGTTCGAGGTTGCCGAAGCTGTATTGACGATCTGACCCCTATCCACATCCGCCTGAACGACCGGATAGGTGCCCGTCAGCACACAGGTCGCGCCCGGCAGGACGATGGCGCATACCTGCGTATCGGGGGTCAGCTTCGCATCCGTGACCGTGACATCCTCTTCGATGCCCCAGCCGGAATTGGTCGCCGTGACCGTGTAGGTCAGCGTGTCATTCAGCGTTATGCTTCCCGACCCGTCCTCGTCCGTGTTCACGGGGTCCGACTTCACGAGCGTGAGCGCGCTCTCGTTGCCCACCGGTGTCGTAACGGCGGCGCTGACCGGATCGGTCACGTCATCCGAAACGACCGAGGCCGTATTGACGATCTCGCCGGCCCTCACCTGCGGTATCGACGGGGTCAGCGTCCCCGTCAGCACACAGGTCGCGCCCGGTGCGACGGTTGCACAGGTCCGGCTCGACGGCGTGATAAGCGTGTCGGTGACCACAACGTTCGTCTGGCTCACATTGCCCGAGTTCGTCGCCGTGATCGTATAGGTCAGCGTATCACCAATGGTGATGTTACCCGTGCCATCCTCATCGGCATTCACCGGATCAGTCTTGGTGAGACGCAGATCACCGGTCTGCTCCACCGGTGTGGTGACGCTTTCACGAACCGGATCGGGGAAGGTATCGGAGGAGACGGAGGCCGTGTTGACGATTTGCCCTGTGTCCACATCCGCCTGAACGACCGAGTACGTACCGATCAGCACACAGGTATTGCCGGGTGAAACGCTTGCACAGGTCCGGAGCGACGGAGAGAGCATGGAATCGATCACGGTGACATTGGTTTGTGTGATCGTGCCGGTGTTGGTGGCCGTGACAGTATACGTGAGCGTATCAGCCAGTGAGACGCTATCGCTTGCATCTTCATCCTCATTGACCGGATCGGATTTCACGAGCGCGAGGTCGGGAAGCGGTTCAACGGGGATGGTGTTGCTGTCATCGACGGCGGGCAGGGTACCGCTGGGGTCGGTTCCGGTTGCGGATGCGGTGTTGTTGACCGCGCCCGCATCGACCTCTGCCTGGGTGACGGTGTGGTCGCAGGTGTAGATCCATGTCTCGCCCACATCGAGGACGGAATCCGAGTCCGTATCGCCGGAGGAGAGCATCGGCGTGGCATCGCATTGCATGTCGGTGAGGCTGACCGCCGTGATGGAGACATTGCCGGTATTGGCCAGATCGAAGGTATAGCTGGCAATCTGCCCC
>CAKZUT010000030.1 GCA_937922185.1 uncultured Neomegalonema sp.
GAACAGCCCGAAGACCGGCGCAGATTCCGCATCCGACGCGCCGCGTGACCCGCCCGACGCACCGCGCTTGCCGGTCACCGGCGTTTCCATGCTCCGCGTCGCGATGACGATCAGCCGCCGGACACAGGCTTCCGAGGGCAAAAGAATCTCCAGCACCCGCCGCTTCACCGCCCGCGCTATGGTTCCCTCACGCGGCAGCATCCCCAGCATCACCGCCACCAGCCCCAGCAGGGCCGTGCGGTTGATCTCGATGAGGCTGTTCCAGTGCATAGGGCTTCCGTTTGTGTTTCGCTCAAAAAGAACGAACCATAAACAAAAACAAATTACAACACCGCGCGCTGCCCGCTTTCACAGGCGAAATCCTTCCCGAATTGCCGGAAGCGCGGTTCTTATCCGCTTGCGGGCGATGCTGCGCGATCATCCCGCCATAGGCGCGCCCGCATCGGGTGATGGATTTTGATCGCCATCTATAGCAGATGTCGGGTTCGAGTGTTCATTGAAGAGCCTGCCCGATGTCCCTTGCCGTCCTGTTCACCTTCGCCCTGACCAGCTTTCTCATCGCCGTTGTGCCCGGCCCCACGGTGACCGTTATCGTGGCGAACTCCCTGCGGGCGGGGTCGCGGGCGGGTCTGCTGAATATCGCGGGTACGCAGGCCGGTCTTGCCCCCATGATCCTCATCGTCGCGGCGGGGCTGGAGACGGTGGTGGCGTTTATGGCCGAATGGTTCTTCATCGTGAAGATCCTGGGCGCGGCCTATCTCGTCTGGCTCGGCATCCGCCTGTGGCGTTCGGACGGCCAGATCGGTTCGGGGCAGGTCGCCCCGCCGAGGGGCGGCTATTTCTGGCAGGGAGTGCTGGTGATCTGGTCCAACCCCAAGGTGCTGTTGCTGCTTGGGGCCATTGTGCCGAATTTCGTCGATCCATCGGGCAGTGCCTTCTGGCAGACGCTGGCGTTGGGCGGTGTCTTCATGGTCGTCGCCACGGCCTGCGATCTCAGCTATGCGCTGCTGGCGGGTCGGGCAGGGCGTCTGCTGACCGTAGGGCGCGTCCGCACGGTCGAACGCATCAGCGGGACGCTGCTCATCGGCGGCGGCCTGTGGATGGCGGCTCTGAAACGCGCATGATCGCCGACGAAGACATCCTGCGCGCGGCGCGGGAGCGGTGGGCCGTGCCCGACGGCGCATCCGCCACGCTGATAAACATCTCCGAGAATCTCACCTACCGGCTGGCGGCGGGGGAATGGCGGCGCATCCTGCGTGTCCATCGTCCCGGCTATCACACCCGCACCGGCATCGAGTCCGAGCTGGCATGGCTGGCTTCGGTGCGCGCGCGGACGGGGCTGAGCACGGCGGCGGCGATACCGGGGCGTGACGGACGGCTCGTGCAGGACGCGGCTCTCGACACCGCGCGTCATCTGGTGATGTTCGAGCATCTGGACGGACGGCACATCGCCCCCGGCGAGCCGATGGCCCCGCTGTTCCGGCGTCTGGGCGCGCAGACGGCGCGTCTGCATGACCATGCGAGAGGCTGGACACGCCCCGACCGCTTCGAGCGGCTCACATGGGATGAAGCGGCGGTCTTCGGCCCGTCGGCGACCTGGGGTGACTGGCGCGCGGCCCCGAACGTGACGGCGGATATCCGGGCTGTGCTGGAGAGGGTAGAGCGAGCGGTGACCCGGCGGCTGGCGGACTGGGGAAGGGCAGCGGATCGCTTCGGCCTGATCCATGCCGACCTGCGCCTCGCCAATGTGCTGGTTGACGGCCAGACCCTGCACCTGATCGATTTCGACGATTGCGGGTTCGGCTGGTTCGGCTATGACTTCGCCGCCGCGATCAGCTTCATGGAGGATGACCCGCAAATCCCGGCGCTCCGGGCGGCATGGGTCGCGGGTTATCGCGAGGCGGGCGCTTTGTCGGAGGCCGATGTGATGATGCTCGATACCTTCGTCATGCTGCGCCGTATGGCCCTGCTGGCCTGGATCGGCAGCCATGGCGAGGCCCCCGAACCGCAGGCCCTCGCTCCCCGTTTCGCGTCCGGCACCGCCCGACTCGGCGCGCGGTATCTCGATGGTGCGGGGGGCGTCTGAGACGTCAGTTCAGCGAAATGCTCAGCCCGAACCGCAGGGCGTGGGATTCGCGGTCATTCGCAAGCGCCGGGTTCTCGTCGGCCACGGCATAGTCATACTGGACATAGCCGCCCACCTCGTCGGTGAATTTCAGGTTGCCGCCCACGACACCCGATACCGTCAGCCCGTCATCCGGCCCCGTCCGGGCCGCATCGAAACGTGCGGAGGTCTGGCCGATCCCGACCCCGACATAGGGGCGAAACTCGCCGGTGCCGAAGCTGCGTTGCAGCGTGGCATAGGCGGGTCGCGCGATATCCGCATTGCGGCTGGCATCGGCAACCAGATCGGGGCGGTCGATGGTATCGCGGTAATCGACCTTCGCCCGCCAGCTATCGGCGTTTCTGGAGGCCCCCTGCGCGGCATCCCTGAGCACCTCGCGCAGGCTGGGCGTCTTCACGCGCGTTCGGGCATTGGCCTCAAGCACGAAGGGCGCGTTCATCGCGCCGGGAATACCATGGCGCGGTTGCATCGGCGCATGGTTTCCGACCCCGGCACAGGCCGATGGCAGGGTCAGAAGGACAATGGCGAGCATCTTACGCATGGCAGTTCCCCGAACTCGTATCGTGCCCTGCAAGAAAGATGCGAGGCCGATACAGTGCAATGACAGCAAACTAGCCACAGAGCGTTAACGTCCCGTAAGAGGGGGCGGGGGCGGATGTTGACAAGTTTAACGACTTGCGTTCGATAGTGGGCGAAACGGGGGACCATGTATGAATTTCGGATCGGCAAGCTTTCCGCGCATACGGATGCGGCGGACACGACAGGCACCATGGTCGCGCGATCTCGTGCGGGAGACGACGCTGCACGCGGCGGATTTCATCTGGCCCATCTTCGTGGTCGAGGGCGAGGGCCGGATCGAGCCGGTCGGGGCCATGCCCGGCGTTGACCGCATCAGCATCGACATTGCCGTCGAGCGCGCCCGCGAGGCCGCTGATCTGGGCATCCCCTGCATCGCGCTCTTTCCCAATATCGACCGCTCTCTGCGAACCGAGGACTGCGCCGAGGCGTGGAACCCCGACAACCTCGTCTGCCGCGCCACCCGCGCGATCAGGGCGGCGGTGCCCGATATCGGCGTCATGGAGGACGTCGCGCTCGATCCCTACAGCGCCACGGGCCATGACGGCATCGTCCGCGACGGCATCATCGTCAATGACGAGAGCGTCGAGGCCCTGGTCAGACAGGCACTGGTACAGGCCGAGGCCGGAGCCAATATCATCGGCCCCTCCGACATGATGGACGGGCGGATCGGCGCGATGCGCGATGCACTGGAGGGTGCGGGGCATCAGGACGTCCTGCTCCTCTCCTACGCCGCGAAATACGCCTCATCCTTCTACGGCCCCTTCCGCGAGGCGGTGGGCGCGGACGCGACCCTCAAGGGCGACAAGAAGACCTACCAGATGGATTCGGGCAATACCGACGAGGCCCTGCGCGAGGTCGCGCTCGATCTGGCCGAAGGGGCCGATATGGTCATGGTCAAGCCGGGGCTGGCCTATCTCGACATCTGCCAGCGCATCAAACAGGAATTCCGCGTGCCGACCTACGCCTATCAGGTCAGCGGCGAATATGCGATGATCGAGGCGGCGGCGGCCAATGGCTGGATCGACCGGGAGAAAGCCATTCTCGAAAGCCTCTCCGCCTTCCGCCGCGCCGGATGCGATGGCATCCTGACCTACTACGCCGTCGAGGTCGCGCGGATGCTGCGCGCGTCTTCCTGATAGGAAGACGGCTGGGCTTCTGTCGTATCGTGCAGCGATGCGCCGCCAGTCCCTGAGCCTGCCGAATATAGAAATCGAATGACATTCAGAATGATTTGCTGGGGTCTTGCCCGCGCAAAATACGAACGATCTCGACCATATCAGGATCAATGATCCTATAATAGATCGTATGGGGTGGATGGACGCTGCGACGATAACCTGTCCTATATTCTGTGATAGGAAAGCGTATAGGATCATCGCCTATTTCACGAAGGCGAGCGTACAGACTGTCAAAATACAAATCCGCACGTTCAGTGCCAAAATTCTTGATGCCGTAACGATATAGCCCCGCAAGGTCTGCATCGGCTTTTTTGGTAAGCCTAAACGCTCCCATTACGCCGCATTTCATCTTTCACAGCGATTTGGATGTCTTCGGGTGTGCGCTCACTCACGCCGCTTTCCTCGCCCTCGATCAGTGCTTGCACAACGGCATCACGGTGACGCGCTGATTGTTCCAAAAGACGTAAAGCATCGCGCATGACCTCACTTACAGAGCGATAGCGGCCTGATGCCACCTGCTCCGCAACAAAACCGTCAAAATGTTCGCCAAGGGCGATAGATGTGTTTTTCATTGCAACCTCCTTGCTTAAGAATGTACCAAGAATTGGTAACGATCAAGTTTCTTGATGATCAGGAGCCAGGCTCAGGACTCACAGCCGGAATATGACGAGAGCGGCGAGTGCGATGGCTGAGAGGAAGACGGTTGGGCTTCTGTCCGGCGGTCATGAACAGGCGAACAGGGCGACCCAGAGCATCCGCGCCATTGGCACATCCGTCAGCCAAAAGAGATCGCTCGTCACATGCCTCCATAATCAGAGACAGTGCTTCGGAACTTCACACCAAAATCAATTGCCCTGTGAACCTAGGCTCATTCGCGATCAGGTCGGGTCGGCAAAACCGCCGGGAACTGCGTCTTTGGCGGCACTCCCTGGCTCAGCCTGATCGCGATTGACTGTAGCGGATCGCCTTTCCGTCTCCGTCGAACGGCACAACATGCCCCGCATCGAACGCGATCCCCACGGTCCCGCCCACCTGCGGCGGCATCCCGAAGGTCCGCACGATCAGCGGCGTGTCCTCGCCCAGCTTCAGATGCACCAGCGTATCGGCCCCCAGCGCCTCGGTGAAGACGATCCGGCCATCGAGCAGCCCCGCCCCCGCCGCCGTGAGCGTGATGTGCTCGGGCCGTATCCCCAGCGTTCCCGCCCCCCCGCCAATCTGCGGCAGCAGGGCAGGCGACAGGAAATTCATGGGCGGCGAGCCGATGAACCCGGCGACGAACATCGTGGCGGGCCGCTGATAGACCTCCAGCGGCGGCCCGATCTGTTCGGCCACCCCCGCATTCATCACCACCACGCGGTCGGCCATCGTCATCGCCTCCACCTGATCGTGGGTGACATAGAGCGCGGTGGTCCCCAGTTCCGATTGCAGCGCC
>CAKZUT010000031.1 GCA_937922185.1 uncultured Neomegalonema sp.
GCCACGGGTGTTGTCTCGGGCATAGCCACGGGTGTTGTCTCGGGCATAGCCACGGGTGTTGTCTCGGGCATAGCCACGGGCGTCGTTTCGGGCATAGCCACGGGTGTTGTCTCGGGCATAGCCACGGGCGTCGTTTCGGGCATAGCCACAGGCGTCGTTTCGGGCATAGCCACAGGCGTTGTTTCGGGTATTTCGGGAGCGACGGCCTCCACAGTCAGGCTTGCCGTTCCCGTGGCCTCTGCGCCAAGATCGTCGTGGATGGTGTAGGTGAAGGATGCCTCGCCGACGAAGCCCTCATCGGCGGTGAAGGTCACGGTGCCCTCCGCGTCCATCGTGACGCTGCCGCCCGTGCCGTCGCTTACCGAGAGGATCGTGAACGGATCGTCGTCCGGGTCGCTGTCATTGGCCAGAAGATCAGCCGCCGCAAGGCTGATGCTCTGCCCGGATACAACCGGATCGAGCGTATCGTTCACAGCCTGTGGCGCATCATTCGCACCGGTGACGCTCAGATCGCTTTCCGCGAGGTCGAATACGGCCACGTCGCGCAGCAGCAGACGCCCCGCCTCGCCAAGGTCGAGCAATGACCCCTCGTCGGTATCGACAAAGGCCGACAGGGCATCCGTGGCGCGGCGCAGAGCGTCGAAGTCGCTCAGTTCCAGTACGTCCTGACCCGCCGTGAAATCGACCACCTGCGTGTCGCCCAGTACCGTGTCGAAGGTGAAGGTATCGGCGAAGCGCCCGAAATCGGCGTCGTGCCGGTCGCCCTGAAGGATATTGACCCCTGCGCCGCCGGAGAGCCGGTCCTCGCCGCTGCCGCCGAACAGCCAGTCCTCGCCGTTGCCGCCCGTGAGGGTGTCGTTGCCGTCTCCGCCATCGACCAGATGATTGCCCGCGCCGGTGGTCACGTCGTCATTGCCGTCACCCGCCGCGATCAGGCGATTGCCGTCGCCGTCATACAGCGCCTCATCGAGATCGGTGCCGACAGTACGCTCGGTGATTCCGACGATGCTGTCATCGAGGAACTGCACGGGGATCGCGAACTGGGTCGTGGTGCCGTTGCCCGTGGCCACGTCCTCGGCCTGTTGCGAGAGTTGCGCGGTCATCCACAGCAGCGCCTCGGCATAGCGCACATCGCGCGTGCCACTGAGCAACGAGGCCGTGCCTCCGAAGGCCGCCGCCGTGTAGAAGCCGTCCGTCTCCCACTGGATCTGCGCCGCGCTTCCGCCTTCCTCGGCGAGGCTCTGCACCTCGGCCCAGGTTATGTCGCCCGCCAGATTGCGCGAGCCGTTGGCGCTGCCGGTAATCGAGAACAGCGAGTTCGTGGCGTCGAAATCATCCTGAAGGAAGCGCCCGGCGGAAAAATTCGCCATCCATTCACCCAGGGCAATGGCATTGGCGTTGCCGGTGGCCGCGATCTGGCCGATCACCATTCCGAACCAGTCCTGCCAGTAGGGGCGGTCCAGCGCCGTGCCGTTATAGCTCTGCAACACGCCCGAAAGCGGCCCTTCCGAGAAGGCCGCCGCCTCGCGCGAGCCGGTGAAATCGCGGCCCAGACGGTTTTGCAGGGTCTGCCCGCCGATATAGTAATCCACGTAATCCTGAAGGGCAGCCTCCAGCCGTGCCTCCAGTATCGGTTTGGCGTGCGAACCGTCCGGGGCCAGTGTCGCCGCCTGCCACAGATCGCGCAGGGACCACGCCTGCGCCCGCAACTGCGAGCCGAAATCGACCGCGCCATCCGCTGTCAGCGACGCCGCATTCGCCCAGAGCAGATGCGGTGATCCGCCCTCGCTCAGCAGCCCGTCGGCATAGAAGCGATCTCCCGTGAACAGATAGGACGTGTAGAAGGCGCTTGGATCATGGGATTGCTTGTTCCGCAGGGCCAGCCCGTCATTGGTGAGATCGACCACGCCATCGGTGCCCTCCACGTCCTTGCGGACGCCTGCATAGAAGGAGTTGAAATCCGTATCTTCCAGCAGATACGCCTCGCCGGTTTCAGGGTTACGGTAGAAATCCGAATACGCCCCGTACTGGTCTGTCAGCGCCAGCATCCCCTCGCGCGCCGCCGCCGTCTGCGTCACCAGATAGCTGTGCTGGTCGTCGGTGATGACGCCGAAGCTCTTGCTGGCACCGGAGCGTCCCCGGTCCTCGTCGATGCCGCCGCGATTGTCGATGCCGCCCAGTTCCAGCGGATCGTAGGTCGCGTTCGGGTCGTCCAGAAACGCGCCGTATTCATCGCCGTCATCCAGGGTCAGCGCGGTATCGACCAACGGCACCAGCCCTGTGCCGCGCAGATAGTCCATATCATAGACCACATGGGCGGTCGTGGCATCTCCGGCGGTGGAGAAAGCCTCGCGCCAGACCGTGAAGTGATATTGCGTCAGCGCGTCGTTGCGGAAGACCACCTCGCCGTCCTGCGCGATTTCGACCGCATAGGTCAGCGCATCGAGACCCGTCGTGTCGATATTGTCATTGCCCATGATGATCGAGGTGTCGATGGTTCCGTCGGCCTTCACGGTGATATCCGCGCGCAGTTCCAGCCCGTTGGCCAGTGTATGGGTCACACGCCCCTGACTGACCAGCGCCCCCGATTGCCACATATCCACCGGGCCGGTCTGAAGAAGGGCCGCGACATCCACGGTCTCGCCATCGACCGTGACGGTAAAGTCATAGTCCAGAGCAGTCGCGAGGGCCGCGATATCCGGTGCCGGTGTGCCGTCATCGGCGGGGGCCATCGCCGCGCCGAGTTCCATGGTCGCCGTGCCGTCCGCGCTGGCGGGGTTCTCGAAACTGATGATCGCGTGCTTGACCGATCCGTCCGGCCATGTGGAGAGAACATCCATCTGCACCGGGGCCTCGGTGCCATCGACCATGGCGCTGAGCCGGTGCCCGGAAGGTATGTCGCCCTGTGCGAAGCCGTGGCCGACAGAGGTGATGCCTCCGCCGTTCGCGGAAAGGGATTGCAGGTCGAGTGAGGCGATGGGGTGCATGGGGGGAGGCTCCGGCTACCTGGGGGTCGCGCTGTATCCTCACCCATCAATTCATGTATGCCAGCAGTTTAACCCACCCCATGATGAAAAATCGCTCCGGTTGCATTTTCGACGGAAGAAGGCGGGTACAGGCGGCTTGCGGATGCGAGAGGGCGCTCATGCAGATTTTGCTTTGGCTCGCCGGACCTGTCAGAAAGGTTGCGCCGCGCGCCGGGTTGCGTAATGTCCGCGCGTTGCGGCGAATGCATTGCCGCGCCGGATAGACGTGAACCGGTAAAACCCGACGGGAGAGTGCGCCTTGGCTGAATCGGACAGCTTTATTCAGGAAGTCAGCGAGGAGGTTCGCCGCGACCGGATGTATGCGGTATGGCGGCGGTATGGCCCCTGGCTCATCGCGGCCATCGTGCTCGTCGTGCTGTTCGCGGCAGGCAAGGGATGGTGGGAGAACAAGGTCGAGTCGCGCAAGGCCGAACTCGGCGGTGCCCTGCTGGAAGCCGATGCCGTCGAGAATCCCGAGGACGCCGCGAAAGCCTTCCTCGCCATCGCGGAAGAGGGGGAATACCAGTATCCTATCATCGCGCGGCTGCGCGCCGCCGCCTCGCTTGCCGCCGCCGGAAAGATCGAGGAGGCTCAGGCCCAGTACGATGCGATCAAGGCCATCGACGGGATTGATCCCCGCTTTCGCGATCTCGCCGAACTGCGGACCGTCATGCTGATGTCCGAGAGGATGGAGGCCGACGAGATGCTGGACCGGCTCGGCCCGCTGACGGTGGATGGATCGGTCTGGCGCCTGCCCGCCCTCGAATACGAGGCGGCGGCACATCTGAAAAACGGGGAGCCGAAGCAGGCTCTCGCATCCCTGCGAACCCTTGTCGAGTTGCCGGAACTGCCCCCCGCCGCGCAGGGCCGCGCCGCCGAGTTGATCGAGGCCATCGAGGCGACACTCGATCCCGTGGCCCCCTCCGACAGCGGGATGACGCCCGAAAAAGAGACAACCGATGAATCGGAAGAGGCGGATGCGCCCTCCGACGAGGATGCACCGGCCACCACCGGGGAAGGAGCCGACCAATGATCTCAACGCTTCGTACCGGCATTCTCGCCCTGTCCTGCTTTGGCCTGCTGAGCGGTTGCGGTGCCTTCGATCTTTTCGAGGATGACGAGGTTCGCCTGAGCGGCGAGCGGATCGCCGTCCGCAAGACAAGCGTGGAAGCGGCCACGGTCTCCGGCGATATCGCCATCGCCCTGCCGACCGCCGCCACCAATACCGAATGGGCGCAGTTCAACGGGAATGCCACCCATTCCATCGGCCATGTCGCCGCCTCCGGCTCGCTGCAACAGGTGTGGCGTGTCAGCGCGGGCAGCGGATCGGGGGGGCGGGTCGTCTCGCCGCCTGTGGTCGCGAACGGTCTTGTCTATGCGACCGATGCCGCCTCCGGTGTCTCGGCCCATGATGCCGCCAGCGGCGCGCGGGTCTGGAATGTCAATCTGACACCGGCTTCCGAGAACGCCATCGACGGCTTCGGCGGAGGTCTCGCCGCCGCGAACGGACGCCTCTATGTCTCCAGCGGTTTCGGCTTTCTCGCCGCCCTCGACGCGGCCAGCGGCACGGAAATCTGGAAAGGTGCCATGCGCGCCCCCAGCCGTGCGGCCCCGGTCGTTGCCGGAGGGCGCGTCTTTGCCGTCACGCGGGAAAATCGCACATTCGCCTTCGATGCCGAAAGCGGTGAGGCCGTATGGGACGAAAGCGGGCTGGAGCAGACTGCGGGAATTCTGGGCGGTGCAGGCCCTGCGGCCACTGACCGGATCGTCGTCGCCCCCTATTCCTCCGGTGAACTCGTGGCGTATCTCGCCGCCTCGGGACGCCCGATCTGGGAAGACGATCTGACCGGCATCCGGGGGTCGGGCGGTCTGGCCGCCCTCACCGATGTGACGGGAGATCCGGTTATCGCCGATGGTGTGGTCTATGCGGCCAGTCAGGCGGGACGCCTCGTCGCCATTGATCTGCGCGACGGTGAGCGGATCTGGACGCGCAATATCGGCGGGACGCAGGCCCCCTATGTTGCCGGAAACGCGCTCTTTCTCGTCGATGACGGCGGCGATCTTCATGCCCTCGACCGGGCCACGGGGAACACCGCATGGCGTGTGTCCCTCGGCGGCTATCGCGATCCCGATGATCGCGAGGAACCCATCGTCTGGGCCGGGCCGGTCGCAGCGGGCAATCGCCTGCTCCTGACCTCCAGCACCGGACGCCTGATCTCCGTCGATCCCGCGAAGGGCACGATCCTCGCCGAAGCGGCATTGTCCGACGGAACGACCCAGCCGCCCGTCGTCGCCAACGGTACGATCTACGTCCTGACGGATGACGCCGACCTGCTTGCGTTCCGGTAGCCCGTGGCCTTTTCAGTTGCGATCATCGGTCGCCCGAATGTCGGGAAATCGACGCTCTTCAATCGTCTGGTCGGCAAGCGCATCGCCCTCGTCGATGACAGCCCCGGTGTGACCCGCGACCTGCGGGAGGGCGACGGACGCCTGCGCGACCTGCGGTTTACCGTCATCGACACCGCCGGTCTGGAGGATGCCACCGATGATTCCCTGCAGGGGCGCATGAGACGCCTGAGCGAGCAGGCCATCGATGCGGCGGATGTGTCCCTGTTCATGGTCGATGCCCGCGCGGGCATCACCGCCACGGACCGCGATCTTGCCGATTTGCTGCGGCGCAAGGAAGCGCGGGTCATCCTCCTCGCCAATAAATCGGAAGGGCGCGCGGGCGACGAAGGCTTTTACGAGGGATTTTCCCTTGGCCTCGGCGATCCCGTGCGCGTTTCCGCCGAACATGGCGAGGGGCTGGTCGAACTGCGCGATGCCCTCGCCCCGCTGGCGCAGGAATTCGAGATGGATGAGGAGACGCTGCCGGAGATCGACATCGCCCTCGATCCCGAAACCGGAGAGCCGGTCGAGGCACCCGAGCCGGACAAGCCCATGCAGATCGCCATTGTCGGGCGACCCAATGCGGGCAAATCCACCCTCGTCAACCGCATCCTCGGCATGGATAAGATGCTGACCGGCCCCGAAGCCGGGATCACGCGCGATGCCATCGGCACTGTCCATGACTGGAATGGCGTTCCGGTCAAGTTGTTCGACACCGCCGGAATGCGGAAACGCGCCAAGGTGACGGGCAAGCTCGAAAAACTTTCCGTCTCGGACGGCCTGCGGGCGGTCAAGTTCTCGGAAGTCGTGATCGTTCTGCTCGATGCCCAGAATCCGCTGGAAAGTCAGGATCTTCGCATTGCCGATCTGGCCGAACGCGAAGGACGGGCCGTTGTCATCGCGATCAATAAATGGGATCTCGTCGAGGAGAAGCAGAAGACCATGGCCGCGCTCAAGGAGTCGGTCACGCGCCTTTTGCCTCAGCTTCGCGGTGTTCCTTTTGTCATGCTCTCGGCAAAGGACGGCAAGAATATCGACCGCCTGCATGATGCGGTGATGAAGGCGCATGGTATCTGGAACGCCCGCGTTTCCACGGCGCGCCTCAATGACTGGCTGATCGAGATGGTCGCGCGCCACCCGCCCCCCGCACCGGGGGGACGCCGCATCAAGCTGCGCTATCTCACGCAGGCCAAGACCCGCCCGCCGACTTTCGTGTCCTTCTGCTCGCGTCCCGATGAGCTGCCGACGGCCTATAAACGTTATCTTGTCAATGGCCTGCGCGAGTCGTTCGGCTTGCAGGGAACGCCTCTGCGCTTCTTTTTCCGCAAGCGCGAGAACCCTTACGATTCGAAGGGATCGTGATAAATAGAGACGATCTTGAAACGGGAGATACCCCATGAAACATATCATCGTGACCGTCTGTGCTATGCTGACCGCAACCTCGGCTTCCGCGCAGGGTCTGGAGGGCTTTTTCGGTCAGATCCAGAACAGGGCAAAGGCCTCCGCCTTCGATGCCGCCGTGCAGAGTCAGGCCCCCGGACTTTCCGGCCTGACGAGCGCCCTGTCGGACAGTCAGAAGGCTCAGTTGCTTGATCTGGGCCTGAACAATGCCGGGACGGTAGGGCAGGTCGCGGCGGGGGCTTCTGTCCTCGGTGCCGTGACGGGCATCGGTACCGGCGCGATCACCCGGCCAGTTGCACCCGCGCAGCCGGTCTACGGGGCTACGACGGCACAGCCCGCATACCGTCAGCCCGCGCAGCCGGTCTATGGGGCGACGACGGCGCAGCCTGCGTATCAGCAGCCCGTGCAGCCGGTCTATGGGACGACGACGGTGCAGCCCGCGTATCAGCAGCCCGCGCAGCCGGTC
>CAKZUT010000032.1 GCA_937922185.1 uncultured Neomegalonema sp.
AACGCCGTAATGGGCTTTTCCTGCTCTTTTCAGTCTCTACGTCATGCCCGCCGATGCGGGCGTCTGCCCGATGCGGCGAGAGAGTCTCGCATTCGCGGGGATGGCCGGGTTCAGCTCACCGCCGTCGCGTAGATCGGGAAGCGGCCACACAGGGTCATGGCTTTTTCCTTCACCGCCGCCTCGACCGCGCCGTTGCCCTCCGCGCCATTGGCGGCAAGGCCGTCCACGACCTCGACGATCATCTCGCCGATGGCCCTGAATTCATCCTCGCCGAAGCCGCGCGTGGTGCCTGCGGGGGTGCCCAGACGAACGCCCGAGGTGACCATGGGCTTTTCCGGGTCGAACGGTACGCCGTTCTTGTTGCAGGTGATATGCGCCCGGCCCAGCGCCTTTTCGGTATCATTGCCCTTCACGCCCTTGGGCCGCAGATCGACCAGCATGACATGGGTATCGGTGCCGCCCGTGACGATATCCAGACCGCCCGCCATGAGCGTTCCGGCCAGAGCCTGCGCGTTCTTGATGACCTGCGCCGAATACTGTTCGAATTCGGGGCGCAGTGCCTCGCCGAAGGCCACGGCCTTGGCGGCGATCACATGCATGAGCGGCCCGCCCTGAAGGCCGGGGAAGACGGCGGAGTTGAATTTCTTCGCCAGCGCCTCGTCATTGGTGAGGATCATGCCGCCGCGCGGGCCGCGCAGGGTCTTGTGCGTCGTGGTCGTTGCGACATGGCAATGGTCGAGCGGGTTCGGGTGCTGCTTGCCCGCGACCAGTCCCGCGAAATGGGCCATATCCACATGCAGGATCGCGCCAACGCTGTCCGCGATCTCACGGAAGCGTTTGAAGTCGATCTGACGGGGCACGGCGGAACCGCCCGCCACGATCAGCCTGGGCTGATGCTCCTTGGCCAGCGCCTCGACCTGATCGTAGTCGATGAGGTTGGTGTCCTTCGTCACGCCGTACTGAATGGCATTGAACCACTTGCCCGACTGGTTCGGAGCCGCGCCGTGGGTGAGGTGTCCGCCGGAGGCCAGATCCATGCCCAGGAATGTGTCACCGGGCTTGAGGCAGGCCTGGAAGACCGCCTGATTGGCCTGTGCGCCCGAATGGGGCTGGACATTGGCGAACTGGCAGGAAAACAGCTCGCAGGCCCGTTTGATCGCCAGACTTTCGGCAACGTCCACATACTGACAACCGCCGTAATAGCGCCGGTCGGGATAGCCCTCGGCGTATTTGTTGGTCATCACCGAGCCTTGCGCCTCCATCACGGCGCGGGAGACGATGTTCTCGGAGGCGATCAGCTCGATCTCGTCGCGCTGGCGCGTCATCTCGTCGGTGATCGAGGCGAACACCGCCGGATCGCGCGAGGCAAGGGCTTCGGTGAAGAAATCGTTCGCCAGATTATTTGTGAATCCGTCGGCCATGTCGTTCGTTCCTCGATGTTGGCGCAGAGTGCGTGTGACGTGATGAGAAGAGGGGCGCGGGTCCGCACCGGGTCATATTCAGGTATCGTGGACAGAAATAGCGGCAAAATGGTTCCAGGCAATCGCCCGTTGCATGTAATGCGAGATAGCGGTGCTGCGATTGGCGACGCCGAGTTTACCGTAGATCAGCTTGAGATGATATTTCACGGTGTTCTCGGATATCCCGAGACGGGAGGAAATCTGCGTATTGCTCCAGCCCTGCGACAGCGCGTCAAGCACTTCCCGCTCGCGGCGGGTCAGTTGCTCGAAGGGATCATCCCGCAGCAGCGAGAAATCCACGAAGGGAAAGCTGGTGCGCCCCTCGGCCACGCTGGTGAGCATGTTCAGGACCGTTTCGGGGCTGTCATCGGTGGAAAAGCATCCCCATGCCCCGGCCTGCATCGCGTCGCGCACGAGATTGGGTCTGAGAGCATGAAACTTGACGACAACCCTGACGTCGCGGTTCCGGCGGCGGCATCGTCGGATCAGCATCTGTACGTCGTCGGCGCTGGCACCGCAGGCGATGATGACGATACAGGGGTCGCCGGTGCGTATCTCCGCCAGTACGCCGAGGACATTCGCCGTCGTGGCCGACAGGGAGAATCGCTGCGTCGCCGCGAGAACGCTCCTCAGCGCCCCCACGAACCAAGCACTTCCGCCCACGACCGCGACATCCACCATTGCGTACCCCGGTTCCGTCCGTTGCATCCGGCGGCTTACGTGAGGGAAGATACACGCCGAGACCAGTATTTTCAGGTTCACCTGATAGGTTGGTAAATTACATTCGATTATTTTGTAACATTGTAACGTGACATGCACGGATGCGGTAAACGCCCACGCCCCCCAGGCGCGGCGCGATCGGCATCCTAACTTTCAAACCGCGTCTGCCCCCGGCGGTTCTCGTCGATGGGCAGGTCGAGATGAACCGGCTGATGCGCCCGCTGCGCGCAGTGCTGGCGCGGACAGAGGCGGCAATTGATACCGATGGGCGTGGCCAGATCGGGGTCGGTCATCTGGTACAGTGAGGCATAGATCAGCTTGCCCGCATGTTCGATCGAGCAACCCAGCGTGATCGCCAGACGGTTATCCTGTGAGCGGTAGCCGTAGCTGGGGCGATCAACCGTGCGGTTGACCGTGAAGTATTTCGACCCGTCCGGCATCTCCACGAATTGCGGCAGGGTGCGCCCCGGCGTGCGGAAACACATATGGATATCCCAGCGCGGGCAGGCCCCGCCATGCTCGGCGAGGTGAAACCCCGTCGCATTGAACCGCTTGGTGACATTGCCCGCCTTGTCGATTCGCAGGAAGAAGAACGGCACCCCCGGATCGCCCTCCCGCTGAAGCGTCGTGGCCCGGTGACATGCCTGCTCGAACGACACTCCGAAAAGCGCGGCGAGATAGTCGAAATCATATCGCTGGGCCTTTGCCGCCTTCAGGAAGGAATCGTAGGGCATCAGGGAGGCGGCGGCGAAATAATTCGCCAGCTCGACCCGGCAGCGCGACTGTCCGCGCGGATCGCTGATATTGCCCCCCGCGATCACCGCGTCGATGACATCCCCATACCCCAGCAGACCCAGCACATGGGTAAGCTGAAACACCCGGTTCGGGTAATCGAGGATATCCGAGAGCAGAATGCGTTTCGTCGCCTCGTCATAATAGCGCAGCGTATCGGGCAGGTCGGTGACCGCCACGGGAACGACCGAGATGCCGTGATCGCGCTCCAGCCGCCCCTTGAGATAGGAATAGACCTCATCGGTCGCGATGGTCTCGCCGCTGCGGAAGTCTTCCGCCGCCGCCTCCAGCGTGGGAAAGTGGTTGCGGTTCCGGCGAAAGAGATCGTGGACCATCGCCTCCGGGGTGATGCCGAACATCGAGGGCGCATCGTCATACCCGGCGGCATCCGTCGTCAGGATACGCTCGCTGAGAACGCGATAGGTCTTGTGCAGCCGCAGCATATCCCGCGCAAGCTTCGGGCAATGATCGAGCGCGGCGCGCAACTCGTGCAGATCCGCCTTCTCATCGCCGAATATCGGGTCTTGCAGCGCATTGCGGAGATCGGCGAGCAGGTTCGGCGAATCATCATCGATCAGATCGCGCCAATCAACGCCATAGACATCGGAAAACCGCATCAGCACCTGTAATGACAGGCTGCGCTGATTGTTTTCGAGCAGGTTGATATAGGTCGGGCTGATGCCCAGCGCCTTTGCCATCGCGGCCTGAGTCTCGCCCCGCTCCTTGCGGAGTTCGCGCAGGCGGGGGCCAACGAAAGTCTTCTTGCTCGGGCTTCTGGCGATTGTCATGGCTGCTGCCTCGTCGGCACCGGATGTGAAGTTACACTATTACATCTCTTGTTCGGAGTAAATTACACTCTTTTCAAGCGAACCCGGTTTTCCTGTCATCGCGCGCCTTCCGGCTATTTAGGTGTCGCAGCGGAAGGGGCCGGATGCCGTGCCCGACAGTGGAGGAAGACCCATGCGTAACGGAACAACACATCTGTTCATCCCCGGACCGACGAACATCCCCGAAGCCGTCAGGCAGGCGATGAACGTGCCGATGCAGGATATGCGCGCCCCCGATTTCGGCGAACTGACGCTGCCCCTCTTCGCGGGCCTGAAAAAAGTATTCAAGACCGACAGCCGCGTCTTCATGTTCCCCGGCTCGGGGACGGGCGCATGGGAAGCGGCGATCTCCAATACGCTCAATACCGGCGACAAGGTGCTGATCTCGCGCTTCGGTCAGTTCAGCCATCTCTGGGTGGATATGTGCGAACGCCTCGGACTGGATGTCGTCAGTCTCGACGTCGAATGGGGCGAGGGCGTGCCGCTGGAGGATTACGCGAAAATCCTCGAAGCCGACACGGCCCATGAAATCCGCGCCGTCTTCGCAACCCAGAACGAGACCGCCACGGGCGTTACCTCCGATATCGCGGGCGTCCGCGAGGTTCTGGACGCCGCCGGTCACCCTGCCCTGCTGTTCGTTGACGGGGTAAGCTCCATCGCCTCCATCGATTTCCGCATGGATGAATGGGGCGTCGATCTGGCCGTCGCCGGGTCGCAGAAGGGCTTCATGATGCCCGCCGGTCTGTCGATGCTGGGCGTCAGCGAAAAAGCGTTCGAGGCGCATAAATCCAGCAGGATGGCCCGCTGCTACTTTTCCTTCGAGGACATGCTCAAGCTCAATGACGACGGCTATTTCCCCTATACGCCGCCGACACAGCTTTTCTATGGCCTCCGCAAATCGCTGGAACTCATCGAGGAGGAGGGGCTGGAGAACGTCTTCGCCCGCCATAACCGCCTCGCCACCGGTGTGCGCCATGCTGTCGCCGCATGGGAAGGATGCCGTCTCTGCGCCGCTGAGCCGAAATGGTATTCCGACACCGTATCGGCGATCATCGTCCCGGAGGATGTGGATGCGAAGGACGTGCTGTCCATCGGCTACAACAAGTACCGGACCAGCTTCGGTGCCGGTCTGGCGCGGCTGGCGGGCAGGGTATTCCGCATCGGCCACCTCGGCGACCTGAACGAGGTCATGTGCCTCGCGGCGCTGGGATCGGCAGAGATGGCGCTGATCGAGGCGGGCGCGAAAATCGAGCTTGGCTCGGGCGTGGCCGCCGCACAGGCCCATTACACCGGAGTCGATCATATGGCCCTGCGCCTCGCCGCCGAATAACAAACCGCACCCGAATTCGCTTTCTCCACCGCCTGATCGCCGCTTCTTGCAAGCGGCGATCTTTTTCTGTCAGGTGGAGGGATGCAAAGGAGTTCCCATGACGAAGATCGTCTTTCTCGACCGCGACACCATCGGCCCCGGAGTCAGGATCGTCCGCCCCGGCTTTGACCATGAATGGATCGAGTACGGCAAGACCGCGCCCGAACAGGTGGCCGAACGCATCGCGGAGGCCGATATCGTCATCACCAACAAGGCCCCGATCCGCACCGATCAGCTTGTGGCCGCGCCGAACCTGAAGATGATTTCCGTCGCCGCCACCGGCTATGACGTGATTGATGTCGCCGCCTGCACCGGGCGCGGCGTGACCGTCTCGAATGTGCGGGGCTATGCGATCAACACGGTTCCCGAACACGCCTTCGCGCTCATCCTCGCCCTGCGCCGCTCGATCCCCGGCTACCGGCAGGACGTCATCAACGGCGAGTGGCAGAAGTCAGGGCAGTTCTGCTTCTTCAACCACCCCGTCAAGGATCTGGCCGGATCGCGCCTCGGCATTATCGGTGAGGGGGTCATCGGCGCGGCGGTCGCGCGCATCGGTGCGGCATTCGGCATGGAGCCTGTTTTCGCCGCCCATAAGGGCGTCTCCGGCCTCGGCCCGCTCTATACGCCATGGGACGAGGTGATCGAGACATCCGATGTCATCTCGCTTCACGCCCCGCTGATGCCCGCGACGAAGCACATGATCTCAACGCCGGAATTCGAGGCGATGAAGAAGAAGCCCGTTCTCGTGAACACCTCGCGCGGCGGTCTGGTCGATGAGGCCGCCCTCGTCGATGCCCTTGACCGGGGCCTGATCGCGGGCGCGGGGTTTGACGTGCTCACGCAGGAGCCGCCCGCCCCCGACAATCCCCTGCTCACGGTGCTGGAGCGCCCCAATGTCATCGTCACCCCCCACACCGCCTGGGCCAGCGACGAGGCCATGAAGGAAGTCTGGCGACAGGTCATCGTCCATATCGAGGATTTCGTGTCGGGATCGCCGTCGAACACGCTGGGCTGACGGGCGGGGGCTGACGGGCGGGGACAGTCGGGAAAATGCCCCCGGAACACGTCCGGGGGCATCGAAAAGACCCGGATCAGGCGCTTGAACGCTCGTCCATGTCTCCGACGATCTTCCACTTCGCCAGCATGTCGCGGATATTGTCCACCGAGACCGGCTTGGACAGGTAGTCGTCCATGCCCGCCGCGAGGCATTGTTCGCGGTCGCCGCTGAGGTTATGGGCGGTCAGGGCCACGATGGGCGTATGATCCCGGCCCATTTCCTTCTCAAGCTCGCGAATCCTCGCCGTGGCGTCGTAGCCGTTCATCCCCGGCATCGAGACATCCATGAACACGATGGACGGGTTGCGGGCGGTCCAGTAATCCACGGCAATCCGACCGTTCTCGGCAATGGCGTATTCCACATCGAAATCATCCAGGATGTATTCGATGTAGTTCTGATTGGTCTCGTTATCCTCGGCGACGAGAATATCGAGCGGAGCATCCTCTGCCCCGGCGGCCTCGCCGTCATCCCCTTCGGAGGTGTCTTCTTCCGGGGCGTCGCCGGATACAAGCGCGACGGGTTCACCGATCTTCGCGATGGCCGATTCGACCGGGCTGTCATCGGCCTGTTCGATATCGGACAGTTCCAGACCCTTCAGATCAGGCATGTCGATCTCCTCCGACGTCGCCGCCATGGCGTCGGATACAGCCGATTCGGTCACAGCCTCGACCCGGAAGGGACGGCGCTGGGCCACGGCGGAGGACGGCACGCGGCGGCGTCCGGGCGCCTTGTCGCCGTCGGCGGAGGTATCTTCTGCGGCCTTCACAGGCGCCTGGGCTGTTTCCTGTGCGATGGCTTCCGGTTCGGCGGAGCCGATCGCCCTGAGCAGCCCCTCTTTCGCGCCGGTCTTCGCGGTTGTCGGGGGCACCCCCTCGGACAGGGGCTGTTCGGCATTCTGCCTGAAGGCAGCGACCGCATCATCCTCTCCGACAGTATCGACTTCGAGACCGATGGAGGCGAACTGTGCGTCGTTCAGACAGGTCGAGATGGTGTCGAGCAACAGATCGGACGGCGCGGGTTTGGTCAGGATCGCCCGCATCCCCGCCTTCATCAGACGCCGCTCGATATCATCGTCATTGATGGAGGTGAGCATCAGAACCGGGATCGACCGCAGTTCCGCATCCGCTCTCAACGCCTCGAAGAACGCTTCGCCGTTCATGCCGGGCATCTGGTAATCAAGGATGATGAGATCGACGGCGACGTTCTTCGCCCTGGCCTTGCGAAGTACCGAGAGGCCCTTTTCCGCCCCATCGACCGTCGCGCACTGGCATTTCCAGTAGGCAAGCTGTTCGGACAGGATATCGCGGTTGACGGGGTTGTCGTCCACGACGAGGACTTTCGAGCCGACGATCTCGGCGGGAACGAATCTCTTCGGCGTGGCATCTTCGGCCACCGGCAGGTCCAGCCGGACAGTGAAGACACTGCCCTCGCCGACGGTGCTTTCCGCCGTGATGGTGCCGCCCATCATCTCGATCAGGTTGGCCGAGATGCTCAGGCCCAGACCTGTGCCCTCGTACTGGCGGCTGGCGGAACCGTCCACCTGACGGAATTTCTCGAACACCTTGTCGATCTGGTCCTCGGGGATGCCGATGCCAGTATCCTCGACCCGGATAACCAGCCTGGCGACATCGCCCTCGACCTCACCCGAGACATCGACCAGCACATGGCCCTCGCTGGTGAACTTGAGCGCATTGCCGACGAGGTTGGTCATCACCTGCCGCATCCGCCCGATATCACCCACGAAGGTCGAGGGCAGTTCGGGACGGTAGCGCACGAGCAGATCAAGACCCTTCTCCGCCGCCGTGTTGGACAGCAGGGTCGTCACATCCTCAAGGCTCTCACGCAGCACGAAGGGAGCCGCGTCGATCTTGGCCTGTCCGGCCTCGATCTTGGAATAATCCAGAATATCGTTGATGATCTTCATCAGCGCGTTGCCGCACTTGTTGATCGTGTTGACGAAATGCGTCTGTCGCGGTTCCAGCGTCGAGCGGCTGAGCAGATCGGTCATGCCGATGATGCCGTTCATGGGCGTGCGGATCTCGTGGCTCATATTCGCGAGGAACTCGGCCTTCGATTTCTGTGCGGCCTCCGCCGCGATACGCGCCCCCTCGATCTCGGTCACGTCGGTCAGGCTGACCACCTGTCCGCCATCGGCGGTGGGCACGGCACGCTGGATGAAGTGGCGGCCCGCTTCGGTGGTGATCGTACGGTGGATCGCGGTACGTTCCGCGCCCTCGTCGCCCTCGTCATCGATCCACCCGGACAGCGCCGCCGCACCGCTGTCGAAGGCGGCGGAAGCGTTCAGCCCTTCGAGGAATGCCTCGCGGGTCATGCCGATATGGCAGGTGACGCCGAAGGAGGCCATGGCGCTCTTGAAGGCCGCATTGACCTGCACCGCCTCGCCCCCCGCGTCGAAGATGAGCATCCCGTCGGTCATGCTCTCCAGCGCGGTTTCAAAGACGGACAGGGTGGCCGCCAGTTGCTCGGCCTTGGCCTTGTGCGCGTCGGTCATCCGCGTCAGGGCGAATCCGACCTCGGAGGAGGGCATCATGTCGGCGGCCATGGCCGGAGCCATGGCGGCAAGCGCCTCCTTCGGGGCTTTCGATGCCGCTCCGGGCCTGGGTGCCCTGGCAGCGACGGGCGCTAATCCGCCGGCCGGTTTCGATACGTCGAAGGCCGATTTCAGGTGGTCGGCGGTCACGCCGGGAAGATGCTCGCCGAAGTTCAGGCCCAGATATTCCTGGGCATCCGACACGCGCAGGATATCGAGCTTCCTGAGAACGCTGATGACGATGAAGCCGGTCGAGAAGGCCCAGACGACCGCGACGGTGGAGCCGATGCCCTGCGCGATAACCTGCGCGGTCACGGTGCCCGCAGGCAGCGTACCCACGGCGACAAGCGGGAAGAGAATGCCACCGATAAGGCCCGCGACGCCGTGAACGCCCACGACGCCGACCGGATCGTCGATCTTGTAGCGGTGCAGGATGACATGGTTGCCGAAGATACCGGCGAAACCGCCGATGATCCCGAGCGCCGCCGCGCCATAGGGGCCGACATAGGGTGCCCCCGCCGTGATCGCCACCAGACCGGCAAGGATGCCGTTGGTACTGGCCATGGGATCATAGGTGCGGTCGTTCAGAAAGTAGCCGATGATCTTGCCGCCGAGGCCACCCGCCGCCCCCGCGATGATCGTGTTCAGGACCACATCGCTGAAGATCTGCGTTCCCGGTGCGAGAGAGCCGGTGTTGAAGGGAATCCAGGTCACGAAGAGAATCAGGCCACCCGACAACGCCAGAACGTAGCTCGATCCGGTGATCGGCAGGACGTTGCCGTTCTCGTCGAATCGTCCCTGCCGCGCGCCCAGCACGATACAGGCGGCCAATGCGTAGGCCGCCCCCAGAGCGTGGATCGCGATGCCGCCCGCATGGTCGATGAAGCCGAGATCGGCGAGGAAGGCCGAATTCGATTCGATGATCGTATTGCCCCAGGTCCAGTGCCCGAAGACCGGGTAGACGAGGACCGCGATGGCGACGGTGCTGATGAAATACGCCCCGATCCGCATCCGCTCGGCCACAGCACCCGACACAATGGTCGCCGTCACCGCACAGAACGCAAGGTTGAAGACGAGCAGCACGGGCCACAGCCCCTGCTCCTGCAGGACGGGCTGTGTGCCGCCCATGCCTATATAGCCACCCGCCGAAACGCCGAACATGACGCCAAAGCCCACAAGGGAGTAGCAGAACATGCATATAATCATGTCCGAGACGTTTTTCTGCGCGACGTTTGTCGAGTTCTTGGACCGGACAGTCCCTGCCTCGATGAGCAGAAAACCGGCCTGCATCAGAAAAATGAGCAGGGCCGCGATCGACATCCAGAGAACAGGTACGTTGAAATCGGTTGGCATGGGCGTTGATCCTCTCGTGATGGTTCGGAGGATTACGGAAAGCGGTAAAGATGGAATGAAACCGGCCAATGATTCATCCGTCCGGGTCAGGAAAACCGCGCTGCCGCAAGGAATCGGTACAACCTGTGGAATATTTCCCACATTCAGATACGGGCGAAGCACCGCATTAAGTAAAAGTAAGGGTTGCTCTGGCTTACTGCCCCGGCGCGAAACGCCATTGTCATGATTCCTGTGACGAAGACCGACGCGCCCCGTACCCCGCAAGGGTTTCACCGGGAAGACCGATTCGACCCCCTGCATATCCAGGGGACAACTGCCTGCCCCCACGCCTCGTGCATTGGACGGGTTCGGCAAGCGACGCGCGAGGCATTTGATAATCGATGACAAAGCACATTGCCGAACGAAAGAAATTGCTCAAGCGCTTCACGGGATTTCGCAGAATCATCGGTGACGAGATAAGCACGCTTGATCCGGCCCTGATCGCCCGCCTCGACAGGACCGTCGAGGCCCTGCAGGCGCCCGTGCGCGTGGTCATCGCCGGGCTGGCCGATGCCCGCCACCATGCCCTTGCCTCGTCGCTGTGCGGTACGCCGCTCGTGACCGGGGAAAACGCGGTGATGGCCTGCCCGTCCCTGCTGATCCGGGCGGGAACCGAGGCGCGCACCGTGACCGAGGTTGCAGGGCAGGAACGGGTGTTCCGGGGATGTGTTCTCGACAAGCTGATCGAAATGGACACCCAGCATCCGGTCACGCTGGTTCTGCCCGACCTGACCCTGCCCCATGTCGAACTGTCGGTCCTGCCGGTCTATGATTCGCAGGATGATCGCTCCCGCTATCTGTTCGACATGATCGAGCGGAGCGATGCGCTTGTCTGGTGCTCCGATGCCGCCCAGCCCTGGCAGCCGCGCGAGCGTCGCCTGTGGTTCACAGTGCCCGACGACCTGAAATCGCTCAGCATCCTCGCGATGAGCGAAAGCGAGGCGCAGGCCGATACCGACGACGCCCGCACCGCCCGTGACGACAAGATCGAGATCACGAAAGACGAATTTGCCCATACCGTCACCGTCTCCTATGACGCGCAGGGCAAGGCGCAGGATGTGACGGCCCTGATCGCGGCGCTGGCCGCGCTGGTGGATGAGCCGATTCTGGCCGAGGCACGGGCCTTGCGGACCGAGCTCGACGCGATCCCCATCGGCGGGGCCGTGGCGGCGACAGCCGGT
>CAKZUT010000033.1 GCA_937922185.1 uncultured Neomegalonema sp.
ATCACGCTGGAGGATATTCTGGAGGAGATCGTCGGGGATATCGCCGATGAACACGATGTGGATGCGGAAGGAGTGACGCGCGAATCGGATGGGTCCTATCTGGTGGATGGCACCGTCTCGATCCGCGACCTGAACCGCTATTTCGACTGGAACCTGCCCGATGACGAGGCGACGACGATTGCCGGGCTGGTCATCCACGAGGCACAGGCGATCCCGTTCGAGGGGCAGAGTTTCGTGTTCCACAACCATCGCTTCGATATCGTGCGGCGCTCGAAACACCAGATAACACAACTGCGCGTCCATGCGCGGCGGTTCACCTGAACTTCCCATGGCCAATTTCTGGGCGCTGGAGTTCATCAGGACCATCGCCCTCGTGGCAACCGCATGGGGGCTGGGCTGGCTGGTCCTGGAGCGGGGCTGGAAAGTCAATTACACCCGGAAAATTCTGCATTTCATCCTGTTTTTCCTGCCGATCTTTCTGGCACCCTATTTCCCGTTCGAGGCGGGGACAGGAACAACGTTACTGAGTGGATCGACTTTCCTGCTGGCGATTCTGTCGATGGTGAAGCCCGTGCGGGAACGGTTCGCCTTTCCGCGCGTGGCTTTCGCGGCACTGGACAGGCCCGAAGACCGGCCCTTCACGCTGCTCTGGCTGACGACGCAGGTTCTGGCGACCTATGTGGTGCTGATCGGGGTGCTGGTCTGGCTGGACGGATACGAGCGGGTCACGTTGATCTATATCACCGTCATCATCGCGGGCATCGGTGACGGGCTGGCGGAACCTGTGGGCGTGCGGTTCGGGCGACATACCTACACCACCCGCGCGCTGTTCAGCGACCGGCGCTATACACGCTCGATGGAGGGCAGCGCCTGCGTGTTGCTGAGCGGGATTCTGGCCTGTGTGCTGATGCGCGATCAGCTTGTCGGGGCAGAATTCTGGATTGCACTGGCGATCATTCCGGCGGCGATGACGCTGGCCGAGGCATGGTCGCCGCATACGTGGGATTCGCCGTTTCTGTATCTGACGGGCGGGGCGACGACGGTACTGACGCTGGAACTGGCGTCACTCGGCGGTTGATCCGTCGCAGTTTCGGTGGAAAATGGTGCGCCTCATGCCGCCGGGGGCATGAGAAAATGCGATTGCCATTCCCGCGAAGGCCGGAATCCAGCGGAGCGGCGGGAAATTTCCGCTATGCGGGAATGACAGGAATGGCCCAATCATGCGCCCGTCGGCGTCCCTTCAACGACAGGAAACACCCCATGCCCCGCTTTGCCGCCAATCTCTCGATGATGTTCACCGAACTGCCCTTCATGGCGCGGTTCGAGGCCGCCGCGAAGGCCGGGTTCCGGGGGGTGGAATATCTGTTCCCCTATGAGGAGGATGCCGGGGAGATCGCCGCCGCACTGGCCGATACGGGGCTGGTGCAGGCACTCTACAATACGAGCGCAGGGGATTTTGCCGCCGGGGAACGGGGGTTTGCAGCCGTTCCGGGGGCCGGGGATCGCTTTCGCGCGGCACTGGATCAGGCACTGGAATATGCGGCCAGGATCGCACCCGCCAATATCCACATCATGTCCGGGATCGCGAAAGGCCCGGCGGCGCGGGCGACCCTCATCGAGAACCTGCGCCACGCCTGCGAACAGGCCCCCGGACAGAGCTTCGTGATCGAACCGATCAACCATCACGATATGCCGGGATATCATCTCGATAATCAGGAGGATGCGCGGGGGATCATCGCGGAGGTGGGGGCGGCCAATCTGGGGCTGCAACTCGACCTCTATCACTGTCAGATCATGCAGGGCGACCTGACCCGACGCATCCACGCTCTGGCCCCGGTGACACGGCATGTGCAGGTGGCCTCGGTGCCGGAACGGCATGAGCCGGATCGGGGCGAGACGAACTTTCCGCATCTGATGCGGGTGCTGGACGAGAGCGGATATGACGGCTGGGTCGGCTGCGAGTATCGGCCCGAAGGAGCCACACTGGACGGGCTGAGCTGGTTCGAGACGTATCGGGACGCGCAAGCGCGCGGATGACGTGAGGCCGCGCCGTCGCGCTCCATCGTGTCCCGCGCCCTGAAGCCACGGGCGATAGCACTGCACCCCCGGTCCAGCCGCGCGGCATGGCATGACGCGCGGCTGCATCAGGGGATGCGAGAGTTTCGACTTCAACGCCCGTTTCAGACCGGACGGTGCTTGGCGCGGGGGGTGCGGACGAAAACGTCGTCGCCCGCACGGCTGATCGCCGCATAACTGCCTTTCGGGGTCTTCGATGCTCCGGGATCGGGAGCCACACCGACAGGGCCGTTGCCGAAACGGTTCGGACCCGATGTGCCCGGCCAGAAACCGAGATAGGCCAGAATTGCCAGCGTCAGCACCATACCGACGACGGGCGACACGATGATCTGCACGGCAATAGGCACGAGGATGGCCGCCAGAATCCACCACCCCGAATGATTGAGATCATGCAGGCGCTGGATATAGGAGGACAGATACATCCAGAGACACACGAATGCGGCGATCACCAGCAGGACTCCGTATTGTGACACCGCATCCGCCACAATCGCCGTCGCCACACCCGGCTCCATTTTTTCACCCGTAGCATCCGCTGCGGCAAGTGTCCCGGCCTCTCCGGCAATCCGGGCACCCATCATCATGACGGGAACCATGATGATAATTCCGGTGGCAAGCGCGACCAGCCAGAACTGAAGACGCCCAATTCGATTGAAAAAACCAAAGAAAGCAGAGAACATTTCCGTCACCCCTATCATTTTTGATGGGAATTACTCTATGCGATCCGACTTTTATTCCGGTTAAAATAAAGACGGGCTTTCTTGCTCAACAGTTTCCATTTTATGCTTTAATTGAAGTCGATATATTTGATCTGCACCCGATTCAGCGTTCCCCTGTAATCCGCGACTGTCGTATGATTCACAGGGGGAGCCGTTACATATATGCGCCCATGGATTTCGCGGTGAAGACGCGGATATAATCGCCCGGCGAAGACCCCGCCCAGTAAACCCACAGGCGGTGCGGATCTTTTTTGTCGATCCAGACGTAATCGCCCGGTTCCAGCCCGCGCATATGGATGCTGATATACTCGACCGTGGTATTGGCGAGGAAATCGGTGGCGGCCATGGTGTCCTGAAAGGTCGCGACGCCGAGGATGGCGCTGTCGAAATCGACATAGCCGATATGGATGCCCCGCAGGCTGTCGAAAAAGACGTAATGGCTGGCCACGACGCTGCCCGCCGGGATGACGCCCTCCTCTCCCCCGATATCGACGCGGATGGGATCATCAAGCAGGATGTTCTGGTCCTCGTCGAAGGCGTAGAGATTCTCATCATCGAAGGTGTCATTGCCGACGGCGAAGGGTTCGTCGGTGTCGAGCTTGACGAATTTGCCCTGCCCGTTCTGCTGCATGATCTCGCCGTCGATGACCGTGGCAAGCGCAGAGGTGGCAGGCATGGCAAGGGCCAGGGCGATGCAGAGATGTCGGAGCATAAGGTCGGCTCTCTCGCAGTGTCGGTTGTTCCGCGAAAGGTTAACGGCCCGGAAAACGACTGGCCAGCGGCGTTCGGCCCGCTCACGCGGCTGTGTAGATCGGACGCTTTTTCATAAACATCCGCCTCATATCCTGTCGAATAGCTCCCGGAACCGGAGGATCGGCAAGGTCAGGCCCCCGTTTTCAGACGTGCTGGCCGCCGTTGATCTCGATCTCGACGCCGGTGACGTAGCTGCTTTCCGCCGTGCAGAGGTAGTAGATCGTGCGGGCGACCTCTTCGGGCTGGCCGAGGCGGCGCAGGGGGATGTCGGCGACGATCTCCTCGGTGCCGGGAGAGAGGATCGCGGTCTCGATCTCGCCTGGGGCGATGGCATTGACCCGGATGCCATGGGGACCGAAATCAGCGGCCATTTCGCGAGTCAGGGCGGCAAGGGCGGCCTTCGACGTTGCATAGGCAACCCCCGCGAAGGGATGGACGCGCGCTCCGGCAATGGAGGTGACGTTGACCACGGCCCCCTGTGCGGCCTTCAGCTCGTCGAACAAACCGCGCGCGAGGACGACGGAGGAGAAGAAATTGACGTGGAAGACCTTGCCCCAGTCGCGCAGGCTGGTGGTCAGGGTGTTGAGACGCTCTCCCCCCGGCCCCTTCGGCGAGACGCCCGCATTGTTCACGAGGGCATTGAGATGACCATCCGGGCCGAGGCGTTCCTTGATCTCGTCGATGGCGCGGATGGTGTCGTCGGGGCTGGAAAGATCGACCTGAATATGGTTTTCCGGCCCCGCCTCCCAGGGGCAATCTTCGGGGAAGGAATGCCGGGAACAGGAAATTACCCGCCACCCGGCGGAGGAGAACCGCTTGACGGTGGCATGGCCGATACCCCGGCTCGCCCCGGTCAGGAGCAACGTGCGCTTGCGGTCGCTTTCGGCCATTCGGCTACTCCTGTTGAAACATGCCCGCGCGGATCACGGGTAGAGACGCTGTATCCGCCACCCTTGCGCCTGCGGGTCGTCACGAGTCCAGCGGAAACGGTCATGGATGCGATGCTCGCCATCGGCCCAGAACTCGATCTCGACAGGGCGGATGCGATAGCCGCCCCAGTGGGAGGGACGTTCGGGTTCGCCGCTGCTCATCTCGGTCACCGCCGCCGTCTCATCGAGCATCGTCCGGCGAGAGGGCAAGGGCTGTGACTGTTTCGAGGCGGTGGCCGCCGCGCGGCTCTGGGGGTGGCGGGATGCGAAATAGGCGTCGGACAGGGCCTCGTCCACGATCTCGACCGGCCCCCGGAAGCGGATCTGCTGACCCACACTCTTCCAGTGCAGCACAGCCGCCGCCTTCGACACCCCGGCCAGCTCGGTGCCCTTGGCGCTGGTGCGGTTGGTGTAGAAGACAAAGCCCTGCGGGTCGATTTCCTTCAGCAATACCATCCGCACATTGGGCAGGCCCTCGGTGTCAACAGTGGCGAGGGCGATCGCGTTCGCGTCGTTCGGCTCGGTCTTCCATGCGGCATCCAGCCATCGCTGAATAATTTGAAAAGGGTCGGAACCTGCGAACAGTCCTGCGCGTTCATGTTCACGATCAACAGCATCTTCATGGATCATCAATCGTTTTTCCTTTTGATGTGCATCATCCGCTCAACGACGCGATTGCGACACAAATAAACCATTCGGGCCATATATCGCGTCGCTCTTCCGATGCAAATCGCACAGGGAAAGCGTGACCCGTTACCACGCAACAGGCAGGAGAGCCTTATGTTCAGCTTCAAGAAAATCACCGCACCGCTGATCGCGGTTGCCCTCGTCACGACCGGCTGCCAGTCCGGCGGCGGCAGTTCCGTGATCACATCAGAGGCGATCGGCGGCGCGCTTGGTGCGGTCGCGGGGGGTCTCGCAGGAACACAGGTCGGCAGTGGCCGGGGTCGTACTGCGGCCATCATCGGGGGCACGGTTCTCGGCGGTATCATCGGCAGCGCCGTTGCCGCACGCCTGTCGCCGCAGGGCCAGCAGGTCGCCTATCAGACCACGCAGAAGGCGATGACCGCCGCACCCGTGAACCAGCCGGTTCGCTGGGCCGACCCGGTGAATCCGCAGGTCTATGGTACCGTTACACCGACCACGCCGCCCTATTACGTCGAGGTCGATCCGGCGGGCTATATCACGAACGCCCAGCCGCAGCCGCAGTACACGACGGCACAGCCGCAGTATGGACAGCGCCCGCAGGTCGTCGCCAGCAGCGCGGGCATCGAATGCCGCGATTACCAGACCGCCGTATTCTCCGGCGGTCAGCCCGAGACCCTGACGGGCCGCATGTGCCGCAATGGTCCCGGTCAGCCCTGGCGTCCGGTCAATGACGGCTTTGCCGGTATCTGATTTCGGCCCCTTGCCGAAATGATGAAGCCGCCCCCCGTAAAGGAGGGGCGGCTTTTTTCGTGTCAGGCGATGATATTATGCGCCGGGCCATAGGGGAAGCCGGTGATGTTTTCCGGGCCACCCTGCCCCAGCACCACGATATCATGCTCGCGATAGCCGCCCGCGCCGGGGGTGCCGAGCGGCAGGGTCAGCATCGGCTCCATGGAGACGACCATGCCGTGCTCCAGCATCGTGTCGATATCCTCGCGCAGCTCCAGACCGGCCTCGCGACCGTAGTAATGCGAGAGAACGCCGAAGGAATGACCGTAACCGAAGCTGCGGTATTGCAGCAGGTCACGCGACGCGAAGAAATCATTGATCTCAGCGCAGATGCCCGAACAGGTCGCGCCCTCACGGATGAGGGAAAGGCCCAGTTCATGGGCGGCGACATTGGCTTCCCAGATGGCCAGCGAGGCGGCATCGGGTTCGCCCACGAAAAGGGTTCGCTCCAGCGCGGTATAATAGCCGGAAATCATCGGGAAGGTGTTGAGGCTGAGGATATCGCCCGGTTCCAGACGCCGGGTGGTGACGGGGTTATGCGCGCCGTCAGTGTTCAGACCGGACTGGAACCAGACCCAGCTATCACGCAATTCGCTGTCGGGATGGGCGCGGGCAATCTCGGCCTCCATGGCATCGCGGCCCGCCATGGCAACGTCGATCTCGCGCGTACCGGGGCGGATAGCCGCACGAATGGCCTCGCCGCCGATATCGGCGATGCGCGCGCCCTCGCGGATCAGGGCGATTTCCTCCGCCGATTTGATCATGCGCCGGGCCATGGTGGCAGGGGCGATGTCGATGGTCTCCGCACCGAGGAAATCGGCGAGTCTGGAATGCTGGGCGAGGGTAAGGTGATCGCCCTCGATGCCGATGCGTTTTGCCGACCCCGCGATGTCGCGCACCGCGCGCCAGTAATTATCGCGCTGCCAGTCGGTATAGACGACATTCTCATCCGCCGAGCGCCGCCATGGCTGGCCCCCGTCGATATTGGCCGAGACGGTGACCGCGCGATCCTGCGTGACGACGCAGGCATAGGGACGACCGAAGGAGCAGTAGAGAAAGCCGGAATAATAGGCGACCCCGTGCATGGAGGTCAGAAGGGCGGCGTCGAGACCCTGCGCCGCCATGATCGCCCGCAGACCAGCCAGGCGGCGGTCGTATTCCGCGCGGCTGAAGGGCAGCGGGGCTTTCTCGCCATTGTGGAAGGTGAAGAAATCGGGACGGACGGGGGCGTCCGGTGTCGCGATCTGCGCTGTGGAATATGTCATCAAGACCTCCGTAGCCGAGAGACGGAGGGGTGGAACCCTCAATCTCCCGATTGAAAGTCCCGGCGTTCAGGATGAAATTTCGAGCGAGGGCCGCGCGCCCCCTGACGACGCCATCGTCACTGTGCTCACAGAAAAACATAGCATGATCCGGGTCAGGCAGGAAGGAGATTTGCGGAGGTTGAAGCGGCGATCTTC
>CAKZUT010000034.1 GCA_937922185.1 uncultured Neomegalonema sp.
AGCGGTATCTGGTCCGAAATATCCTGCCAGTTCGGATTGACGCTCTCTACCAGTTCATCTTTCCATGCTCGCTTCCATCGTTTCACCGACTTCTCGCGTTGCAAAGCACTTTCAAGGGTTTCGTGCGGCTCGAAATAGACCAGATCGTAAATCCTGTATCGCGCCGTATGCGCCTTCACAGCGTTGGCCCGATGTTGTTCTACCCGTTTACGCAGGTTCCGACTGGAGCCGATGTAGATCGCGTTACGCGAAGCCGAAGCGAGGATGTAGACGAAGTACATTGTGGGATCATTGGAATAAGGAGGCCCCGGATCAAGTCCGGGGCAGTGATGGAAGGAATCTGCGGTCGGCGGTAACGATGGTGCCGCCCCTGATGACTTTGGTCATGTTGATCGTCCTTTATACCGGGATAACGCGACGAATTTTGTAAGTGTTGTCTTCGTCATCCTCGGTCATGTTGAAAGTCTCACCAACCTCGATTGTTTTGTGCAGAATATTTGTGCTGCCGTAACGCGCGTCCACTTCGGCGGTTGGCTCGTCTTCACGCGTAACAAAATTACTACCAAAATCTACACGTCCTTTTTGATTAACAACGAAAGGGTAGCATTCATATTTTCCGAATGGAGTACCTCTAACTCCTGCCAAATAGCCTGCAAAAATTGGAGAGTTGTTTTCATTTAGGTTCATAGCAATTCTAATACACCAATCTTTTATTTCTACATCTTCTGCATCAGCACCAGCGTAGATGGCTTCTATAACGACGGTCCTCAACGAATTCTCCCACTACAATATTTCACCCCGCCACCCCCGCCGTCTCCAGCACCGCGTGGAACAGCACTTCCGCCCCCGCCGTGCTCCATTCCTTCGTGATCTCCTCCGCCTCGTTATGCGACAGGCCATCGACGCAGGGGCACATGACCATGGCGGTGGGGTATATCTTGTTGACCCAGCAGGCGTCGTGGCCCGCGCCGGAGACGATATCCTTGTGCGAATAGCCCAGGCGTTCGGCGGCGTCGCGGATGGATTGCACAAGGGTTTCGTCGAAGGCGGGCGGGTCGAACTGACCGACTATTTCGGCCTCGAAGGAGACGCCGATCCCGTCGCATAGCGGGGGGGCTTCGGCCATGAGCCGCTCGACCATGGCGTTGAGACGGTCGAGTTCATGGGATCGGAAATCGACGGTGAAGACGACCTTGCCGGGGATGATGTTGCGGGAGTTCGGGTGAACGTCGATATGGCCGATGGCCCCGACGGCATTGGGCTGGTTGTCCATGGCAATGGCGTGGACCAGTTCCGTAATCTGCGCCAGTCCGCGCCCGGCGTTCCTACGCATGGGCATGGGGGTCGAGCCGGTATGGCTTTCCTTGCCCGTGACCGTGCATTCGATCCAGCGCAGGCCCTGACCATGGGTGACAACGCCGATATCCCTGCCCTCGGCTTCGAGGATCGGTCCCTGCTCGATATGCAGCTCGAAGAAGGCGTGCATCTTGCGCGCGCCCACTTCCTCCTCGCCGCGCCAGCCGATGCGCGCGAGTTCATCGCCGAAGCGTTTGCCTTCCGCATCGGTCTTTGCGTAGGCGTCCTCCTGCGAGATGACCCCGGCGAACACGCCCGAGGCCATCATGGCGGGGGCAAAGCGGGTACCTTCCTCATTGGTCCAGTTGACCACCTCGATGGGATGTTTCGTCCTGATATCGAGATCATTGAGGGTGCGGATAATCTCCAGCGCACCGAGAACTCCCAGTACGCCGTCATAGCGGCCCCCGGTCGGCTGCGTGTCGAGATGCGAGCCGACCATGACGGGCAGGGCGTCGGGGTCGGTGCCCTCGCGCCGGGCATACATGGTGCCCATCTGGTCGAGACCCATGGTGCATCCCGCCTCCTCGCACCACTTCCTGAAGAGATGCCGGGCCTCGCTGTCCTCGTCGGTCACGGTCTGGCGGTTCGAGCCGCCCGCGATGCCGGGGCCGATCCCGGCGATCTCGTGGATGCTGTCCCACAGCCGGTCGCCGTTGATGCGAAGGTTTTCACCGGGTGCGGCCATGCGAGTCTCTCCCCGAAAAGATTTTTCCATCTGGTAAAAGGCTAACCGCAGGACCATGCTGGTCAAGGATAAAAGGAAACGGAACCACATGACGCGGGCAGCACGGACACGCAGGCAGAGCGACACGCGGGCGGCGACGGAGGCGCGTATCCTCGATGCCGCGCTGGAGGTCTTTGCCGCCAACGGGTTTCGCGGGGCGACGCTCGATGCGATTGCCGGGGCGGTGGGGATGTCGAAACCCAACGTGCTGTATTACTACCCCGGCAAACGGGAGATGTATGTCGCCCTTCTCGACGGGCTGATGGAGACATGGCTGGAGCCGCTGGAGGCACTGGAGGCAACGGGCGAGCCGGTGGAGGAACTGCGCGGCTATATCCGACGCAAGCTGGATATGGCGCGGCTCTACCCGCGCGAGTCGCGATTATTCGCCAATGAAATCGTACAGGGCGCGCCCCGGATCGAGCCGATGCTGTCAGGCCGCCTGCGCGCGCTGGTGCGGGAAAAGGCGCAGGTGATTGGTGAATGGATCGCGGCGGGGCGTCTGGCACCGGTCGATCCCGTGCATCTGCTGTTCGCGATCTGGGCGACGACGCAGCATTATGCCGATTTCGACGCGCAGGTGCGGGCGGTCGCCGGGGCGGATGATGCGCGCTTCGAGACGGCGCAGGTGACCCTTGAGGCGCTGTTCCTCGATGGATTGCGCCCGCGTGGCTGACGCCGCCCCGCCCCGGCTGATCCCCATGCTCTCGGCGGCGAATTTCGTCATCGGGATGGGAGCGTTTATGGTGGTCGGGCTGTTGAACCCGATGGCCGAGGGCATGGCGCTGTCGCTGGCGGGTGCCGGATGGGTAATGACGAGCTATGCGCTGGCTTATGCCGTGCTGTCGCCGGTGCTGGTGTCGCTGACCGGGGGGATCGGACGGCGGAGGGTGCTGGCGCTCGGAATGGCTCTGTTTGCGGCGGGGTGCGGGTTATCGGCGCTGGCACCCGATCCGATGACCCTGTTCGCCGCGCGGGTGGTCGCCGCCGCCGGAGCCGGGCTGTTCTCGCCGGTCGCCGCCGCCGTGGCCGCCGGGCTGAGCGCGCCTGAAAGCCGGGGCCGCGCATTGGCCGCCGTGTTCTTCGGCATGACGCTGGCGCAGGTGTTCGGGGTTCCGGCGGGGGCGTGGCTGGCCTACAGCTTCGGCTGGCGCAGCGCCTTTGCCGTGGTGACGGTGCTGTCATTGCCCTTTCTGTGGCTGATCTGGACCGGGGTGCCGAAGGGATTGCGGTTCCAGCCCGCCTCATTGCGTGATCTGGGGCGGGTGCTGGGAGACGGGCCGGTTATGCTGGCGCTGTCCTTCACCGCCAGCTTTCTGAGCGCGATCTATATTCTGTTCACGTTTCTCTCGCCGTTGCTGAGCGAGACGATGGGTTACGGGCGCGACGGGATCGCGCTGGCGCTGGTGGTCTATGGCTGCGGGGCGGTGACGGGCAATCTGCTCGGCGGGGCGATGGCAGACCGGATCGGGGCGGGGCGGACGCTGACGATCCTCGCCGTGGCGCAGGTGGCGATCATGCCGGTCTTCTCGCTGCTGCCGATGCCGCCCGCCGCGCTGTTCATCCTGCTGGTGATCTGGCCGATGTTCGGGTGGTCGTTCATGGCGGCGCAGCAGATGCGTCTGCTGGCCCTCGCCCCGGAGGCGGCGAGCGTCGTGCTGTCGCTGAACTCGGCGGCGATCTATCTGGGGGCGGCGTTCGGCTCGGCACTGGGCGGGATGGTGCTGTCAGGGTTCGGGCTGGAGGCGCTCGGGATCGGGGCCGGGGTTGCGGGCATTGTCGCCGTCGGGAATATCCTGTGGTCGCGTCGTCTGTCGGGTGATGCGGCTTGACGGGAAGGGTTGCCGGGTGGAACCCTTGTGCCGCAATCACAGGAGGCCCGCCATGGCGTTTCGTCCCGTCCTCGCCGCCGCGACCGCGCTGACCCTGCTCTGGGCCGCGCCGCAGGCTGCCGCTTTCTGCGGTTTCTATGTCGCCAGGGCCGACGCGCAGTTGTTCAACAATGCGTCGAAGGTCGTCTATGCGCGGGACGGAAACCGGACGGTCATCACCATGGCCAATGACTATGAGGGCGAACCGGAGGAATTCGCGATGGTCGTGCCCGCGCCCTATGTGCTGGAACGGCGCGATATCCGGGTGATGGAGGCAGAGAAGATCGAGGCTATCGACGCCTATTCCGCCCCGAGGCTGGTAGAATACCGCGATCCCGATCCCTGCAACCCGCGACGGCTCTATCGCAAGAGTCTGGCGCTTGCCGCGCCCGCAGAGGCCGTCCTCTTCGCACCTGCCCCCGCACCGCAGGATTTCGGTGTCACTGTCGAGGCGCAATACGCGGTGGAGGAATACGATATCCTGATCCTCTCGGCACAGGACTCGAACGGGCTGCAACGCTGGCTCGAACTGGAGGGGTATAATCTCCCGCCCGCGACGCGGCCCGTTCTGGCCGATTATATCGCCAAGGGCATGAAGTTCTTCGTGGCCCGTGTCGATCTCTCGCGGATGGAGGCGGCGACGGACCCGGACTGGGACGGGTATCTGCGCCCGCTGCAAATCTCTTTCAACAGCGAGAAATTCATGCTGCCGATCCGGCTCGGCATGGTCAATGCGAAGGGGCCGCAGGATTTACTCGTCTTCTTCCTGACGCGCGAGGGTCGGGTCGAGACATCGAACTATCCCGTCATCCCCATCCCCACGGGTGACGGGATACCGCCCACCGTGGAGGCGCGTTTCGACGATTTCTACCGCGCTGTCTTCGACCGCACCCATGAAGCCGGAAACAGGCGATCCGTGGTGACGGAATACAGTTGGCCGCTCCAGCAGAAATGCGATCCCTGCGTTGCGGGCACGCCGGGTCAGTCGGACCTGATCGACCTGGGCGCGACATGGCTGGCCGAGGAATATGCGGTGTCGGAAGAGGGGGTGGTCAGCTATCGCCGCCCGGATGACAGGCAGGTCGGCCCCGCGCATCTGACGCGCCTGCATATGCGCTATTCGGCGGAGACGTTCCCGGAGGATCTGGTCTTTCGCGAAACGGATGACGCGGAGGCGTTTCAGGGGCGATACGTGATGCGGCATCCTTTCCGGGGCAATCTGGGCTGTCCGGCGGGGCGCGAGTATCTGAACACGCTGAATGCGCGGCACAAGGAAGAGGCGCGCACTCTTGCGGCGCTTACCGGGTGGGAGTTGGGCGAGATCAGCGACGAGATGCGCGCGGCGGGCTATGTCGCTCCGACGGTCAGTGCGACGGGGGAATATTCCTTCGACAACCTGCGCGACTGGCGGGCATGGACGGCGCGAAAGGACGGGAAGAACTAATCCCTGCCGAACAGCAGAATAAGCAGCGCGCAGAGTATCAGACCAACCCCGGCCCACACCAGGGCTGCGGGCCAGCCATTGCCCAGCAATCCCTCGTAGAGCGCGACGAAGGCCGGCACGAGATATCCATACGCCATCACCTTGCCCGAAGGCAGGCGCAGCGCCGCGAATTGCAGCAGGGCAAAGGTTCCGGCGGTCGTGAAGATCGCCAGATACGCCACCGTGATCCAGACGATCCGGGGCAGGGCGCTCCAGTCGGTCGCGAGGATCGCGGGCATCGCATACAGACCGACCACCACCAGCGCGCCGAGGATGGTGCCGAGGGAGAAGACCAGTACCGGCTCGCCCCGGTTCAGGCGCGGCACCATGGGCGCGTAAAGCGCGTGCAGGATGCAGCCGAAGAAGAACACCGTTTCGCCCCGTCCGATATCGAGAGCCAGCAGTGCGCCGGGATCGGCGCGGAAGATGACCCACACGGCCCCGATCGCGCCGATGACCAGCGCCAGTTGCGCGACCGGCGTGAACCGCTGGCGCATCAGCATCCAGCCGAACCCGGCACTCATGGCCGGGATCAGAGTGAAAATGGCACTGGTGGAGACGGGCTGTGCGGTCTTGAGCGCCTCGAACATCAGCACGAAATAACCGCCCATCAGGCCGCCGAGGATCAGATAGCGCCACGGGGCGACGGCATGGCGGCGCTCGACGGGCACGCGCAGGATCAGCAGCGCCATGCCCATGACTATGAACGCGCAGAGAAAGCGCAGGGCTGTCAGGGCGGCGGGATCGATAAAAGGCGCGGCCTGCTTGCCGATACTGAACGCCCCGGCGATCAGCGCCGCGAACAGCAGCATCGCGCCATGGCCGGGCAGGGTGGATCGGGTGGGGGAGGTCAGGCGAACGCCGCTTTCGCCGCCGCGTCGAGCGATGTCATCATCCGGCGATAGGGGACGGGGCCATAGCTGATGCGGGCGACCCCGCAACCGGCCAGCACCGGCTTGTCGGGCACACCGGGCAGGGCGATGATATTGACGGGCAGGGATATGCGGGCGCAGAGCGTTTCGATCATTGCCGGATCGGCCAGGCCGGGGGCGAAGAAGCCGCTGGCCCCCGCATCGGCATAGGCCGCCGCCCGCTCGATGGCTTCGTCCAGCATCGCCTGTGAATGGGTGTCGGGCTTGTTCTTGAGGAAGATATCCGTGCGGGCATTGATGAAGGCGGGAATGCCCGCATCGTCACCGGCCTTGCGCGCCGCTGCGATCCTTTCGGCCTGCGTCGCGACCGGATACAGGCCGGTGCCGCCGATGACCTGATCCTCGAAATTGATGCCGATGACCCCGGCCTCCAGCGCCTTCGTGACCGTGACCCCGACCTCGCGGGGAGAGACGCCGTAGCCGCCTTCGAGATCCATCGTCACAGGCAGGTCGGTGCCCGCCACGATGCGGCGGATATTCTCCAGCGCCAGATCGAGCGGTATCTTCTCGCCGTCGCCATAGCCGAATGCCGCCGCGACCGGCCAGCTTCCGGTCGCCAGCGCCTTTGCACCGGCTGCCTCAACGGCCCTTGCGCTGCCCGCATCCCAGATATTGAACAGGATGACGGGGTTGCCCCTGACATGGAGGGCGGCGAAATCCATTGCGCGGGAAGCCTGATCGGTGGTCACGGGCGGATGCTCCTTCAATGAGATGTCTCACGGGATATCGGATTGTATGCTGCCGGGGGGCTGTCCTGTCAAAGAGTGTACGATGTGGGCGATCACGACCGGACACGATAACCGGAGCGCGGGTGCGCCGGATGGAATGCCGCCCCATCCTCCTCCGTCGCGATGTCCATGAACACCGTATCGAGAGAACCAGCCATGCTCAGCCCCGCCGGTGAGATATTTACGGGTACAGACCAGCGCGCACCGCTGCGCGATGCCCTGATACGCCACGGGCAGATGAGCGCGGCGCAGACCGCCGGTCGTCTTCTGCCGATGGCCTGCGTTTCGCTGGAGATCACTCAGCGGTGCAATCTGGATTGTTCGCTGTGCTACCTGTCCAGCCGGGCCGAGGCCGCGCGCGATGTGCCGTTGCCGATCCTGCTGGACCGGATCGGGATGATACACAGCCATTACGGACCGGGCACCTCGATCCAGATTTCAGGGGGCGATCCGACCCTGCGGAGTGTCGGGGATCTGGAAGCCCTGTGCCGCCATATCAAATCCCTCGGAATGCGATCCTGCCTCATGACGAACGGCATCCGCGCGACGCGGGCCATGCTGGAAAGGCTTGCGGCAGCGGGTCTGAATGACCTCGCCCTGCATGTCGATCTCACGCAGGAGCGCAAGGGATACGCCACCGAGGCCGATCTGCATGACCTGCGGCGGACATATATCGAGCGGGCGCGGGGGCTTGATATCCGCATTCTGTTCAATACCACCGTGTTTGACGGCAATTTCCACGAACTGCCCGAACTGGTGCGATTTTTCCGGCAGAATGCGGCGGATATCGATTTTATCTCCTTTCAGATGCAGGCGGATACAGGCCGGGGCGTCCTGCGCGAGAGAGACGGGACGATTACGCAAGCCAGCGTGATGCGGGCGATCCGGGACGGGGCGGGTATCGAACTCGATTTCGATGCGATCTCGGTGGGGCATTCCGACTGCAATCGCTATACATCGGTCCTGAGTGCCGGATCGGCCACGACCTCGCCCCTGTCGAACCGTCGTCTGATCGCGGATGTCGTGAGCGCGCTGGAAAAGATTGATGCGCGGGAGCGCGGCAATCTCGATGCGGGGCGATTGCTGATGCGGCTGGCGCTGCGAAACCCGGTGCTGGGGCTGCGCGCCATTGCGGAAGCGGGGCGCTGGCTCTGGCGGCTGCGCGGCGGTCTGCTGGCCGGTCGGGGCCGGGTGCATCGCATGGGCATCCTGGTTCACAATTTCATGGATGAAACGAAACTGGATCGCGCGCGATGCGAATCCTGCGTGTTCATGGTGATGACAGCGGGGGGGCCTCTCTCGATGTGCGTTCACAATGCACAGCGGGATTCGCATATCTTCGCGCCGGTCAGGGTCAAAACGGCAGAGGGAGCGACATGGTGGAATGCAGAAACAGGTTTTCGGGACGGGCCGTCAAAACCGGAGGCGAAACCCCTGCCGCTGAAACGCCTGAAGGGGCGTCAGCGGGCCGAGGCCGCACTGGCCCGCAGGCCATGATGAGACGGTTGCTCGCCCCCCTGCTGCTATGCCTTGTCGCAAGCGGATGCACGACGATCGAGCGGGCGACATTGCCGGAGCCGATCATACTGGACCAGCGGTGGCAGATTACCGCCGATGCCGACCGCATCCGGGTCGATCACGGATCATGGGATGGGTTTCTGGAGCGTTACGTCTCCACGGATGCAGCGGGTGTGAACCGGCTCGCCTATGGCCGGGTCACCCCTGATGACCGCGCGATCCTGCAAGGGTATCTGAAGGATTTGCAGACTGTGCCGGTGTCGTCCCTGACCCGCGCCCGGCAACTGGCGTTCTGGATCAATCTGTACAATGCGAAGACGGTCGATATCGTACTCGATGCCTATCCCGTGGCGTCGATCCTCGATATCAGGGACGGCCTGCTTCCGACCGGCCCGTGGAAGCGGGAGGCGGTGACGGTGGAAGGCCGGACCCTGAGCCTGAACGATATCGAACACCGCATCCTGCGCCCTGTCTTCCGGGAGCCGCGTATCCATTATGCCCTGAACTGTGCTGCCCTGAGCTGTCCGAATCTGGCGGCGCGCGCATGGCGGGCGGAGGGACTGGAGCAATCCCTGAGCGATGCGGAGCGCGCCTATGTCAACGATCCGCGCGGCGTTCGCATCGAAGCCGACGGGACGCTCGTAGTCTCGAAGATCTACGCTTGGTTCCGCGAGGATTTCGGCGATGGTGAGCAGGCCATCCTGTCGCGACTGACTGCCGTGGCCGATCCGTCCCTGCGGGCCGGTCTGGAGGGACGGAGCCGGGTGGATCGCTACGCCTATGACTGGGCGCTGAACGATGCCGGGGCCGCGACCCCCTGATCCCTACTCCGCCGCCACGGCACCGGGATTATTGGGGTGACCGGTCCAGTCGCCGTGATCGGCCTGCACCACGCGGCCCGTGCGCTCGTCCGTCGTGCCGGGGGCAAGGCGCTCCATGGTGATGCAGTTCTCGACGGGGCAGACATTGACGCAGAGATTGCAGGCAACGCATTCGGCGTCGATGACCTCGAAAGTACGGTCGGCGCTCATGCTGATCGCCTGATGGGACGTATCCTCGCAGGCGGCGTAGCAGCGGCCGCATTTGATACAGGCATCCTGATCGATGCGGGCCTTGGTGACGTAGTTGAGGTTCAGATACTGCCAGTCGGTCACGTTCGGGACGGCCATGCCGCTGAACGCCGCCGTATCGGCATAGCCCTTATCGTCCATCCAGTCGGAGAGGCCCGCAATCATCTCCTGCACGATCCTGAAGCCGTATGTCATGGCGGCAGTGCAGACCTGTACGTTGCCTGACCCCAGGGCGATGAACTCGGCGGCATCGCGCCACGTCGTCACCCCGCCGATGCCGCTGATCGGCATCCCGCGCGTCTCGGTATCGCGGGCGATTTCGGCCACCATGTTCAGCGCGATGGGCTTGACGGCGGGGCCGCAATAGCCGCCATGCGATCCCTTGCCGTCGATGGTCGGTTCGGGGGCCATGAGATCGAGATTGACTGATGTGATGGAGGAGACGGTGTTGATGAGGCTGACGGCATCCGCGCCGCCCGCCTTCGCCGCCCGTGCCGGATAGCGGATATCGGTGATATTGGGGGTCAGCTTGACGATCACGGGCATCCGGGTCGCGGCCTTGCACCAGCGGGCGACCATCTCGATGTATTCAGGCACCTGACCGACCGCCGACCCCATGCCGCGCTCGGACATGCCGTGGGGGCACCCGAAGTTCAGCTCCACACCGTCGGCCCCGGTCTCCTCGACCTGCCGCAGGATATCGGTCCAGCAGACCTCCTCGCAGGGCACCATGAGCGAGACGACCATGGCGCGGTCGGGCCAGTCGCGCTTGACGGCCTTGATCTCGTCGAGATTGGTCTGGAGGGGGCGGTCGGTAATCAGTTCGATATTGTTGATGCCCAGCACACGCCGGTCGGCCCCGTGGATCACGCCGTAGCGGGGGCCGTTGACGTTGACCACATGGGGGTCCAGCCCCAGCGTCTTCCACACCACGCCGCCCCATCCGGCCTCGAAGGCGCGGCGGACATTGTATTCCTTGTCCGTCGGCGGCGCGGAGGCGAGCCAGAACGGGTTCGGGGACTTGATCCCGACGAAATCGTTGCGAAGGTCAGCCATGGGTCACCTCTCGATTTGAAGAGCATGAGAAGATTCGATCTCGCGCAGGCCCGGTCGCCCGCTATCGAGGCGATCGAGCCGCTGGAGAGGGCGTAGGGGCCAGTCACGGCCTCGTTCCGGTCAGGGTCCGGGACTCGCGGAGCCGGTAGGTGGTGCCGTCATAGGCGTAGGTGTCGGCGATCACGCCGCCCCGGCCCCGGCTCTCGAACATCAGATCGCGCCATCCATTCGTATGCTCGGGCAGGACGCGGAAATTATGGGCGGCGGTGGAGAGGACCGCGCGGCGTCCCGGCGGCCCCTGATAGACCACCCACGCGCAGACGGCGGCTCCGTTCGAGCAGGTGAGCGGGGTGACGAGCTGGACGGCATGTTCACGGCGTCCGTCGCCGTCAAGGTCGATATCGGCGAGATAGGCGGCGGAACGGTGGGGCGTCAGGGCCGTGCCGTCGAGTGCCAGCGTGTCGGCCAGAAAGGTGATCGCTCCGCTGCTGAGGGTCACGGAGCGCACGCTCTGGGCACCGGCATGATGCAGGGGCGTCAGGAGGGCGAGGCCCAGAAATACCGGAACACGGATACCTCGTCTGCGCGGGGCATGACGGCATTTTACGGGGTCAGACATCGACGACCATCTCGAAGCCGCCGAAGATCATGCGCGTGGTGTCGAAAGGCATGGCACCGTTGCCCATGCGCGGATCGGACATCGCTTTTTGCATTCCCGCGAGGGCGACCTCCTTCGAGGGCCAGATGATCCATGAGAAAACGACCGTTTCATCCTGGCGGCACCCGACGGCCAGGGGAAAAGACGTTGTTTTGCCGTCCGGCACGTCGTCACCCCAGCAATCGGCGACCTGCAAGGCCCCGTGATCCCTGAAGATCGCCGCCATGTCGCCGGATTTGGCGATATAGGCGTCCCTGTTCGCGGTCGGGACGGGAATGACCGCTCCATTCACATAGGTCATGTCGGTTTCCTCTCAGGCACTGAGCGCCCGGTGAATGCTCTCCGCCGCATCGCGTCCCTCGGCGACGGCGGTGACGGTCAGGTCTTCGCCGCCCATGGCGCAGTCGCCCCCGGCCCAGACGCCCGGAATGGAAGTGCGCCCCTCGGTATCGACGCGCAGCTTGCCCCGGTCGAGTTCGAGGGCCGCCGCCGCGCTGTCGCTGTAGGTCTGACCGATGGCGCGGAAGACCTGATCGGCCTCCAGCATGAAGGTCTCGCCGGTGCCGCGCAGGCCGTCCGGCGTCTCCTCGGTGTATTCAAATTCCACACCCCCGGCAACGCCGCGCACGGGCATGGCGTTGCAGATCAGGCGGACCCCGCTGCTTGCAGCATGGTCCTGTTCGTGACGGCTGGCGCTCATGCGGTCCTGTCCCCGGCGATAGACGATGGTGACATCCTCCGCGCCCAGAAGTTTCGACTGGACGGCGGCATCCACGGCGGTCATGCCGCCGCCGATCACCACGACGCGCCGCCCGACGGGCAATGCCGACAGATCATCCGACTGGCGCAGGGCGGCGATGAAGTCCACGGCATTGCCGATGCGGTCATCGGACCCTTCCAGCATAAGCGCGTTCACGCCGGACAGGCCCATCCCCAGGAACACCGCGTCATAATCGGCGCGCAGTTCCTCCAGCGTGTAATCGCGTCCGAGTTCGGAGCCGGTCTCGATGCGGATACCGCCGATCTTCAGCAGCCAGTCCACTTCGGCCTGTGCGAAATCATCTACGGTCTTGTAGCTGGCGATGCCGTATTCGTTCAGGCCCCCCGGCTTGCCGCGCGCATCGGTGACGACGACCGTGTGGCCGTGCATGGCGAGGCGATGGGCGCAGGAGAGGCCCGCCGGACCCGCGCCGATGACCGCGATGATCTTGCCGGTCGGGGCCGCGCGCCGGAAGGGATGCACCCCGGTCGCCATCAGGGTATCGGTGGCAAATCGCTGGAGCGCGCCGATCCGCACCGGTTTGCCCTCGGCCATTTCGCGCACGCAGGCTTCCTCGCAGAGCGTCTCGGTCGGGCAGACGCGCGCGCACATGCCGCCGAAAATGTTCTGGCTGAGGATCGTCTTCGCCGCGCCGCCGGGGTTATCGGCCTGTATCTGGCGGATGAAGAGCGGGATGTCGATCTCGGTCGGGCAGGCGGTGATGCAGGGCGCGTCGTGGCAGAAATAGCAGCGGTCGGCGGCAACCAGTGCCTCATGGGCATCGAGAGGCGGATAGGCATCCGCGAAGTGCTCCGCATAGATCTCCGGCGACAAGCGCCCTGCCACGATCCCGTTCTGCCGCTGTGCCGCACCCATGCCGTT
>CAKZUT010000035.1 GCA_937922185.1 uncultured Neomegalonema sp.
ACTTAGCCGATGAGAGTCAACCGACGGTTAAATCCCGCTTAAAAAGAAAAGCCCCTGCCTCGCTTCGATTCCGTTATCCATCAACAGCTTGGCACAAGTACGCATTGAAGTTCCTGACGACATAAGATCGTCAATCAGCAAGACACGTTTCCCGATCAGGTGCTCGGGAACATGCGACAGGGCAAACGGTTGAAAATACCCTCTGATTTTCGTGTCGATCTCCTTCATCGAGACGAACCGGTTTGGCCCCATCTTTTCCCATGCTGCCAGTTGTTTATTATAGGACTTTCTGGCGTAGCGGTTCTTGATATCCGGCCTTGACTGTTTTGCGCGATCAAGAGCGGCGGCAACTGTCGATTTAACGACAAACGGCTCACTGCAGACATCTACTCTGAGCGCGGTCGAAGCGGCTTGTGAAAACTCAAGGCAAAAATCTTTCGATGAGGGAACAGCAACGATTACGTCCGCTTCGATATAGTTGATCGAGCGACACAACTCGAATGCGCGGTCGAGAAACCGGGTTTTTTCAGCATCTGCGATACTGTATGATTTCATTCCCTTCAGGGCATAAATCAGCGGGTTTCCATCGCGATCCAGATCACCCGTCTTATTGCGCCTGAAAATATGAGTAACATCGACATCCCCAAGCGTCTCACGACGGGGATTGTTCTCAAGTGACGTATCCACCCTGAGTTGGTGGCTATCATCGAACGAAACCGATCTGTCGTCGGCGATGTTCAGACCCAAAGATCTTCCTCACTTACAAGATGCAGCGTCGATAGGGCTATTGCGCTTCAAGGCGAGCGATATTGACGAGGGCCAGATCGCGCACGGTCTTCGCACCTGTGGCGGCCACACCGCCGAGTACCAGTGTCCTTCCCAGCGGGGCCGTCTCGCCATAGCGCGCGGCGCTGCGATAATAAGTCGAGGCATCGAACGGGCGTCCCGTCCGCTCCAGGACGGCCCCCATGGCCAGCAGCGCATAGGGATCGTTCGGCTGCGATGACAGAGAGCGGCCCAGCATCGCCTCGGCACTGACGTAATCGCCGGCCTCCATCGCCCTGAAGCCGTCCATTGACTCCGTCGTCGTCACGTAGCTGGCGGTGAGAGGGGGCAGGCGATCACGCACGGTATCCACCGTCTCGGGATCGTAGCGGAACAGTTCGGAGGAGCATCCCGCCAGAATCACAGTGGCGACAACGGCAGGAGCCGCATTGAAGGGTCGTCTCATGGTCCGTCTCCCCGGTCATCGCGTTGCCCGGTTCTGACTACCTGATTTAAGGATTGCGGGCGACCCCGGATTTTTGCCCGATCATCTGCAAACGACGCTTGACCTTCCGGTGGACCGGCAATAGGAACATCGAACGCGGGCCAAGGCCCGCTGCGCGGTTGTAGCTCAGTTGGTTAGAGTACCGGCCTGTCACGCCGGGGGTCGCGGGTTCGAGTCCCGTCAACCGCGCCATTATCCCCCCGATCATATCCGTGCCGCCCATACGGGCATCCCGCTTTCGCGGAAATGCCCGGAGCGGGATTCAGATTTTCTGATCGTATTCGCCGACTTCCGACACGGTATCGAGATAGCCGTCCACATCCGCGAAGATCGCGCGCATATCGGCGTCCGATTCCGGGCTTTCGCACACGACCACCAGATTCGGTGTGTTCGACGACGCCCGCACGAGCGCCCAGCCGCCGCCCTGGAGCTGCATCCGCGCGCCGTTGATCGTAATGACCTTCTCGATCCTCTTGCCCGCCAGAGTGCCGCCCTCAGCCGCGAATTTTTCAAAATGGGCCACGATCCGGTCGATCACCGCATATTTCTCGGTATCGGCACAATGGGGCGACATGGTCGGCGTCGTCCAGACGGGGGGCAGGGCTTTTCGCAGATCGCTCATCTTCGAGCCTGCGCGGTCCACCATGCGACAGATTTCGCGCGCCACGACCATCCCGCAGTCGTAACCGCGCCCCAGATCACCCGCGAGGAAGTAATGCCCCGATTTCTCGAATCCCGCCAATGCGCCCAGTTCATGCACCCGCCGCTTCATATGGCTGTGGCCGGTCTTCCAGTAATCGGTTTTCATCCCCGCCGCCTGCAACACGGGGTCCGACACGAATAATCCCGTCGATTTCACATCCGCCACAAGCGTCGCACCGGGATGATCCTCCACCCAGGACCGTGCGAGCATCACGCCTACCTTATCGGCAAAGATTTCCTCGCCCTCGTCATCGACCACCCCGCAGCGATCCCCGTCGCCGTCGAAGCCGAGCGCGAAATCGGCCCCCGTCTCGATCACCTTATCGCGCATGGAATGCAGCATTTCCATCGCTTCGGGATTGGGGTTGTAGTTCGGGAAGGTATAATCGGGCTTCACATACAGCGGGATGACCTCCGCCCCCAGCCGCTCCAGCATCGCGGGCGCGACCAGCCCTGCCGTGCCGTTCCCCGTGGCGCACACCACGCGCAGCGGCTTCGACAGGCGCATATCGCCGACCAGATCATCCAGATACCGGTCCATGGCTCCGGTTTCCCGGCGATAGCTGCCCCCCGGCGCGGATTGGCCCATGCCCCCGAGCGTCATTTCCTTCAGCCGCCCCATCTCGTCCGGGCCGAAGGTCAGGGGACGATCCGCTCCGATCTTTACCCCCGTCCAGCCGTTCGGATTATGGCTTGCCGTCACCATGGCGCAGGCCGGGATATCCAGATCGAACTGCGAGAAATAGACCAGCGGAGACAGGGCCACCCCGATATCGATCACCTCGACCCCGGCGCTCATCAGCCCCAGCACCAGCGCCTGCTTCACTTCCAGAGAGTACGAGCGGTAATCACAGCCCACCACGATCCGCGCTTTGTCCCACTCCCTGAGCATCGTGCCCAGACTCAGCCCCACCTCCTGCAAGCCGACCAGATTGATCTCCTGCGGAAAGCGCCAGCGCGCATCGTATTCGCGAAACCCCGTCGGGGTTATCATCGCTTCACTGAGGAAGGCGGGGGTGTTCTCGGTGACGGTCGTATGTGGCTTGGCGGACATGGGGTTTCCCGGATGGTGGCGAGGAAGGGCGGTTTCCCTTGAGTAAGTAGTACCTGAAACCTCACCACGCAGCTAACGCCGATCAATCCGTCAGATACAGCGCCCGCCATCGACCTCCATGCATACGCCCGTGACCATCCCCGCCTCGTCGGAACACAGGAAGCAGGCGGCATTGCCCATATCCTCCGGGGTCGAGAAACGGCCCATGGGGATCGTGGAGAGGAATTTCGCGCGTATCTCCGGCGTGTCCTGCCCCATGAAGCTGGCGAGAAGCGGGGTTTCCCCCGCCACCGGGTTCAGCGCATTCACGCGGATGCCTTCAGGGGCGAGTTCGACGGCCATGGTGCGGGTGGCGGTAATCATCCATCCCTTCGAGGCATTGTACCAGTTGAGCCGGGGCCTGGGGCTGACACCCGCTGTCGAGGCAACATTGAGAATCGCCCCTCGCCCCAATGCCCTCATATGCGGCACGATATGGCGGGCGGTGAGATAGACGGATTTTGCGTTCACGGCGAGCACACGGTCGAAATCAGCTTCGCTTACCTCATCCAGCGGCATCGGCAGATGCGTGATGCCCGCATTGTTCACGAGGATATCGAGATCGCCGAACGCGGCGAAGGCCTGTTCGCACATCGTCGCGACGCTCTGCCCGTCGGCGACATCGACGGTGCAGGCGATGCCGCCCACCTCTGCGGCAATGGCCTGCGCGCCCGGCCCGTTCAGGTCGGCGACCATGACCCGCGCGCCTTCGGCGGCGAATTTGCGGGCAATCCCCGCGCCGAAACCGGAGGCGGCACCGGTGACGATAGCGGTCTTTCCTTGCAGTCTCATGAGGCAACCTTTCCTTCGATAGCGCGTTCGACCGCTGCGATACGCTTTGCGTTCGGCGGATGGCTGGCCAACCACTCGACGGGGGCGCTGCGCCCGTCGCCCATACGGTCCAGTTTTTCCAGAAGGGTGATGCTCGCACGGGGATCAAATCCCGACCGCTGCATCAGCGCGACGGCAAAAGCATCCGCCTCATACTCATCGCGGCGACTGAGGCCCATATGCAGGACGCGCGAGGCATATTGCACCACCGTCCCGATCACGCCGGTCAGGACGCGGGGCAGGAAAAACCCGGCGGCGGCCTTTGCCGCCATTTCCACCTGCCATGCTTTCTTGCGCCGGTCGATATGGCCCAGCGCGACATGGCCGATTTCATGGGCGATGACCGCCGCCAGCTCACTGACGGTGAAATCGCCGTTGCGATACTTGTCGAATAATCCGCGCGTCAGGACGATGCGCCCGTCGGGGGCGGCCAGGCCATTGATCGCATCCTGTTCATAGATCGCGACACGGATGCCCTTCACGCCCATCGCGCCCTGAAAACGTTGCAGGGCAGAGAGCAAGGGGCCGCTGTTGAGCGGCGTGCTCTTACGATCGAGATCGCGCAGGAGGCCCTTCTCGGAATTTCGCATCGTGTACCAGGCCCAGGCCAGCATGGCGAGGATCGGGAGCAGCTTGAACAGCATGGACGGCCTCCGGTTGCACCCGCAACAGGGTGTCCCGAAAGCATGGGGAGAGGAGCGCGCAACATCAAGGCCGCAGACGGCGAAGACCGACAGCAAGACGCCCCGGCGCAGAGGCCGGGCGCATCATGGCGGGTTGGAGAGAGTACGTAGCGCCTATTCGGCGGCGCCAGCGCCCATTTCCGGGTCATCCTCACCGAACAGCGCGTCGAGATACCAGTCCACAGCAGTCACGACGACATCATCGATGGAACAGTTCATCTGCTTGGAGACATGCGACAGCAGCGTGGCACGGGTTTCATCGAAGGTGATGGACAGCGGCACATCGGCGTCTTTATCGGCATCCGCCTCACTTGCGGGCGGTGCCGCCGGTTCCGGGGTGCCGGGATCGGCGGCGGAAACCCCGATCTCCTTCTCGAAGGCTTCGATATCGATCGGCTTGCCGAAAGCCTCCTCATCGCCCAGCAGATCTGCCACCGGGTCCACCACCGGCTCCGGGGCGGGAGACGGCGGCAATTCGAGCGCCATTTCCTCGGCCAGCAGGTTTGCGACCGACAATTCATCGGGCGTCAGCCCTTCTGTCTTCGGCTCCTCGGTCAGGACGGGTTCGGAAACCGTTTCTTTTTCCAGTACCGGAGTCGATTCCGCTTCGGCACGCACATCGCCGGACGCATCTTCGGCCCCGTCCTCATCCTCATCGAAAGAGCCGATGATCGAATCAAGGGTCAGTTCCTCGTCATCCTCCCGGCTCGCTTCCGGGGCGGCATTGCCCGCAAAGGATGACAGAAACGCATCATCCTCCCGCACCGGATCGGCCCAGCGGTCACGGGCATCAACTTCGCGGCCCTTTTCCTGCTCGGGCTTCACGGCTTCATCGGCAGATGGCAGCGGAGCGGCCTTGGCGGGCATACCCGTGGTCCCGGCAAGTTTCGCCTCGTCGGGAACGATCCCCAGAGCCTCGAAATAGGCGCTCAGGCTTTCCCCGTCCTGATCGGCCTTCGTCGGCGACCCGGCGGCGGCGGCCAGAGGTTTTGCGGGCTGAGACCCGGATTCCCCCAGAACGTCATCGAGCGACAGGTCTTCCCCGTCCTCGCCGGACGAGTCGGTTTTGGCCTTAAAGCCACTCTTGAGGTTCTTAAGACGCGCAAGCTTATCGAGCTTGCCGGCACCATCGGCCATGAGGTTCTCCGTCATCGCGCGCGAAAAAAATCGTCCGCCGCACGGATATATACGCACTCGTACTTAACACCGGGTGAAAGGCGTTCAGCCCTGCGGCCTCGCCGCGCGCCGGATGCTTTCCCATGCGGCATTGACGGTCGCCAGCCGCTGTTCGGTCAGGCGCAGGGCCTCCGGGGGCACGCCCTCACCCTGAAGGCGGTCAGGATGCAGCCGCGCGGCCAGCTTTCGCCAGTGCTTCCTGATCTCGGCCAGCGGCATATCGGGTGAGACGCCCAGCAGGTCATAGGACGAGCGCTCCCGCGCGGGCAGGTTACGCAGACGCACGGTCTCGAAGACCGCGTCGGGCAGCGCGAAGATTTCGGCGACGGTTCGCAGGAACAGAATCTCGTTCTCATGCATCATCCCGTCGGCCTGCGCGATATGGAACAGGCCATCGAGCAGGGTTTCGAGGATTTCGGGCCGCCCCTCGAACAATCGCGCGACCCGGCGGGCATAGAGATCGAACCCGGCCACGTCCTCACGCGCCAGATCGTAGAGGCGCGCCACATCGGGCAGATCGGCATCGTCGATCCGAAAAACCTCCCGAAATGCCAGCACCTCATCGCGCGTGACCCGCCCGTCGGATTTCGCCATTTTCGCGCCCAGCGCCACCACGGCCATGGCGAAGGTATCGCTCGCCTCCGCCGGGCGGTCGGCACCGAAATAGGAGGCCACCCTGTCACCGAGGGCCGCGACCGTCTCGCGCAATCGCCGCCAGAGAGACATGGCGGTCAGTGCGCCCGTTTATCGTCGATCACTTTGCCGTCATTGGGCAGAAGATCGTCGCCGATAAAGCGCACCTCGCCCCGAAGGCGGGATTCGCGATTGAGGGTTTCGGCCACCGCCGCCGCATCGCCCTGACCTTCACAGAGCAGCACCATGTTGTCGCGGCCCTCCACCTCCGTCACTTCGAGGCGCACTTTGCCCAGCCCGTGAGCCTTCGCGATTCGCGCGACCTGTTCGGGATGGACGAACATGCCCTTGACCTTCGTGGTCTGATCGGCCCGGCCCATCCATCCCGCCAGACGCATGTTCGTGCGCCCCGTGGGGCACGGGCCGGACATGACTCTGGACAGGTCACCCGTCGCGAAGCGGATCATGGGATAGACCGTATCAAAGGTGGTGACGACCACCTCGCCGACCTCGCCCTCGGGAACCGGATCATCGGTGCCGGGGCGCAGGATCTCGACGATCACATCCTCATCGACGATCAGACCTTCCATCGCCTCGCTCTCATAGGCGATGAGGCCGACATCCGCCGTGCCATACGCCTGCTGCACCCGGATGCCCCGCACCCTGTACCACTCGCGCAGGGCCGGAAACAGCGGCCCGCCGGAAACGAGGGCACTGGTTACCGTCCTCACGGGCAGCTTCTCCTCATCGGCGGTTTCGAGGATGGTCTTCAGGTAATCCGGCGTCCCCGAATAAGCCGTGGCCCCGAAGCGGCGCATGGCCTGCGCCTGAATCGATGTATTGCCGACGCCGCCGGGAAAGACAGCGGCCCCGAGCGCACGCGCGGCCCTGTCCATCATGAAGCCAGCCGGGGTGACGTGATAGGAAAAGCAGTTATGGACGATATCGCCCTTGCCGATGCCCACGGCGCGCAGGGCACGGGAAAACCGCCATGTATCGGAGCCGTCATCGGCCTGCGGCTCGGCGATAGGGCCGGGGGAGAGGAACAGGCGCGCCATGGCCGCCGCTTGATCCGTCGCCAGTCCGCCAAAGGGCGGGTTATCTTCCTGCAAGGCGATAAGGTCGGATTTCCGCAGCACGGGCAAAGCCGCCAGATCACCGCGTGTCCGTATGGTATCCGCCTCCACGCCCTTCAGCGTCACCGCGTAATGGGCGCTCCCGTTCCCGGCCCCCTTCACGGTATCGCGCAGCGCCTGCATCAGGACGGCCTCGCGCTCATCGGGGTTTCGGGTCTCGCGGGGGTCGGAGATGGTCATGAGCGGCGTCCTCTTGTTGCGCGCGCGATGCTACAGCCCGTCGAGGCCGGGGAACAGGCGTGGCAGCAGAAAAATCGCCCACATCGCAACCAGAGCCAGAAAATTGATCCCGAAGACCATGCCCCGCAGGGTCACATTGTCGGTCTGCGTCTGCACCACGGAATGGATCAGCCGCCCGGCGAGGAAAACCCAGGCCAGCACCACCTGCCCCTCCGTCACCGCATCCTTCGCATAGAGCAGCGCGACGAGCGCATAAAAGAAGGCAGGCAACTCGAACTGATTGGACAGGTTCGCGGCATAGCGGCGCGAGCCTTCGGGTTCGGCCCCCCTGCGCGCGAAATGACCGGTGCCGGAAACCTCGCCCCGGCGCACCGCGCGCATCCGCGTGATGCTGACGGCCAGAAACAGCGCAAGGACGAGAGCAAGATGCAGCGTCACGGGCCAGAGAATCGCATCGGGACGTCCGGTCATGGTCGTTCTCTCCTTCTTGCCTCCGGTATGGTCCGGTGCAACCATGATCGCAAGAAGCGGAAGGGCGATGGATGAAGACATTCAAGGCACGGGATGCGGCCTTTGAGGCGCGGGTCCGCGACAGCTTTTCGCGTGGCGCGATTCTCAGGGTGCTGGAAACCGAGATGACGCGCTGCGAACCGGGTTTTGTCGAATTGCGCCAGCCTGTCACCCCCGTCACGCTGCAACACCACGGATATGTGCATGGCGGGGTGATCTCGACCCTGATGGATATCGTCGGCGGCCATGCCGCCCAGACCCTCATGGGCGCGGAGGACTCCGTCCTCACCGTCGAGTTCAAGATCAACCTGCTCGCCCCCGGCGACGGCGACTCCCTGCGCGCCGAAGGCCATGTCATCCGCCCCGGCAGGAACATCACCGTCTGCCGCATGGACCTCTATGCCATGAAGGACGGCACGGAGACCCTGATCTGCATCGGACAGGGCACCTATATGCGAATGGCGGGCGTTTCGGACGCGAAGATGTTCGCGGAGCGGACGGGAGAGGGTTGAGAGCAGCGAGTGTCATACAGTGATGCCTATGACTTGATTTTTCCCCAGCCCCGGACCTGATCGCGGCCCCGCACCATCACGGCTCCCACAACCCCCGCGCCATCCACGGCGCGGGCAGCGCGCATCTCCCCGGCTCCAGTGGCGGGCACCCCGGCAACCCGAGCGACTGCCACGCCCCTTCCCATACCGACGGCAGGGCGTAGGGCGGCAAGACCCGCGCCTCCCGGCGGAACCCGAAGCGCCCGTAATAGGCGGGATCGCCGAGAACCAGAACTGTCCCGACCCCGTCCAGCCGCTCCAGCCCGCTCCGCACCAGCGCAGACCCCACGCCCCTGCCCTGTCGCTCCGGCACGACCGCGAGCGGGCCGAGCAACGCCCCCCGACCGTCGAACAAAGTGAAGAGAACATGCCCGATGACGGCCCGCCCCTCGACCGCCGCCAGCGACAGGACGCCATGCCCCCCGTCCAGCAGATCGGTCACGAGGGGCCGCAACTCCTCCCCCGGAAAGGCCAGCGGATAGAGGGCGAGGATCGCCGGCAGATCATCGGCCTCCGTTTCGCGGATCATCGGGTCCGGCATCAGGATACCCCTGTTTCCTGAAGGTCAGTCGCTGACAATCTTATAGTCCTCCGCGTCCCCCGCTGTCCGGTACACCCGCACCACCTCCTCCCCACTCGCCTTCTCCTCCAGCACCAGCACCAGCCGGTCCTCCGCCCCGTGATCGACGCTCCGCACCGAATACCCCGGCCCCACCCGGATTTCGGTCATGGACGGCCCCCCGCCCTCCCCCGCGATCCGCATGACCAGCGCCCCGGCGACCACCGCGATCCCGACGATCATGGTCACGGTCAGCAACGTGACCATCCGGCGCAGGAAGCGCAGATTGGCCGGTTCGGGAAGGGAATCCAGTTCTTCGTCGCGCGCGGGCGCGCTTTGGTGTATCCGCCGCGTCATGATCGATCCATTTCCCCCTGCCGAAGACGGCGAGCGTCTGGTCGTCACCATCCCGGAAGACGACCCTCCCGCACGGCTCGACAAGGCGCTGGCCCTGCTCTGTGAGCCGCATAGCATCAGTCGGTCGCGTTTGCGCGTCCTTATCGAAGCGGGGGCGGTGAAAACCGACCCCGATGGCGTGGCACAGACCGATCCGTCGATGAAGGTACCGGGCGGCCTCACCTTCGCGATCCAGATTCCTCCGCCTATCGACGCGGTGCCGCAGCCCGAGGCGATCCCGCTCACCGTCGTCTACGAGGACGAGCATCTGATCGTGGTGGACAAACCCGCCGGGATGGTCGTGCATCCGGCCCCCGGCCAGTGGACGGGCACGCTCGTCAATGCCCTGCTGCACCATTGCGGGGACAGTCTGGCGGGCATCGGCGGCGAGAAGCGCCCCGGCATCGTCCACCGCATCGACAAGGACACGTCGGGCCTGCTGGTTTCGGCCAAGTCCGAGGCGGCCCATCATGGCCTTTCCGAGCAGTTCGCGGCCCATACCATCGAACGGCTCTACAATGCCGTCGTCTGGGGCGAACCGAAG
>CAKZUT010000036.1 GCA_937922185.1 uncultured Neomegalonema sp.
TGCTAAGTCTTGTTGCGCAAGAAGCACGACCGTTTTGGGCGCACTTCCACCGTTGTACGCTGACCCTCCATACGTCTCCTTCCGGCGAAAAGCGCCATTACCCTTCGCGCATGCGAAGACGCTTAGCGCCGGTTCCAATGAGAGGGTGCTTACACCCGCCGCCGCCTTGCCGTAATCACCTCCGAGTCGAATCCGCCCCAGCTCAACTCCGCGTTCAGCCGCCCGAATTCGATTTTCGGGCAGCGGTCCATCACGACCTCCAGCCCCGCCTCCCGCGCCAGTGCGGCGGCCTCGGCATTGACCACGCCAAGCTGCATCCAGATGACCCGGATACCCTTATCCTCCGCCAGCGCCACGGCCTCCTGCGTCACCCCCAGCGCGGCCCCGGAATTGCGGAAGATATCGACCATCTCGAACGGTCCCGGCACATCGGCCAGCGACCCATAGACCGTCTCGCCGAGTATCTCCTGCCCCGCCAGCCCCGGATTGACCGGGATGACGCGGTATCCCTTCGCTTGCAGGTACTTCATTGCGAAGAAGCTGGGCCGCTGCCACTTTGCCGAGGCCCCCACCAGCGCGATGGTTGTTACGGAGCGCAGGATACGCAGGATATCGGCGTCCTTGTAGGTTTCGGTCATGGGAACCTTGCTCATTGTGACAGCTTCGCTAGGCTGGCGTGAAACGCTTTTTGACACAAGGTTTCCATGCCCCTTTCCCGCGACTCCCTTACAGATGACAGTTTCAAGCAGCAGATGCTGGACGAGGCTCCCGGCGAGATGACGCTGATGGAGGAAGGCGCGTTCGAGGCATCGCGGCGGGCCATTCTCGACAAGGCGCAGGAAACCGGCGAATTATGGGTCTTCGGCTATGGCTCGCTGATCTGGAACCCCATCGTTGAGGTGGCCGAGCGCCGCCTTGCGCGCCTGCCCGGCCATTCCCGGCGCTTCTGTGTCTGGGCGCCTATCGGTCGGGGGTCGCCGGATCACCCCGGTCTCTGGCTGGCGCTGGACGAGGGGGGAGACGGGTGCGACGGCGTGGCCCTGCGTCTGCCTGACGGCAAGTGGGAGGAAGAGACGACGATCCTCTGGCGGCGGGAGATGATCTCCGGCGTCTATCGCCCCGCATGGCTGATGCTGGAGACGGCAGACGGGCCTCTGCCCTCCTGTGTGTTTCTCTCGAATCCCGGCCATGATCGCTATTCCGCCGCCGTCAGCCACGAGGAACAGGTGAACGCGATCGCGACGGGCGAAGGCTCGCTCGGCACCTGCCGTGCCTATCTCTACGATCTCGCCGACGGCCTGACGCGCCATGACCTGTCGGACCCTTATATCGACCGTCTGGAACGGGACGTGCGTAGCGTGACGGGCGATACCTAGATGCCCGAACTCCCCGAAGTCGAGACTGTCCGGCGGGGCCTCGCCCCCGTGCTGGAGGGGCGGCGGATTGTCAGGGCGGTGCAGAACCGTGCCGATCTGCGCTGGCCCCTGCCGGAGCGTTTCGCGGAACGCCTGACCGGGCGGCGCATCCTCGGCCTCGGGCGGCGGGCAAAGTATCTGACCGTCGATCTGGACGGGAACGAGCCGGAGACGGCGCTGATCCATCTCGGCATGTCGGGGCGTCTGCTGCTGTCGGGTCTGGGGGCGGAGCGTAACACCGGCGCGCAGTTCCACTATGCGTCGGCGGTGGGCGAGGCGGCGCGCAAGCACGATCATGTCGTCCTTGATCTCGGAGAGGGCATCAACCTCGTCTATAATGACGCGCGGCGGTTCGGTTCGATGGACCTCTGGCCGACCGCCACGCTGGACGCTCACCCCTCGCTGGCCATCCTCGGCCCCGAACCTTTGTCGAATGATTTCAACGGCGAGGCGCTGCAAGCGGCCCTTGCCCGCAGCCGCACGACGATCAAGGCCGCTCTGCTGGATCAGCGCCGGGTCGCGGGGCTGGGGAATATCTATGTCTGCGAGGCCCTGTACCGCGCGAAGATATCGCCCCTGCGCGAGGCGGGCAGCCTGAGCGCAAGGGACTGCCAGCGCCTCACCGGCACCATCCGCGATGTCCTGAGCGAGGCCATCGAGGCGGGCGGATCTTCCCTGCGCGATTTCCACGGAGCGGGGGGGGAGCTGGGCTATTTCCAGCATCGGTTCAGCGTCTATGACCGGGAGGGCGATATCTGTAGTGGCCCGACCTGCATCGCGGAGATAGAGCGCATCGTGCAGGGCGGGCGCTCGACGTTCTTCTGCCCGAAATGCCAGAAATGACTGGCCTCTACTCTGTCAGACAGGCCCGCGCCACCTGCTCGAATGCCGCGATCAGCCGTGTCGGGCGCAGGGATGCGGGGCGGGCCAGCACGATGGGTCCGGGCGTCACCGCATCGCGCAGGGGCCGGATCGCCAGCGCATGGCCGTCATAGGTCGTATCTCCCTCTGGTCGCGTCACGAGGATCGAATAGCCCAGACCCCGCCCCACCATGCCGCGCACCAGTTCCAGTGAGGGCGAGCTGAAAGCCAGTGTCGGCACCAGCCCCGCCGCCCGGAACAGGCCCAGAAAATACTCCCGACTCGGCGGCACATCCAGCAGGATCAGGTTCTCCGCCACCAGATCGGCCAGCCCCACATCCGCCTGCGCCGCCAGCCTGTGCCCCGTCGGCAAGGCCACATGCGGCATCCGTTCGGCCAGCGGCTCCCGGTGCAGGTCATCGGGCAGATCGAGGTCATAGAGCAGGGCGACATCCAGCGTTCCGCTCTGCAAGTCCCGGCACAGGGTTTCCTGCGTCCCTTCCCGGATCGCCACGGAAATTCCCGGATATGCCTGCCCCAGCCGCGCCAGCAAACCCGGCAGGATCACCGGCGCGAAGGTGCTGAAACTGCCCGCCCGCAGCGTTCCGGCCACGGTATTCCCCGCTTCCGTCGCCTCGCGCTGCAAGTCGGTGGCATGGGCCAGCAGCGCCCGCGCCGAATGCAGGATCGCCTCCGCGCCTGCGGTGGGCGAGACCCCCTGCGCGCGATGCCGCAGCAGCAATTGTACTCCGAATGTTGCTTCGAGTTTGGCGATAGCGGCCGATACGGTCGGCTGCGAGACATTGAGCGCGGCGGCGGCCTTCGCGACGGACCCGTATTCGGCACAGGCGACGAGATATTCGAGCTGACGCAGGGTGTAGCGGATCATTCAAATAGCTAAAAGCTATCCAGTCGAAAGATACAATCGATTTCGCCTAACCGTGATCGCCCCGTACTCTCATGTTCAAAGGGAGGACACGACATGATCCGCACAGGCGACCAATATCGCGATTCCATCCGCGACGACCGGCAGATATGGATCAATGGCGAGCGGGTGAGCGACCCGACCACCCATCCCCAGCTCAGGCCCGTCATCGACATCCGCGCCCGCATCTACGACATGCAGCATGATGCGGCGACGCAACAGGCGATGACCTATGAGGAGGACGGCGAGCGGTATGCCATCGGCCTGCGCCTGCCCTATGAACAGCGGGACTGGCACGACAAGCGCGCTGCCGTCGATCTTGTGACGCGGGATGTGGGCGGCGTCGTCACGCGCATGGGCGACGAGACCATCGGCGAGATGTGGTCGCTGTGGGACGGCAAGGATATCCTCAACGAGATCGACCCGCGCTTCGCCACGAATATCGAGCGCCATATCCGACAGGCGATCAAGGACGACCCCTTCCACGTCTCGGCCAATACCGATCCCAAGGGTGACCGCTCCAAGGCCCCGCATGATCAGGACCCCGACATGCTGGTGCATGTGGTTCGGGAGACCGATGCGGGCATCATCATTCGCGGCGCGAAATACGAGACGGCGGCGGCCTATTCCAATCAGGCATTCCTGAAACCGACCATCGCCAACTGGGGCAATGCCGAACTGTCCGATTACGCGCTGGGCTGCATCGTGAAGATGGACGCGCCCGGCGTGAAGCATATCTGCCGCACCGGTTTCGCGGGCCGTGCGCCCGCCGAGGATTATCCGCTCTCGAACCGGGTGGATGAGATCGACACGCTGATGATCCTCGATGACGTGCTGATCCCGTGGGAGGATGTATTGTTCTACCAGCATACCCGCGCAGCCGGCTTCATCCGCGCCACGTTGCACCGGTATTCGGCCTTTCCCTATGTGCAGCGCACACTGTCCTATGCCGACCTCATCATCGGCGCGGCGCTGTGGAACGTGAAGCAGACGGGCCTCGACAGGCAGCAGGCCGTGCAGGAAAAGCTGGCCGAACTCGCCGTCTGGCGCGAGGGGATCGACGCTTTCCTGACGGCGGCCATCGCGACCGCGCAGAAATCGCCCAACGGCCTTCTGATGCCCAATCAGTCGATGCTGATGTCGGGCCGGGTCCATGCGCTGTCGAACCTGCCGAAGATGATGCACCTGGCGCGCGAACTCTGCGGCGGGCAGATCTGCGTCACCCCCGATGCGGCGACCTTCGCGAACCCGGAGACGAAGCCCTGGCTCGACAAGTTCTACACCATCAATGACCGCTGGGTCGCCGATGATCGCCGCAAATTGCTGGGCCTCGCCCGTGATCTGCTCAATTCCGACTATGCGGGCCACCGCCTGACCTTCCAGCTTTTCGCGCAATCGCCGCCCTTCGCGCAACTGGCGGCGGTCTACCGCAACTTCGACTGGGACGGCCCCCTCGACCTTGCCCATAACGCGGCGGGCCTGTCGGAGAATGTATGGGGCGAGTCGAAGGTGGAAACGCTGAAAGCGGGGTAGGGGTGGTCCGTGTCGTTTCAGAGTTTAGGGTTATACATCCCATACATGACTCATGAGGTTGCTGCTCCCCCTGAGAGATTGGAAACTCTCTGGTGGTTAGACCGAAAGGAGAGCAGCGATGGGATATTACGTTGGACTGGATGTGAGTCTCAAGACGACGGCGATCTGCGTTGTTGGAGATGATGGGATGGTTGTCTGGCAAGGGAGTTTGGACACTCACCCTGAGATGATCGCTGAGAGTGTTCAGCGTTGGTCTGGAAAGATCGAGCGGCTCGGTTTGGAAACCGGTTCGACGACGCCATGGCTGGCACGGTCGCTGAAGGCGCTTGGACTGCCCGTCGTGGTGATGGACGCGCGTCGGGCGGCGGATGCGATGAAGGCGCGTCCGGTAAAGACGGACAAGGCGGATGCGAAGGCCTTGGCCGAGATGCTTCGAGCCGGTTGGTACTCGGAGGTCTTCGTCAAATCGGAGGACAGCCATCGGATGAAGGCGCTGTTGTCGGCACGGGACCAGCTCGTTCGCAACAAGCGGACGTTCTTCGGCCAGATCAGGGGTCTGCTCCGTCCGTTTGGAATCAAGGTTCCGTCTCGCCAGGGAACGAAGAAGTTCGACGCAGCGGTTCGCGAGGTCACGTGCCAGGACGATATTCTGTACGCCTGCGTGAATGCCCTGCTGGAGGCGCTGGCCAGTATCGAGATGCAGATTGCGGTACTGGACAAGAGGGTGAAGGCGATGGTGCAAGCGTCGAAGGCGTGCTGGCATCTGACCTCCGTGCCATGCATCGGTCCGATCACGGCGCTCGCTTTTGCGGCGACCATCGAAGACCCGGAACGGTTCAATCGAAGTCGGGATGTGGGTGCGTATCTCGGACTGACGCCAAAACGCTATCAGTCTGGGGAGAAGGACGTGACGGGTGGCATCAGCAAGCAAGGGGATGTGATGGCGCGGCACTATCTTTACGAGGCGGCGAATTGCCTGCTGACGACATGGTCCGGTCAGTCACCGCTCAAGAGTTGGGGTCTGGCGCTGATCCGACGCATCGGCCCGAAGAAGGCGAGGGTCGCGGTGGCGAGGAAGCTCGCCTGCCTGATGCTGCGGCTCTGGAAGGATAGCACTCATTACAGCGAAGGAGGAGAACAGCTCCAAACCGCGTGATAGAGTGACGATGCTTCGACCCTGCCTCACGGGAGGTCGAACCGGAGGGATGAGTGCGTGACCGTTGGTTGCAGTAAGGCCTGCGTTTGATACAAAGCACCGCCTAAGGGTTCACACGCGGAAAGACCGGGATAGTGGCACGACCTCGCGTCGATGCCGAAGAGAACCACGACCCGCAATCCGTGACGCACAATCGAAGTCAAAGAAAACCTTGACGCAGCGACCTCATGTAGAGAACCAACCGTCTTGGAGGATGACTGTTTTTGCGCTTCCCCGGATGCTGCGCGGGACGCAGTCCTGCGCTGCTGATCCGGGGTCTCTCCGCGTCAGAAGCCGGCCCCGGACCAGCAAAGCAGCATTTCATGCTGCATCGCATCCGGGGAAGAGCGGTCAGAGTCAAAGGCGGTTGGTATTATTGCTGCCCGGACCTGAGCGGGGGCCTCCCTTTTGGCGTCGAAGGAGGCCCCGGCTCGGGGCCGGGGCAGCGATAGGGGCGATTGGTATGATCCCTCCCGGCCATCGCGCATAAAAAAACCTTCTCCCCGTGAAGGGAGAAGGCAATCGGTGATGCGTATCGCGCGGTCCCCGGCGAGGGGGGCCGATCAGTTCTTGGCGTAGAATTCGACCACGAGGTTCGGTTCCATCTGCACGGCATAGGGAACATCCGACAGGGTGGGGGTGCGGATGAAGGTACAGGTCATCTTCTGGTGATCGACGTCGAGATATTCGGGGGTCTCGCGCTCCGGGGACTGGGCCGCTTCGAGAACGAGGGCCATGTCCTTCGCTTTGGAACCAAGCTCGATCAGGTCGCCCTCTTTCACGGTATAGGAGGGGATGTTGACCCGACGGCCATTGACCTTGACGTGGCCGTGGTTGACGACCTGACGGGCCGAGAAGATCGTCGGCGTGAACTTGGCGCGGTAGACAACCGCATCGAGGCGGCGCTCCAGCAGGCCGACCAGCGTCTCGCCGGTATCACCCCGGCGACGCTCGGCCTCGGTGTAGATGCGACGGAACTGCTTTTCGGTGAGATCGCCGTAATGGCCCTTCAGCTTCTGCTTGGCACGAAGCTGGATGCCGAAATCGGACATCTTGCCCTTGCGGCGCTGGCCATGCTGGCCGGGGCCGTATTCGCGGCGGTTGACCGGGGATTTCGGACGGCCCCAGATGTTTTCGCCCATGCGGCGGTCAAGCTTGTACTTGGATTGCGTGCGTTTGGTCATACTATCCTCTTCGCGGCGAAAATGCCGCTTCGTCTGCAACGCGCCCTCCTTCTCTTCACTCTCGCGAAGCGACAGGCTTCCGCTTTCACGGACCACGGGCGCACGGGTAATGCCCCCCGTAACCGGAGGGCAAGGCCGCTGCTATATCGCGGTGCATCGACAGCGTCAAACGGGATGGACGCTTTTTGCACCGCCCGGTAGAGATCGGGCATGAGGTGAATGGAGAGGCACGATGCTGTTCGACAGTCCACGGGCGTTCCGCGCCATGCCGCAACGCTCGGTGGTGATTTTCGGCATGTCCGGGGTCGGCAAGACCCGGATCGCGACCTTCCTGCGCGAGGAACGGTGGTTCCACTACTCGGTCGATTACCGCATCGGCACCCGGTATATGGGCGAGCATATCGTCGATAACTTCAAGACCGAGGCGATGAAATCGCCGCTGCTGCGCGAATTGCTGATGAGCGATTCGATCTATATCGCGTCGAACATCACCTTCGACAACCTGTCGCCGCTGTCCACCTATCTGGGCAGGCCGGGTGATCCGGGCCGGGGGGGTATCCCTTTCGAGGAATATGTGCGCCGCCAGCGACAGCACCGCGAGGCGGAAATCGCGGCGATGCACGATACCGGGCATTTCATCGCGCGGGCCAAGCGGGTCTATGGCTATGACCATTTCCTGTGCGACACGAGCGGGAGCCTGTGCGAGGTGGTGGAGCCGGATGACGCGCAAGACCCGGTGATGAGTGCTCTCGCGGGGCATTCGGCGATCCTCTATATCCGCGAGGAGGAAGACCATACGGAGGAACTGGCCCGGCGCTTCGACCGCGACCCGAAGCCGATGTATTACAATGAGGGCTTCCTGCGCGATGTCTGGGCGGATTACCTGCGCGAGACGGGCGATGCGCCGGATGCGGTGGACCCGGATGCCTTTATCCGCCGCGCCTATCGGCGGCTGCTGTCATGGCGGGGGCCGCGATACCGGGCAATGGCCGCGCGCTGGGGCTATACAGCGACCATGGCGGAGATCGCCGCCGTGCGGGACGAGGCGGATTTCCTGGAGCTGATGGGCGTGGTCATCGCGCGTCGATAGGGGTGGGGAGCCAGTCTTTGTCGAGAATCTGATCGAGCGTGTAAGGCACGGTCACGGGAAGCGCCGCCTCGTACTCGGAGAGCCGGAATTGCTCGTATTCTTCAAATGCCGCCAGAGCCTGCCGTCTGGCGTCCTCGTAAAGTTCCTGAAGCATGGTCGATGCGATCGGTCGGAGACTTGGACTCTGGTTGATATGATCCAGCAGCCTGGGGCGCTGTCCGATGATTGTTCGTTTCCAACCAGCAGCCGGGTTACGGTCGAGACCGTATTCGTATTTCAGAAGATGTTCGATGATCGTGCGAAGGCGGTTGAAGAGTTCGTTGCGTTCGGAGCGGCCCAAGGTTTCGACCTCCTCAAGCAGGTTCGGCCAGTCGAGCCGGGTCGGATCGCCCGCTCGCAGGGCGTCTGCCTGAGCGCCGAGCCAGGCGTGGAAATCCGTTTCGTAGTCCTCGCCGGGGGGCGACGGGATGGTGCGCTGGATGTTCATGGGGTCGTCATCGTGCCTGCCCTTCCGGGTGGAAACCAAGGTCGCGCAC
>CAKZUT010000037.1 GCA_937922185.1 uncultured Neomegalonema sp.
ACTATGGGTGCGCAGCATCAGAGTCGCCAACCACGCGCAGATGGCAAGCGCCAGTCCGACAAGCCCCCACCATGGTACGCCGCTGAGCAGGCCGAAGGTAACGCCATCGTTGCGCGTGAAGACGAGATTGAAGCCCGGAAACACCGGAACGACGGAGCGGAGTTCGGCGGCATTCGCGACGACGACCGCTTTCGTACCCTGATCGATCAGAAGGGCGGTCAGAAGGGCGAACGCTCCAGCGCGGGAAGAGGAATTCATCATCTCACCGCCTCACCCCAACCAGACATCCAGGAACAACATGATGACCAGACCGACCGCGAGTCCGAGCGTGGCCCTGTTCTGGTGGCCCGACCGGTGCGTCTCCGGAATGATCTCGTGACTGATGACGTAGAGCATCGCCCCCGCCGCGAAGGCGAGACCCCAGGGGAGCAGCGGTTCCGACAAGGTGATGATACCCGCACCGATCAGTCCGCCCACAGGTTCCACGAGGCCAGTCAGGGCCGCGATTCCCCATGCCCGAACCCTGCTGTAACCTTCGCCGAGAAGCGCGACGGCCACGGCCAGTCCTTCGGGCGCGTTCTGCAAACCGATGCCGATCGCCAGCGGAAGCCCGCCTGAAAGGCCATCGGCTCCGAATCCCACACCGACGGCGAGACCTTCGGGAAAGTTGTGTATCGTGATCGCGATGACGAACAGCCAGACGCGCCGCAGCGACGCCGCTTCCGGCCCCTCCCTGCCCGACTTGAAATGCTCGTGCGGCAGCTTCTCGTTCATCAGCGCCACCGCGCCCATGCCCAGCAGGATCGCGAGGCAGACGATGGCCGCCGGTGCGGCGTCGTTCTCGAAACGAATTTCCGCCGCATCGAGCGCCGGAATGATCAGCGAAAAGAAAGAAGCCGCCAGCATGACCCCGGCGGCGAAGCCGAGCAGAAGATCGCGCGTCGCTCTTAAGGGAACGCGTCCGAACAACACCGGGATCGCGCCGAGGGCGGTCATCAAACCAGCCGCGAGGCTGCCGAAGAATCCGAGGGCGACCGGGGAGAGCGTTTCCATCGTCAAAGCTCCTTCGACCGTATCGACGGGCTATCGAGGATTGCGGATGTCGGGGCGGCGTCCAGAGGCAGGAGGGCGAGCATGATCAGAGCCTTTCTTCGGATTTCGGAATGGCTGCACCTGCAAGCCTCTTTTCGAGTTCGGAGCGTGCCGCGTTCAATCGGATCAGGCGGTTTCCGTCGTCCTCTTCGCGTGCGATGATTTCTCCGAGACGCTCGTCGGCGAGCGGGTTTCTGGGACGGCCTTCGACATGTACCTCGTAATGCAGGCTCGGACCTGTAGTGGTTCCCGTCGCGCCGACCTTGCCGATCATGTCTCCGGCAACCACGCGCTTCCCTACAGCCAGATCCTCGGCGATGGCGCTGAGATGAGCGTATCGTGTCAGGGTGTCCGAGCCATGGGCGACGTCCACCATTCGCCCGTAGCCGCTGCGCCATCCGGTAAAGGCGACTTTCCCCGGCGCAGTGGCTTGTACCGGCGTCCCGCGCGCGGCAGCGAAATCGACGCCGGTATGCATACGGACATCACCGTGGACGGGATGTCTGCGCCGTCCGAAAACGGAGGTCAGCCGGGCACCTTCGACAGGCTGGGCGAAGACGCGCAGTATCTCGCCGTCGAGATAGATGGTGGCTCTGCCTGTTCCGTCCTCCGGCCAGACGATCTCGTAGAGCGCTCCGTCGAGTTCCAGAGCGGCGAAGGCAAGTTCGGGCTGACGGATCCTCTCGCCTGCGACTTTCGCTTCGTGCCAGAGAAGGCGAAGGGTTTCTCCGCCGTCGAGGTCGCGCCGAAAATCCACCGTACCCCCCAGCATCTGCGCCAGATCGACCGCAAAGCGGGTCGGAATGCCTTCCTCTGCGAGAGCCTGAGCAATCGACGTCTCGACGGTCGCATCCGCTGCCCGGAAGACGATCTCGGGATCGGGAGCGACGATGCGCGTTCGCGGTTGCGCGCCGAACAATGCCTCGATCAGCACGCCGTCCTCAACGGTCAGGCCCACGCGGTGGGGTCGGCCATCGACCGACATCGAGACGCCGATCCGATGACCGGGACGCAAGCGGCGCAGGTCGTATTCCGCGCCGAGCGCGAGCGCGACCTCCGCACGGTCGGACGCAGTGATCCCGGCTTCGGACAGAACCGCATCGAGCGTCTCCCCGGATTCGATCCTGCGCGCGAAGGTGTCGGAAGACGGCTCGTCGGTCGCATCGTCCGGGGAACGGGCTTCGATAGCGGGTCCAGCCGGGCCGGTTTCGGCCGGTTCGATGCCCGGCGCGTCCGGCTCGATGGCATGAGCCGGCACGACAACGGCGGCGAAGGCGATAGCCAAGGCGAGACGACGCATCTTCATCCGGTCGCTTCCGTTTTTCGGTCTATCGCGCGGCGGATCTTCGGCACGGCGGTCTCCCTCGCCTCATGGTAGTCGATCGTGCTGACGAAGCGCCCCGCTTCGTCGAACAGGAACACGCTCGCCGTATGGTCCATCGTGTAACCGCCGCCTTCCGTCGCGACCTTCTCGAAGGTCGCGCGAAAGCCGTCGGCAGCCTGCCTCACCTGTGCCTCCGGCCCGGTCCAGCCGCGGATCGCGGGGTGGAAGTAGCCGACGTATTCGGCCATCGCCTCGACGGTATCGCGCTCCGGATCGACGGTGACGAAGACGACCTCCAACCCCCCGGCATCAGCCCCCATGGCTTCCAGCCACCCGGAAATGTCCGACAGCGTGGTGGGGCAGACATCGGGGCAGTAGGTGAAGCCGAAGAAGACCATAGAAGGCCGTCCGATCAGCGTTTCGGGTCCGACCGGCTTACCCTCGTGGTCAGTGAGATCGAACGCCATCTCGGAGAGCGGCAGCGGCAGCGCGCTCCGGGGCCGTTCCGGCGCACCGGGACCGTCCACCTGCCACCAGCCGACGAACAGCGTCACGCCGAGGGCCGTCAGGCCCGCCGCACCCAGACGCAGGATCGAACGTCGGCGCATCAGCCCTCCGGACCACGCGCCGCGATGCCGAGGATCGGAACCTCGACGACCACGATACCGCCATCCGAGAAGAGAAGGATCAGGGGAAAGGATTCCCCTTCTTCCATCGGCTGCCGAAGCTTCATCAGCATGGCGTGATAGCCGCCGGGTTCCAGCATCACCGTCTCGCCCGGCGCGATGACGATATCGCCCGCCATCGACATCGAGCTGACGCCCTTCGCGTCGGTCGCGCTCCGGTGGATCATGGGCATCATCGCGATATCGGTTTCAATCCCGGTCAGCGTGACCGCCTCGTCGCCCGTGTTCGATATGTCCATATAGGCCGCACCGGGACGGCTCGTCCCGATAGCGGCCCGTGCCCAGGCATTCTCGACGGTCACGGCTTCGGAACCGGCATAGACGGTAGCAGGTAAGCCGATGATCAGGGCCATGAGCAGCGTGCGGATCGGGTATCCCATCCTTCGTCCTCTCGGTTTGGTTCGTCAGCTCTCGGTGGCAGCGGCAACCTCGGCCGCCACAAGCGCGCGAAGCTCGTCCGCTCCGAAGGGATCGAGCGGCTTGCCGTTCACGAAGAAGGTCGGCGTCTGGCGCACCCCCATCGTCTGTACGTCTGCACGATCCTGATTGAGTACGGCCACGACGCCGGGTGCGAGCATCTGGCCCTTTGCCGCCTCCATGTCCAATCCGGCGGCGGCGGCGACACGCAAGATCAGGTCGGGACGCATGTTTCCGTGCGATGCCCATCTGGGTTGTTGCGCCAGTAGTGCTTCGAGAACCGGCTCGAACTTGTCCTGCATCCGGGCCGCTTCGAGAACGCGGATGGCGATTTCCGATCCTTCGCCATGGAATGGTGTATAGCGGATGACGACCCGCACCGCATCGTCGTGTTCGGCGAGGATCTCCTTCACGACCGGATGAAATCTCCGGCAAGCCTCGCAGGCGGGGTCGAAGAACTCGACGATCGTCACGGGGGCGTCTTCGGGACCGAGTATTGGCGAATGGGATCGGATCAGACCCTCGGGCATTTCCGGAACGGTCGAGGCGGTCGCCACGACGGGTTCCGGTCGCGTCGCGTACCAGCTTGCACCGGCAAAGGCGGCGACGGCGAGTCCACCGACGGAAAGGATCATGGAACGGCGGTTCATACGGGTTCTCCCTTCAGAGATAGGGCTGACAGGACGGCGATGAGGACGAAGGCGAGGAACGCGAGCAGCGGGATCGGAACGCCGAAGACAAGCTGGTTGGCATCCGTGCAGGATGGCCCGGTCGCGGTACAGGGCCGGATCGGTTCGGGCACGAACCCCCAGTAGAGGCCCAGATGCCACGCGGCGATGGCGGCACCGCCGAGCGCCAGGACGATGGCGTAGCGGCCCACGCGGGCGTCGTTCCACCACAGACCGAGACCGAGCACGATCGCCAGCGGGAACATGAAGGCCCGCTGGAACCAGCAGAGCACGCAAGGCGCCTGACCCAGTACCTCGCCGATGAACAGCACTGCGAGCGAGGATGCGAGCGCGACGATCCACGCGCCCGTCAACGCGGCATCGGGAGAAAGTCTGGACATCATGGAAAAAGCCGCTCCTTCAGGTCGGCGAGAATAGCCTCCGCCGGTGTTCCATAGGACCAGGACATCGCGTAGCGCGCTTGGCGGTCGAACAGGAAAAGCTGCGAGGAATGCCCCATCGTGTAGCCATCGGGTGCCTCGGCCTCCTCGATCTTCTCGTAGAAGATATGAAAGCTCGCCGCCGTCCGTTCGATCTGGCCGGGCGTTCCGGTAAGGCCGACGATTCCGGCATCGAAGCCCGGAACGAAATTTGCCAGCTCCTCCGGCGTGTCCCGCGCCGGATCGATGGAGATGAAGAGAGGCTGGACCCGTTCGGCGTTCGGCCCGAGACCGTCCATCACCGCAGCCACCTCGGCCAGCGTCGTCGGACAGACATCCGGACAGTTCGCGAAACCGAAGAAGACCAGCATCCAGCGCCCCGCGAAGTCTTCCTGCGTGCGAATTTCCCCCCGATGATCCGTCAGCTCGAAGACCGCATCGAAAGACGGCTGCACCGCCCCGGCCCGTTCGACCGTCGGCTCCGGTCGGAGCAACAGGTAGACGAACGCGAGCGCCACGACGCCCACGCCTGCCCACAGGATCTTCCGGATAAGTCTCAGTGACACCGCAGGTTTTCCATCGGTAATTCCGTTTCGAGGGATGCGTATACAAGTTATAGCTACTAGAGGTTCAACCCTCTTTTTACGGACTTACTGCCCGTTCTTTCCATAGCGGGACCGGTCGCGTGCGGCAGGTCAGCGTGCAAGGGCGGCTTTCCCCAGCCGTTCGCCGACAGGCGTTCCATCGCGCGGCTCCCGATCGACATCGGTTGCGCGCAAGAGCCGCAGGGCGTTCGCGACGACGAGCAGCGATACGCCGACATCGGCGGCGATGGCACCCCACATCGAGGCCATACCGAAGGCGGTCGCCACGACGAAAACGGCTTTCGTCGCCAGCGAGATGCCGATGTTCTGCCGGATGATCGACATCGTGCGCCTCGAATGACCGATAAGCCAGGGAACGCGCGCGATATCATCGGTCATCAGCGCGATATCGGCCGTCTCGATCGCGGCATCCGAGCCGACGGCCCCCATGGCGATCCCGTAATGGGCGCGCGCCATCGCCGGAGCGTCATTCACGCCATCGCCGATCATCGCCACCATGTCATGGGAGGCGACGAGTTCCTCGATGGCAGTGACCTTGTCTTCGGGCAGCAGTTCGGCGCGAACCTCGTCGATACCCACCTCGGCGGCGACGGATCGGGCGGTGCGTTCGTTGTCGCCGGTCAGCATGATGACGGTGCCCACGCCCTGTGCATGGAGCTTCGCGACGACATGCTTCGCGTCCGGCCTGATCCGGTCCCGCAGTTCCAGAATACCAACGATCCCGCTTTCGTCGCCGACCGCGACGAGCGTGGCACCGGCCCCCTCGATCCGGTCGCGCAGATCGTGCGGGATCGCGTCGCCATGGCCTCGTTCTTCCGCGAACCGGTCGGAGCCGAGCCAGACCGCCCGCCCGTCCATGTGCCCCTCTAGACCACGGCCCGGAACGGTGCGCGTCTCCTCGGCGGCGGCAACGGCGAGACCCTCGGCCTCGGCGCGGTTCAGGATCGCACGGGCGAGCGGATGCGAGGAGCGCGCCTCCAGCGCCGCCGCGAGAGACAGGAGATCACGTTCGGTCGCGTCTCCGAGCGGATGGATGGTGGCCACCTCCGGCTCGCCCATCGTGATCGTCCCCGTCTTGTCCATCGCCAGAGCCGTCGTCCGGCTCGGAGCCTCGACATAGGCACCACCCTTGATCAGAACACCGGCGCGCGCAGAGGCGGCGAGCGATGCGACGATGGAGACGGGCGTCGAGATGACCAGCGCGCAGGGGCAGGCGATGACCAGAAGGACCAGCGCATTGTAGAACCAGAAACCCCAGTCGCCTCCGAGAAGAGGGGGCAGCAACGCG
>CAKZUT010000038.1 GCA_937922185.1 uncultured Neomegalonema sp.
ACGTTCCCGCTCCAGGGTTCCAGTCGCCGGACCAGCAACAGATCGACCAGCAGATCAAGATAGCCCGCGACCGTCTTGCCATCGACGCCCAGGCTGCGGGCGAAGACCGAGGCATTCAGTAGCCCCCCTTGAGCATGGGCAAGCATCGTCCAGAACCGGCGCAGGGTCTCCGCCGGGATGCGTGGCCCGAATTGTGGGACATCGCGTTCGAGATAGGTCCGGATCATATCGCGCCGCCAGCGCATACTCGTTCGGTTGGTTTTAGCCAGATAGCTGTCGGGAAATCCGCCGCGTAGCCACAGCCGGTCGATGTCATCGACTTCCGTCGCGTCGAACGAGCCGAGTTCGAGATAGGCAATCCGCCCGGCGAGACTTTCGGAGGATTGGCGAAGCAGGTCCATCGACGCCGAGCCGAGGAGCAGAAATTGCCCCGTCCCCTGACCTGCGCGCCGTCGTTCGTCTATGATTCCGCGCAGGTTCTGGAACAGGCCGGGCATGCGCTGAACTTCATCAAGGATGACCAACTGGCCTTCGAAATCTGAGAGATAAGCTTCAGGATCGGCCATTCGCGCCCGGCCTTGTTCAGATTCGAGATCGATGTAATGGGCGTCGCGGCCTTCGCCGATCTCACGGGCTAATGTCGTCTTGCCGGCCTGGCGGGGGCCAAGCAGGGCGACGGCGGGACTTTCATCCAGCAACTCTATCAGAATCGGTTGAATACGCCTGTCAATCATCCTTGCATTATTGGAGCCGCACTCCAAGATTACAAGGATGATTTAGGCTTTGAGATGTTGTCCTTTTTGCTGATGATCAGTTCAGAACTGAGTTATAGAAACAGGTTCTATCGCTCACGATTGCGGAACGGGCGATTGGTTGTGATTGATCAGCCCCCACTGAGTGGTCCGAGGTAAAAGTTAGTGCACGGTCGGCCTCTGGTCCATCGGGATGATAGTTTCGGGGCATGGCGGTTTCCATCCGAGGGCGCTGTGTGGGCGGATCGGGCGCGCCCTTGTCGAGCATGTCTTCGCCCGTGCCGAAGCCCTGCCTTTTGCACTTTCGCGGCAGATCGAGCGGGACAAGCGCGCCTATTACGATGCACTGCAGTTAGGGCGGCAATTATCGCAGCATTTTATCGATGTGACCGTTTTCGTCCTGTGGTTCCTGCAGACGATTACGGCAGCGGCGGGGTCCGCGAAGTCGGAAACATTGTTCCTCATCCAGAAGAACCGTTTTTTCATTCGCCACGACACTGCTTTGTCGAGTCGGCAGCGGGCTGTTTTCGAAAGACTCTTCGCTCAAGGGCCGCGCAGGTTGGAAGATGGTCTTTCCGCACGAAGCTACGCGAAAATCAGCGGAGCATCGGGGCCAACGGCAACTAGGGATCTGGTGGCCCTTGAACGGTCCCGAATTCTCCGACGTTCCGAAGCCGGGGGACGCTCGATGATCTATCGCGTCATCATCAACTTATCCTTGTAAATTCGGAATATTATTCCGAATTTACAAGGAAAAACCCCGGAATGGTTGGCGGCGTGTCGATGTCTGGTAAAGGCATCTTTCCTACCGATCACAGTAAATGGATTGTCGCTCGATGCGCAGCACTGGCACTTACCGGGAGGTTTCCACTGGTGGCGAGACCGTGCAGGCCTTTGTGCCTCATCCATTGCCGCCAACCGAACCGCGACTGGACCTGACGCCAGGTCGGCAGGATCGGATGCGCCGCGCTGAACATGCGCTGGCGTGCGAAAAACAGTCGAGGGTGATGCGGATCATCTGATCGCATTCGTACACATTCCGTCTCGATATCGGTTAGTTTTAAGCTGTGTTCTTCACCCGATAGGAGTTGCAAAGCTGTACATGCTCACTCAAGGAAAGTCAGTCGGTTGCGTCGTTGCTGAATCCCATTGCGCAGATGCTCAATAATGTTTGAGGGAAAATTTGATGGCAGGGCCGTTGCTGCAGTGTCGAGGGCATCGAGAGCTGTGTCCGCGATCTCCGTAACGATCTGTCGGCCACGCGCTTCCGAGAACCCGCCAAGTGTCGCTGTCTGCACGAAATGGCGTCCCATGATTCTATCGAAACGGTAATAGCGGTTCCCTCCGACCGCCATGGCCATGCGCATTTGCTTGCGGTCAACCTGCCCTGCGTCGAGAGCGGGCTGGGCCGTCAGAATGTCATAGAGCGGTGTCATTCGAAAACGCCCACCGGGGCTGAGGAAAAGACTGAAGTTCTTTGCATGACCGTCGGTCGCGCCGATCAGCCAGAACACGATCTGCGCCTTGAGAAATATCGCCTGATCGTCCAGGGGCGTATCGCTGCCGCGCAGCAATTCGAGGATAGCGTTTATGCCTGGTCCTCCCTGATCTTCGTATTTGAGCGTGGGGGGTATTGAGAGCGCCTGACAACAATCCTCTTGTGGCAGACGCAGAAGACGGCCTTCTGTCGTTCGACGGCGATCAAATCGCTCGATGACGAGTGTTTTCGTCTCGCCGAAGGTTTCAATCGTGGCCGTGTTCACTGGTATGCCGAATGACCCCGCAAGACGTAGGCAAAAATACTCGTTCTCGACGCTGTTTGACAAATCGATACCCCCGGGCAGTGCTCCGATTGGGGGTTTGAAGATATGTGTCGTCGGGGTCGTGCCATATGGTCTGATCCAATCGCCATCATGGCGCAAGAGCGCGGTCTTTTCCTGAGCTCCCGCGACCGATATGCGAAATCCATCATCGGGAGCCAGTCCGAGCGGTGCCCGCCCGAGATGTTTCAGGATATGCTCGATCGCGGCATCATCGAGCTTCTCGCCTTCGATTTTCCCTGTGCTGTCCGGGGCATCTTCGTCCTCGGGTACGAATTGCAAGGCCCCGACGCAATCACGACCGATGACTGAAAGCAGACTCCATGCGTCGGTTCCTTGTGCTCCGACTCGCTCTGCGACGAGGCGGCGGAGTGGATCATAGTCGGGGAGAAGATTTTCGAAGACCGCTGCGACAGCTGTACCGCGATAGGGCATTTCGCGCAGGGGCAGCGACAGCGAAACTGGAATGGCGTTATCCACGTCCAGCCAACCCGCGTGATATGCAAAAGTAATGGCACCACCTGGTTCTCGGTTCAGTGTGCCGACGTGGCGGTTATTCAGATAGGTGCGCAAGGGCCGATGGGTTCTGCGTCGTCCCATCAGAACAGCGCCTCTATATCGTCTTCATGCCCGCGCGAGCGGGACTGGATTATCAGCTCCAGATCGAGTGCAGCCAGCACGCGCAGAATCGACGGTATCCGCGAGGCTTTCTCGCCGTTCTCGATTATCGAGATCGTTTCCTGGCGCAACCCGGCTCGTTCCGCGAGCTGACTCTGCGTCAAGCCGCGCTGTTTTCGTACACGTTGTATGGCGGCACCGATTTGATGAGAGTTTCTGGCAAGGGTCTTCATCATGGTACTATGCGCTTTAAAGCATAAGTATGCAATATGCGCTTTTCATCATAAAGACAATTTATGCGTTTTACCACATGAAATGCATTTCCAAGTCCGGTAGATCGCTGGCGGTGTTAGTCATTCACCCAATACCAGCACCTCTGCCACCCCCCGCCTCCCGTCCTTCCGCTCGACCTGAACGACGAGATCGAGAACGGACCGGGCATAATCGATAATCTCGACACGCTTTAACCCGAGGCCTGCGCGCATGGCCATGAGAGCGAGGCGCTCGAAGGCGGCATCGGGGCTGTTAGCGTGGATGGTGGTGAGCGCGCCGGGATGGCCGGTATTGATGGCCTCACAGAACGACCAGGCCTCGGTGCCGCGCAACTCGCCAAGGATAATGCGGTCGGGGCGCAGGCGCAGGCTGGCTTCGAGGAGGGCCGGCGGCGTGTTGGGTCCGGTGGATGACGCCCGCAATTCGACCCGGTTGGCGTGCCGGGGTCGCAGTTCGAACCCGTCTTCGATGGTGATGAGACGGGCAGCGGGGTCGATTTCGTGAAGGAGGGCGCGGAGCAGGGTGGTCTTGCCGCTGGATGTGCCGCCCGAGACGAGGATGTTCCAGCGCGCGGCGACAGCCTTGCGCAGACCGCCCGTGATATCCCCACCGTCAAACAGGGCCCTGATCTCATCACGCTCCCCTGCCGGACTTGTGGCTCGCACCCGGTCGAAAGCCCCCGCCGCGGCGAGATCGTCCAGCGACAGATCGGTAAGGACATTACGCCGCAAGGCGATGGCATAGCCGGTCTCTGCGGCAGGTTTCCCGACGATCTGCACTCGCCAGCTCTCACCCTTGTGGGGCACGTCACCGGACAAGATGGGGCGATTGGCACTCAGCGCCTGCCCGCAGGCGAGCTGCGAAGCAAGGAGGGTCAATGCAGAACCGGCGAGGCGGATATCCGTCTTCGCCATCACCGCATCCCCCGCGCGCTCGGTCCAGACGGTGCCGTCAGGATTGACCGCGACCTCGATGGTGTCGGGCGCATCCATCAAGGGCCGCAGCGGGGCGATGGCCTGCTCGAAATACCCACCTGATGTCGGGGCAGCTTGCAGTAGCGCGGTCACAGGTAGAGATCGCGCTGGACGAAGACGGTGACCGGAGAACCCTGATCGATATGGATGGTCGGCGAGATGGAGAGATATTCCTCCAGCGTGCCATTGGCCGCATCGGCGCTGGCGGCGATCCCGTTATCGATGCCCTCGTTCAGGTAAGGAGCCGCAGTGACCGCCCCCGTGCTGAAATTCGCCAACCCCGTGACGATGGACACGAGAAAGGCTGCCTCGAACTTCTGCGCGAAATGCGTATCGACCTTTCCGCCCTGACCGCCGCGTCCGAGAGCATCCGCGCCGGAGGAGCCGAGGCTGACGGAGCGGTGGTCGGGGGTGATGGCGCGGGTCCAGGCGACGAGAACACGGGTTTGCCCGATCGCGATATCCGAGCGGTACTGGCCGATCAGACGCGATCCGGCGGGAAGCAGGATGGAGGAACCATCCGCCGACCAGACGGGATCGCTGACCACGGCGCGAATTCCGCCCGGCAGGTCGGACTGGATCGCGGTTTCCATGATTCCGGTGATGAGAGTGCCTTGCGCGATCAGCCTGTCCGGATGGGGAAGATTGACGGCATAGGCGGTTTCGATCCCTTCTTGCGCGGCCGTGTCGAGCCACGCCTCATTCCGGGTCTGACGAATGCCTTGTTCAGTGCGCTGACGGGATGAAAGGGCTGATCCTGCGGGACCGGCGGCAGAGGCAATGGTCCCGGCTTCTTCGAAAGCAACCCCGCCGGAATCTCGGCGCGCCCGCTCTTCGGCAAGGCGTGTATTCGCCTGCGCGATACGCTTGGCCTCCAACGTATCCATACGCGCGATTGCGGCTTCGCGAGCCTCACGCTCGACGGCATCGCGGCGTTGACGGTCCTCCTGCGCCGCCTCCCTGTCCGCTTCCCTACCTGTGTAATGGGCGTCGAGCGAACGCAGTTCTTTCTCGCGCTCATGGGCGCGGGCTTCCCTCTCGCGTTCGAGTCGTTCGGATTCCAGCCGGTCGGCACGGGCGAGTTCTGCCTCCAGACGGAGGCGTTCCATATCCCGGCGGTGTTCGGCCTCCGCCAAGGCAGCGACTGCAGCCGGGTCTTCGCCATCTTCATCCTCGGCAAACGGCACTCGAGATCCGAATCTCTGGCCGCTGAGCATCTCGGCTCGTAATTCGGCGATCTGCATTTCCAGAGCTTCACGGTCTCGGGCTTCGTTTCGCCGGCTGGTTTCGGCACTCTCAATCCTAGATTCCAGATCCTTGCGCATCGCTTCATTGCTTTGGGCGAGGTTGCGCAGTTCTTCCAGCAAGGCTTGGGCGGCCGGGTCAACAGTCGGTGCGGAAGGGGCCGTTGCAACAGCATCGATGCGCGCGCCGAGATTTTCGACGGCCCCCATGAGGTTGGCCATCTTTATCTCAAGGTCAGAGGGACCGGTTTCGATCGGGGGCAGGGGCATCGCCGGGGCCGCGAAGAGTGTATCGCGTCGAGGCGGTGCGGCCGGAGCCTGCGCCGCCGTTACATCCAGCGGTTTGTTCTCTGGCACTACCGCGTCGCTCGCTTTCACTCCGAAGTATCCGCCGCCCAAGGCCAATGCTCCGGCGAGGATAGCAGCGTTGCGGGTGTTGATGGGAGACGGGCGCTTACCTTGCAGCGCATCGACCCGGTCGCCGATTTTCTTGTCCAGTATATCGCTTCTGCTCATCGCGCATCTCCTGCGGATGGAGTAGCCTGCAGGGAGGCGAAGAACCCGCCAATGGCATTTGTGATCGGATCGGTCTTCGCCTGCACGACCGTCTCGGAAACCTTTGCTGCATTCATGGTCACGCGCCGCTGCATACCGTGTGGAGCCGTCTCGCCATTCTCTACCGCGAGGATCGCATCGTTGAAGATGCAGACGGTCTGACCATCCCGTCCGCGCAGGGTGAAGGCGCGCCCGGTCTGGTGGATGACGAGTGTGCCATCGGCCAGCGTGGATGTGTTGACCGACGATTCCGATCCATCACGGGCGACGAGAAACGCCGCTGGATGGCTCGACCCCTTCCGGAACCGCAGATAGGTTTTCTCGCCGTCGTCAATCATGGCTTTTGGCGTAAGGATTGGCGCACCGGTCGCGCGATAGGCTCCGTTCAGTGCCTCGCCATCTGTTTCGGCAGTGCGGAGAACATCGTCGAACCCGTCTATCTTAGCCGCCTCTGCAGCGCGGGCCGTCGCCTCGGCTTCGATTTCTGCGACGGTGATTGGGTAGTCGAAACGATAGAGGAACGTCATTTCCGGTGCGTCGGGGCTGGTGGCATGGCGTGCGACCATGTCGAAGACGTAGATCCTCGCATCGGTGGTCACGGTCATGTTGGTCCCGCGCGCCGCTTCCTCCAGCGGCACGATGGAAAGCATGTCGCCGCGGGCAAGGCGTTCGACCGACCAGGAGACGCTGTCACCGAGCTGGACGCTCTCGACCAGCTCGCCCTTCTTGAACTGGATCGAGGTCACGAATCCGAAATGGCTCACTACCCGATAGACCTCGCCGGGATCGTAGAAATTGGTCTTGATCCGCGCGTCCTGGAACCCGGCAATGCCGGTCTCGCCAGCGAGGGCGGCGGGGACAGGGCCCATGACCATCGCCATCCCGAGGAAGAGGGCGGGCAGGGCGGCACGATTAAAATCACGCATCTGTTTCTCCAAAGCTCATCGCATCGATTCTGTAGGCTGTGACGGTAAAACCGAGAGGGTTGGCCCAGACGGCTTCGATCAGACGCTCGCCGCCCGTGGCGAAGCGGAAATCCACCGTGGCCACGAAGTCGCTGGTGTCGCGCGTCCTACCCGATTGCACGGTCTTCCTGAGCTGTACGCTTGCGGTATCGGCGTCGATGAAGCTGATCGAGCGGATCGCGACGGTGACCCGGACACGATCCCCATAAAGAGTGGTCGGGTGGTTGGGGTTTTCCGAACCCCAGACTGCGGCGAGACTGTCAGCAGCATCTCCCTCGCTCTCGGCATAGACCGCCTCGATGCGGGGGATGTTGTCCATCGGATCGTAGGTTTCGCGGTCGCGGATGTAGCGAAAGAGATAGCTCTGGGTGACGGCCTCGTTGTCATCGAGTGTCACGGTGCCGAGGCGCGAGCGGACCTCGTGCAGGCCGCTCGCCTTGTCGATGGCGATGACCACCGGTTCGATCTGATGTTTCGACAAGGTGATCGCGCTGTGTCCGAGGCCGAGCAAAGCCAGCACCCCCGCACCGATCGCCACACGCCACGCGCGGCGTTCGGAAGCCTTGGCGGAAGCGTAGATCTCTTCTTCCCAAATATCGCCTGAATCCATCATTCTCTGCCTCTTCTCGTCATGAGGTCGTACCCGTCATCACCCGGTTGCGCGCCATACCCATCTGGATCGGGGATGAAGCGGTTGAATGCTGCGCCTTTTGCACGACTGGCGGCGCCATACGTGGCGCTTGCCATCGGAGTGGTTGGCTCTCTACCGGGCGCAATTCGCTGGGCAGCATTCGCAGCATCCGCCCGAGCTTCATGAACCGGCGAGGTCCGATTGCCGGTGAGGGCCCTGACCCCGTCTGCAATTTGCCTTGGTTTGCGGCCTACCCATTGTGCTGCGGCCTTGCGGCTTTCGGCCCGGTTCTTCCAGATGAAGCGTTCCCGCCCGTCGCCGCGCAGTCCGTGCGCCCGGTTCATGCCCCGATCCATGGCGGCAAGTCCGTCGATCCCGATGGCCGCCGATCCGGCAATGGCCGCACCGAAGGAGGGAATCTGGCGCAGGAGGAACAGGGTGAGAATGACGATGAGCAAAAACTCGACGGTCTCGCCGACCGCCGCGATGGTGCTCCGGCTTTCGTAATCCAGAAGAATATCCTCGGCGAGGAAGAGCAGGAAGCCTAACGCGAGCATGGCCATGAGATAGGTGATGGCGAAGCTGACGATCAGGCGCAGCCAGCCATCGAAGAACCCTTTGGTTCCTCGGAAAATCAACATGGCGATGAAGAGTGGTGCAACGGCGGTGAGAAGGCCGATGCCGATCTTGGAAACGCCTCCGACGAGGATCACGCCCGCCGCGACGACCAGCATCATGAACAGGATGATGATGCCCACGAGCGCGATTGCGAGGGTGCGGATGCCGCTGTTCTCGATAAGCTGATCGCCGATCTTCACGCCCGTATCCAGAAAACCGCTGATCAGGGCGGCAACACCGCCGCTTGGGCCGGTCTCCAAACCCGTCGCATCGACGACAATGCCGAGAATATCATCCGGCGTGCCGGTGACCACATTGTAGAAGACGGGCGCGAAGAACGACCACGATGTCGCGACGCCCCAGACCATCGCATAGCGGATCGCCAGCTGGATAAAGTTGCCACCCGCGCCTGTCACGGTAAGGCTGTAGAGCGCATGGGCGATGCCGAGGATGAGCATCATCCCCATCAGATCCGAGACCGGATCGGTCAGCGCCTCGAACCCGGCCTGTGCGAAACCGTGGACCTCTGCGTCGATAGCCGCGAGTACATTGGCGGTAAGGGTTCCAAGCGATTCCATGACTTATTTGACCGCCGCACGATCGCGCAAGCGCATGCGCCGGGCACCTGCTTCGTCTTCGCGCAGGGTTTGGTTGGCGAGCGCACCCTGCATTTGGTGGGCGGCGGCATCCATGCGGGCCTTGTCGGCCAGCATGAAGGCAACCTCGGCCATGAGCCGCGTGTTCAGATCGACGGAGGCTTTGAGATCGGGCGTGCCATCGATTTCCGCAACGAGACCCTCGACCCGGCCTATCGCACCGTTCGCGCGCTCGAACCCGTCCTGCGACAGGGCAATGGCCGAGATGGTCGATTGGCTGGCGAAGTTATGGGCCGCGACGGCGACAGGAGCGCGGGTCGGATCGTAGATCTCTGAGGCATCGGGGATCGCGAACTCGTCGCGCATCGCAGCGACCCGTATCCCGACGATGTCACCCGCAGGCAATCCTGCATCTGACCCTGCAAGCGTCGCATTGATCTCACCGAGCGTGCCAGCGATGTCGCGAGCATCCTGAAATGCTTTGCCATTGAGCAGATCGGAGATGCCCTTTGCTCCAGTGATCGCGTCGATCTGAGTTTCCAGCTGTGTGATCTGCGTTTGCAGCGCATCGACCGTCTCGATGGCGCGCTGGAGTTCTTTCAGCGCCGTGTCGAGCTGATCGTTGCCGATTCCGTAGATCTGCTTCAACTGCTGGAGCTGGGCGATCGATTGCGCGATGCTGGCACTGTCGAAGGTTGGGACGCCCCCGGCGCGCGCATTGCTGAACGGCAAGGTGGTGCCGAGAAGCGTGACAGCGAGAACAACTGATCGGAGCGCGCGCATCAGACGGTTTTCTTTGCAATGGCGTCGAGGAAGGCCGGATCGTTGATCGGCACGGCCTTGTCGAGGCAGGCGCAGGGCGATGTGAGACCGCGATGGGGCACAAGACTTTCGTGGACGGCGGTGCAACCGGGTCCGATGGCGAGGAGCGTAACTGCGAGGATGAGGGGTCTCATATCATATCTCCCATGAAGGGGCGGAGCCAATGCTCACCATGGTGGGCGCGGAGCCGGTCGAGTTCGGCAACCGATGTTGCGGTTCCGCTGAGGACTTTGAGTATTTCCGGATGGGCGGAGAGGTCGAGCCGCGCGAGGCTTGCCCGCGCGCCCTGTTTCACGAGGAAGCAGCGCGTCTCACGCGGCGTCGTGCGGACCAGCTCGAACTCGCGTGGGGTGAGGCCGAAGACCTCGCGATAGGTCGCCTCATCCGCCGTCTCGTTCGGATAGAAAATCTTCGTCGCGGTGGAACTGATCAACGCGGGCGCAATAGCGCTGCGGGCCGCGTCCTCCGGTTCCTGACTGACGAAAACGACGAGGCCGCCCATCTTGCGGATCGTCTTCAGCCAATCCTCGATCTGTGCGGCAAAAACCGGGGATTTGATCAACCGCCATGCCTCGTCGAGAACGATGATCGTCGGTTCGCCAGATTCCAATGCAAGGCTGAGGCGGTGGAACAGGTAATCGACCAGCGCTTCGGCACCGGCGGGATCGCGCAGGACGGCGGTCATATCGAACCCGCAAAGACCCGGCGAGAGATCGAGCCGATCCTCGATACCGTCGAACAGCCATGCCCGCGCGCCGCCGCCATGCCAGTCGGCAAGGGCATCGCTGAGTGAGCGGTCGTCGTCGAGAGCGCCGAAGAGGGGTGCGAAGGTCGAGAAGCGGCGTAGTTCCGGTGGCGCGGCGGCATTCATCGCGACCGCTTCCTTGATCGCATCCCGCTGCATCGGGGTTACAGTGCCGACCCGTTCGGTGATCCAGCGGCGCAGCCACGCCTGCCTCCGCTCGTCGACAGAATTGGCGAATGGATTGAACAGTCCCGTCTCATCGGGGCGGATCATGGCGTAGGTGCCGCCCAAGGCGCGGATTGTCGCCTCCGCCCCGCGATCCTTGTCGAAGCAAAAAATGCGCGGCGGGCGGGGCAGGGCGCGTGACGCGGCGAGGAGGTATCCGATCAGCGCTGTCTTCCCCGAGCCCGACGGTCCGAAGACCAGTGTTGAGCCGCCGGAGTTGTTGCCTTCCTCATGGAAGCTGAACCGGTAGGGCGTGCCGAGCGTCGTCTCCAGCATGGCGACCGGTGTGCCCCATGGGACGTGACTTCCGCGTGGTCCCGAGGCTGCACCATGAGCGGGGGCCAGATCGGCGAGATTGGTTGCAGAGATCAGCGCCTTACGCGCGCGGTAGCCTGCGTTTCCGGGGATCTGCGCCCACCAGAGGGCTTCGATCGCTACATCCTCGCGCACAGGCCTCAACCCTGCGCCGGTCATGATGGAAGCCATTCTCGATGCGGCATCTGCAAGGGCAGTCTCGTCATCGGCGAGAACGGCAACACTTGTGTGGTGGTCTCCGAAGACTTCGCGCGCGGAGGCGACATCGTCCATGGCATCCGAAAGTCCCTCGGCCAGGGATCGCGCCTCGTCATCGGCGACATCCATCTGCCGACGCACCCACTTCATGCGGCCCAACGTCTCGGAGACTTCGCGGGGCGTGAAGCTGTGGGTGGCGATGAACTCGACCGGGGCGGACAGCATCGCGTCGAGCGCGCCGGGCCATGTCGCTTCGCCATAGCCCTTCAGCGCCATCATCGCCGCAAACCGCTCGTCTTCGGGCGCAGCCCCGCGCAGGTGGATCGTCTCGCCGCGAAAGATCGCGCGGTGCGAGGGGATCAGCTTGTCGAGACCGGTTTTGGCAGGGCGGACAGGCGCATTGCAGCCGTTGACCAAGGTGGAGAGAAAGGTGAGAAGTTCAGGGCGTTCACCGCTTGTCATGGACAGTCTGAGCGGACCGAGGCGTCCGAGCAGGCTTTCCACCGAGCGAGCCGCCTCATCGAGCTTGCGCACACCTTCAGATCGCTCAAGTTTTGCATTGTTTGCCTCATCCTTTCGACCAAACAGTGGAACGGGTCGAACCAGAGGGCGGCGGACCAATGTCAGGTAATGGGCGATCTCGAAGAGACCATCCATCTCTGCGAGCCGCATGTGATGGACATAACCCGCGAACCCATCAAGATCGGCGGTTGGATGCCCTGCCTCATTGGGCGTAATCCGGCGCTTGATGGTATGCACCCATGCGGCGGTTCGGGCATCGCAGGCGGTGCGCAGGAAGCGGGCGAGCAGATCCCGCGCGCCTTCGATCTCCTGCGTTTCCATACAGTCGGGTGCGATCCCGTCCAGCCGGAACACCGACAGCACATCGCCGTTCTTCGTGGCCAGCACATCGGGGCGAACCGCGCGCGTAATGGGGATGCGCGCTGAAGCGGGCTCCTCGTGGCGGAGGAGCCGCCAATTGGCGAGCGAGCGCAGGGCGGGGTTACCACGGGGCATAGGAATTCCCTCCCCAATGGCCGCCATTGCGCTGGGGCGGGGTTTTTGTCAGTCGGATCGCCCAGGTCTCGATCCACCACGGGTCGCGCCACGCCGCATAACGGATCAACCCGAACAGCGGGGCTGTCACGATCAACGCGACGACGAGGGATTTGGAAAGCTGCAGCGTCATCACCGTGACGACAGCCAGCGCAAGCCAATGCATGACCGGAACCCCGCCCCAGGAGGGCGGTCGTGTGAGGGCCTGATAGAGCGGGGTCGGTGTCATGTCGGCGACCCCCGCTCAGAACCAGGCGTCGAGCTGATCGGCGAGGTCTTTCGCGTTGGCCAGCACCATCGCGAGCACGACGATCCCGGCGGCGGTGCCGACCGAGGCACGACGCATCATGATGCCGAAGACGGCGGCGATGATGGCGAAGGCGACGATGATGTTGCCCATATTGCCCGAGAAGAACTTCAGGAAGTTCTCGAGACCGGTTTCGGCTTTCTTCAGTTCCTGCGCGAAGGCGGGCTCGATGGCCGCGATCCCGATGGCGAGTGCCAAGGTGAGGATCGGTGCGGCGCGCCGGATGAGGGTATATGCCATGTCAGTAGTCCTTGTCTGGCTGTTGGGAAAAGCGGGGGTCGTGCGCCTCCAAGCGGGCTGCACGAGTGAGAACGCGGGCGACATAGCCGCGCGTCTCGGGGAAATCGGGAACGTTGCCACCAAGATCGGCGACGCGGCGCGGCCCGGCGTTGTAGGCTGAAAGTGCCAGCGCCCAGGTGCCGAAGCGGGCATGCTGGCGGGCGAGATACCGCGCGCCGCCTTCGAGGTTTTGGACCGGGTCGAGCGGATCGACGCCGAGTTCGACTGCAGTACCGGGCATCAATTGCGCGAGGCCAAGCGCCCCCTTCGGTGAGATCGCATCGACCCGCCACGCGCTTTCTTCCGTCACCATCGCGAGGAAGGTGGCGGCTGGCACCCCGGCGTTTCGGGCGGCTCGGAGAGCCAGCGCGTGCAGGCGCGGCAAGGGCGTCGGCGTCGCCAATGGTGCGATGGATGTCCGAGACTTGGGTTCTTTCGCTGGCGCTTGCGTCGCTGGCGCAATAGTCAGCGCGGCGACGGGAATATTCGCCCCGAGGATCGGGGTCACGTCATCGGTTATTGCGCCCGCATCGGGTTCGATGAGCACCAGCTCGAACCCCTGGCCTGTGCGCTGGCGTTCGTATTCGTCGAGGGTCAATCCGGTCGTGATGACATGGGGCGGCTCAATGATCACGATCTCGGTTTGCAGGTTAGCTGCGATATCCGGGATCGCTGTCTCGATAGTGTGGGCTATAGGACTGGAGCCGATCTCCGGCTTCTTATGTCCGACCCGTTGGGCGCGCTGCGTGGTGTTGAGGCGCTCGCGGACTTCCTTGCGACCGTTCTCGCCGAACTCGATGACAGTTGCTGATGCTGGCGCCGAGGTCAGCCCCAGCATCAGCGCGAAAACGCCACTGGTCCCGATCTGAATCGCCCGATTGGGCCAGTGATTCAGAATGAATCGCACGCTCTTCAAATGGTGATTCATTTTGAGTCGATCTGCTTTTTCCAGGCTCATGGCAGCCCGAAATTGCAAGAACCGTGGCGACCGCACGCCAGTCGCGCCCTGCGCCTCACAGCGCGTCGAAAATTGTTTATGGAAGCCCGATTTTTCTCGCTTGGCCCGGCCCCTGCTCCTGCATTCGCTCAGGAATGAATGGAGAAGGGGGACGGTATGCGCGCCAGATTGTCAGGAAATTCAATAACCCGAGCGGGGATGGCACTATCGCTTACATTCGCCGCGTTCACTGCATCGTACCCCACGCGGGCGGCAGCATACGATATCGATTGCAAGGTCATCCTCTGCCTTGCGGGCGGATTTCCCTCCGGCTGCGGCGATGCCAAATCCTACATGGTCAAGCGGCTGAAGAAGCTGAAACCACCCTTCGGCTTTTGCGCTTTCGGATCGGGCGGGGGTGAGGGCGTCGATTACGAACTCGATATGGGCTCCGAGACTTGGACTGAATGTCCGGGCGGATACCGTACCTCATGGGAAAGGGAAGTGGGTATGGTCACTCGCTGCGTCGGCGGGCTAGACGATTGCAGCCAAAGCTATATCCGCATCACGATCCCCGAAGAGGGTGGTGGCACGTTTGACAGCGGACGCCAGCGGTGGGGAACGCCATGGTGCCAACCGCAGGATCGTGGGCGGTGAGGTCACGAAATGCACGAATAAGAAAGATTGTGATTCATATTGTCCGATGGGAAATTTCATATTAGACGATATCTAATTTCATATTAGACGAGGATATTTTTCGTATTGGCCGCTTCTGAACCATCATACTTTCCGCGTTTTGCGGCGTCTCAGGTCGAAACTGCCCTGCTGGATTCGCCCATTGTGCTCGTAAGTGGACCTCGACAAAGTGGCAAGACCACGCTCGTCAAGGGGTTCGCAGATGAAAACATGCGGTATCTCACCCTTGATGACGATGTTCTGCTTGCAGCGGCAAGGCAAGATCCCGTCGGGCTCATTCGGGGGCTCGATCGGGCAATCATCGACGAAGCACAGCGCGCCCCGGAATTGATGCGTGCCTTGAAGCGCAGCGTTGATGAAGACCGCAGAGCGGGGCGCTTCATTCTGACTGGTTCGGCAGATTTGATGGCGTTGCCGCGCATTGCAGATAGCCTCGCCGGTCGAATGGCGTTGGTTACATTGCTGCCACTCTCACCAGCAGAGATTGCCAGAGACCGTCCTCAGTTTCTGATGCAGGCGTTTCAGGGTCAACCTCCCGCACAGCCAGAGCAGGCGGTGATCGCAGAGGACTTGATGCACTTGGTTCTTGCTGGTGGGTTCCCGGAAATGCTGCGCCGAGATGAGCCATCCCGTCGTCGTGCATGGGCGCGCGACTATCTGACCGCCGTTGTTCAGCGAGACGTGCGCGATATAGCCCAGATCGACAAGCTGGACGAAATGACACGATTGGCCCGTGCTCTCGCGGAGTTGTCCGGCCAATTGCTGAACTTTCAGCAACTTGGGGCAAAGGTTCGATTGAGCGGTCATACCGTTCAGAAATACACTGATATTCTGGAGCGGTTGTTCCTGCTTCGCCGTCTTGAGCCGTGGTATCGTAACTCGCTGAAGCGGCTGCTCAAGACACCGAAGCTGATTTTTCTCGATTCCGGCCTGCTCGCTTCAATGCGCGGGCTGACGGTGGAACGCCTTGCGAAGGACCGGGCGGCCTATGGCGCGCTGCTCGAAACCTTCGTTGCTTCAGAACTGATGAAGCAAGCTGGATGGAACGATGAACCGGTCCGGATAAGCCACATGCGCGACAAGGATGGTGTCGAGGTCGATCTCGTCATTGAGAACGATTTTGGTGATGTCGTTGGGATCGAGGTCAAGGCAGCGGCCAGTGTGAAAACGTCGGATTTCAAGGGTCTTCGCAAGCTGGCTGCGATGACCGGCGATGCATTCAAGCTCGGTGTCGTTCTCTACGACGGTGATGTCGTTGCGCCTTTCGGCAATGGATACGTTGCGGCTCCGGTTTCTGCGCTATGGCAATCGGGTAAGCAGGCGCGGTAGGCAGGTTTTCCAGAACGGGAAAGATCCTACCCAATATTTTGATGAACGCTGTGAGCATTGCGAGCGGGAAAAATCCTTAGTGGCTGTCCGATAGGGGTTGAGTGATTTCAGAGGTTTGTGATTCACCCGGTTTGTTGGAACTGGAGGATCACATGGCCTGGACTGAAACCACTCGCGCCAAGTATGAGCGCAAGACGGCGCGGTATCAATCGGATTTGACGGATGCGGAATGGGCGCTGCTCGAACCGCAGATGTCGGGTCAGCCGCGCAAGTGGACGCTACGCCAGATTGTCGAAGCGATCCTGTATCTGCTTCGCAGCGGCTGCCAGTGGCGGATGCTTCCCAGCGATCTGCCGCCCAAGAGCACAGTCTATCACTGGTTCGCCCGCTGGCGCGATGACGGGACTTGGGTTGTGGCCAACCACATGCTGCTGATGCAGGCGCGCGAGACGCTCGGACGCGAGGCAAGCCCCACTGCCGGGGCTATCGATACCCAGTCCGTCAAGACGACCGAAAGCGGCGGACCACGGGGCTTTGACGCCGGAAAGAAGGTGAAAGGCCGCAAACGCGAGATCGTCGTCGATACCGAAGGCCATCTCATCACCGGAGAAATCTGGCCAGCCAATGTTCAAGACAGAGACGCCGCCGCCGTCACGCTCAAGGGTCTGCGTCACCGTTTCCCGTGGCTTGAAACACTCTTCGCGGACAGCGGTTATGCGGGCGAAAAACTCGAAACCGCCGTGATGGGAGAAGCCGCGCCGAGCTTGGAAATCATCAAACGTCCGAAGGACGCCAAAGGCTTCGTCCTGCTACCCCGCCGATGGGTCGTCGAACGGTCCTTCGCATGGTTCGGACGAAACCGCAGGCTCGACAAGGATTGCGAACGACGCATCAAAACAGCGCGCGCCTGCCTCTACATCGCTTCCCTCAATATGCTCGTCAGGCGATGTGCAACCTACCGTAATCCTTGACCCCTATATCGGACGGACTCTTAGGATGAGGCCGCATTAGTTAAAATTCGCGACAAAACTATGCTGTACTCGACGCTGTAC
>CAKZUT010000039.1 GCA_937922185.1 uncultured Neomegalonema sp.
ACCGAGTATCCATAACTGACCGGAACGCCCCTTGCCCGCCGATCTGTTCACCGATCCCGATGCGATGGCCTATGCCGTCATGGTGCCTCTGCCGCTGCCCGGTCCGCTCGATTATCTGAGCGCCGAGCCGCTTGTGCCGGGGGATTACGTGGCGGTCACGGTATCAGGGCGCGAGACGATGGGCGTCGTCTGGGGGCCGGGGACGGCAGAGGTGAACCGGCTCAAGCCCGTTCTTCGCCGTCTCGACCTGCCGCCGATGCCCGAGGCCATGCGCGGCCTGATCGACCGGGCGGCCCGCTATACGCTGACGCCGCCGGGGATGATGCTGCGACAGGCCACGAGGGCGCCGGGGTTGCTCGATCCCGAAAAACCGCGTGCCGTACTGGTGCGGGGCGAGGGCGAGCCGGATACCCTGACCGATGCCCGCCGCCGGGTGCTCGATGCCGTGACCGCCTCACCCGGCCTTTCCGCCGCCGATCTGGCGCGGGAGGCGGGGGTGTCGGGCGGGGTGGTGAGAGGGCTGGTCGAGGCCGGGGCGCTGGCCGTGCAGCAGGCACCGCAGGATCGTCCGCCGCCCCGGCTGGCCCCCGATTTCCGGGTGGCCAAGCTGAATGCCGAACAGTCCGAGGCCAGCGAGGCGATCACCGATTCGATCACGGCGGGGGCCTTCGAGGCGCTGCTGCTGGACGGTGTTACGGGGTCGGGCAAGACCGAGACCTATCTGGAGGCCGTCGCCGCCTGCATCCGGGCAGGTCGGCAGGCGCTGATCCTGCTGCCGGAGATCGCCCTGACCGCTGATTTCATCCGCCGGGTGCGGGAACGCTTCGGTGCGCCCCCGGTGGAGTGGCATTCGGGCGTGACCCCCGCCGCCCGCCGCCGGGCATGGAAGGCGGTCGCGCGGGGACAGGCGCAGGTGGTGGCGGGGGCGCGCTCGGCCCTGTTCCTGCCGTTCCCGGACCTTGCCCTGATCGTCGTGGATGAGGAACACGACCAGAGCTACAAGCAGGACGATATCGTGCCGTATCAGGCGCGTGATATCGCCGTGCTGAGGGCGGCGCAGGAAGGATGCACTGCCGTCCTCGCCTCGGCCACGCCCTCGCTGGAAAGCTGGATCAATGCCGAGACGGGCAAATATCGCCGCCTGACCCTGCGCGAGCGCCATGGTCCCGCCGTGTTGCCGTTCCTGAGCGCCATTGACCTGCGTGCCGATCCGCCGGAGCGCGGCTGCTGGCTGTCGCCGGAACTGGTGGGGGCAACGCGCGATGTCATGGCGCGGGGAGAGCAGACACTGTTCTTCCTGAACCGCCGGGGATATGCGCCGCTGACCCTGTGCCGGAAATGTGGCTGGCGGGCGGGTTGTGACCGGTGTTCGGCATGGCTGGTGGAACACCGGGGGCGGGGGGCGCTGCTGTGCCATCAATGCGGCTGGCGCGAGCCGTTTCCGCGCAAATGTCCCGAATGCGGCACGGAGGACAGCCTCGCAGCCTGTGGCCCCGGCGTCGAGCGAATCGCCGAGGAGGCACGGGAGCGGTTTCCGCTGGCAAGGGTCGAAATCCTCTCCAGCGACCAGACACCGGACCCCAAAGCCTTGCAGGACCAGATCAGATCCATCGCCGGTGGCGGGGCCGATATCATTGTCGGCACACAAATAGTTGCAAAAGGGCACAATTTTCCCCTTCTGACACTGGTGGGCGTGGTCGATGCCGATCTTGGTCTGGCGGGGGGAGATCTGCGCGCCGCCGAGCGGACCTTTCAGCTTCTCAATCAGGTGGCGGGGCGCGCAGGGCGGGCGGAAAAACCGGGGCGCGCGATGCTCCAGACCACCATGCCGGACCATCCGGTGCTGCGGGCGATCCTCGAAGGCGATGCCCGTCGTTTCCGCACCCGCCTGTCCGAGGAACGACAGCAGGCCCGGATGCCGCCCTATACCCGCCTGATCGCGGTCATCGTGCAGGGAGAGGAAGAGGAGAAGGTGTGGCAGGTCGCGCGCGATCTCGCCGCCGCCGGACCCCTGCTGACCGAAGCGGGCATCGATATCTTCGGCCCCGCCCCCGCGCCCTATGCGATGCTGCGCGGCAAGCACCGGGTGCGGATGCTGCTGCGGATGGTGCGGGGAATCGATCATCCCCGGCTGCTGCCTGCCTGGCGCGAGGCGGTGAAGGTGCCGTCCGGGGTGCGGGTTATCTTCGATGTGGACCCGTATTCATTTCTGTGAGGGGCAGGTGGGGGCGCTGTCGCGTCGCGAAAGAATCGGCGGGACAAACATGAATACGGCCCCCGGAATGATATCCGGGGGCCGTGCTGCTCCACAACGATGTCGGGATGATCAGGCCTGACGGCGCGCGGTACGCATACCCGCGAGACCGGCGAGAATCAGCAGCAGGGTCGCAGGAGCGGGAACCTGTCCGCCACCGGCACCACCACCGGCAGCGCCGCCGCCACCGGCACCACCACCCGCAGCACCGCCACCACCGGCGGCACCATCGCCACCGGCGGCACCGGCGTCGGGGTTATCCGCACCGGCGATAGTCGAGAAGAAGCCTGCGAGATTGAATTCGATCATTCGCTTCGCGTCCTGATAGTAGTCGGAGGTCGCGGTCAGAATCCAGTCGCCGCTTGCGGTCAGGCCGTCAAACGCCGTGGTCGTGAACCAGTGGTCGCTCACGGAGCCGGGAAGGCCGCCGAGATTGGCCGTCGTACCGGCATGGGTCAGCGTGAACGTCCAGGCGTTCGCGTTCTCGGCAATGGCGTCGGCAGTGCTCTGGCCGTCGCGGCGCGCCCACCAGTAGTGTATATCGGTGACGTCGATCTGGACCGCACCGGAAATAACGCGGTCATCGGCGACACCGGTGGAGATGGTGGTCGAAGCGGGGCCACCGGAGCTGTCGAGCAGTGTTCTGCCCTCGTTGAAAGTGGTCCGTTCAGGCGGGGTTTCAAACAGGACGGTCGCGTTTGCATCAGGGGATGCCGCAAGAACGCTGATGATAACGCCAAAAGCGGCGGCCCCGGTTTTCAGCCAGTTCATGTCAGTGACTCCATTTTTGATCTACGGAAAATTCCGATGAGGCTGTCTGAGCAAGAAGCGTGCTAGATTCCCGAAAGCCCGAAAAAAAATCGCCTGACCCCGACTGCGACCGAAAGACTGCAAGATTCGAGCGGCGGCGTATTGTCATCTCCGTAAGGCCTGTGCTACTCGTCCGCGCGTTCGCAGGACAGCCGTTCGCGCACCACCCCGAAACCTTTGAATGAGGTCGCCTTGTCGTCAGCCGCTTCGCTTTCCGGTGCTTCCGGTCGCTACGCCTCCGCGATCTTCGATCTTGCGAAGTCGTCCGGTGTGCTCGACGCCGTCGCTTCGGAGTTCGACACCCTCGGCGGTGTCCTTCAGGATAACCCCCAGCTTGCCGATGTGATCTCCAGCCCCGCCTATTCCCGCGAGGCGCAGGGATCGGTAATGGCTGCGGTGACACAGAAGATGGGTGCCTCCGATCTGACCGGCAAATTCGTCGGTCTGATGGCCAGGAAGGGACGCCTTGCCCTGCTGCCCGATGCCATGAAGGGCTTTTCCGCTCTTCTGGCCGAAGAACGCGGTGAGGAAACGGCGGAGGTCATCTCCGCCAAGCCCCTGAGTGACATGCAGCGCGGTGCGCTTGCACAGAATCTGAAATCTTCCTTCGGCAAGGATGTGAAGATCGACGCCCATGTCGATCCGTCCCTGCTGGGGGGTCTTATCGTTAAAGTCGGCAGCAAGATGGTCGATGCTTCGCTCAAATCGAAGCTCGAACGCCTCGAACTCGCCATGAAAGAACACTGAAGCCAAGGGAGTCTTCGTGATGAGCATCCAGGCGTCGGAAATTTCCGCCATCCTGAAAGAGCAGATCCAGAATTTCGGCCAGGAGGCCGAAGTCTCTGAAATCGGGCGCGTCCTTACCGTCGGTGACGGTATCGCGCGTGTCCATGGTCTCGACAACGTGCAGGCCGGTGAAATGGTCGAGTTTCCCGGTGGTATCCGAGGAATGGCCCTGAACCTCGAAGCCGACAATGTCGGCGTCGTTCTGTTCGGCGATGACCGCAACATCAAGGAAGGCGATACCGTCAAGCGTTCCGGCGATATCGTGGACATCCCGGCCGGAATGGGCCTGCTGGGCCGCGTGGTCGATGCGCTGGGCGAGCCGATTGACGGCAAGGGGCCTATCGATTCCTCCGAGCGTATCCGCGCCGAGGTGAAGGCACCGGGCATCATCCCCCGCAAATCGGTGCATGAGCCGATGGCCACGGGCCTGAAAGCCATTGATGCCCTGATCCCGATTGGCCGTGGCCAGCGCGAACTGGTCATCGGTGACCGCCAGACCGGCAAGACCGCCGTGGTGCTCGATACCATTCTGAACCAGAAGTCCTATAATGACGCGGCCGGTGACGATAACAGCAAGAAGCTGTTCTGCGTCTATGTCGCTGTCGGCCAGAAGCGTTCCACCGTCGCCCAGCTCGTCAAGAAGCTGGAAGAGGAGGGGGCCATGGAATACACCTGCGTGGTTGCCGCAACCGCGTCGGACCCGGCCCCCATGCAGTTCCTCGGCCCGTATGCGGGCTGTGCCATTGCCGAATACTTCCGCGACAACGGTATGCACGCGCTCATCATCTATGATGATCTGTCCAAGCAGGCCGTCGCCTATCGTCAGATGTCCCTGCTGCTGCGCCGCCCGCCGGGCCGCGAAGCCTATCCGGGTGACGTCTTCTATCTCCATTCGCGGCTTCTGGAGCGCGCGGCGAAGATGGATGACGCCTATGGTGCCGGGTCGATGACCGCACTGCCGCTGATCGAGACGCAGGCCGGTGACGTGTCCGCGTTTATCCCGACAAACGTGATTTCGATCACCGACGGGCAGATCTTCCTTGAAACCGAATTGTTCTATCAGGGTGTTCGCCCCGCTGTGAACGTCGGCCTCTCGGTCTCCCGCGTGGGATCGGCGGCACAGACGAAGGCGATGAAGTCGGTTGCAGGCTCGATCAAGCTGGAACTCGCGCAGTACCGCGAGATGGCGGCTTTCGCGCAGTTCGGTTCCGATCTCGATGCCTCGACCCAGCAACTGCTGAACCGTGGTGCCCGCCTGACCGAGTTGCTCAAGCAGCCGCAGTATTCTCCGCTGACCACTGCCGAGCAGGTCGTGGTTCTCTATGCGGGGACGAAGGGCTATCTCGATAAACTGCCGGTCAACAAGGTGACCGAGTTTGAGGCGGCCCTGCTGTCGTCGTTGCGGGGCAGTCACTCTGATATCCTCGACGAGATCACGAATAACGACCAGAAGATCGCGGGCGATATCGAAGAGCGGATCAAATCCGCCATCGACGGTGTCCTCAAAGGCTTCGACGAAGCCTGATCCGAGCCTTGGCGTGGCCCTTCAGGGGGCCGCGCTTTCCCGCGATGAATTCGGAGTGACGGCCCATGCCGAGCCTCAAGGATCTCAAGGTCCGCATCAATTCGGTCAAATCGACCCGCAAGATCACGAAGGCCATGCAGATGGTCGCCGCCGCGAAACTGCGCCGCGCGCAGGAAGCCGCCGAGGCTTCCCGCCCCTATGCCTCGCGCATGACGGCGGTGCTGTCCAATATCGCCAGCGGCAACCGGGACAACCCCGAGGCACCGACCCTGCTGCGCGGAACGGGGGATGACAAGCGACAGCTTCTCGTCGTCTGCACCGCTGAACGCGGCCTTTGCGGCGGTTTCAACTCCTCCATCGTGCGCCGGGCGCGGACGGATGTCATCCGCCTTGTCGGCGAGGGCAAGGATGTGAAAATCCTCTGCGTGGGCCGCAAGGGACGGGAGCAGCTTCGCCGCGATTACGGTCATCTGTTCGTGGATGACCAGATCGCGTTCGAGGGGATCAAGTCGATCTCCTACGCGCAGGCCGAGCAGGTCGCCTCCCGCGTCCTCGGTTCCTTCGCCAATGGTGAGTATGATGTCATCACGCTCTACTATTCGGAGTTCCAGTCGGTACTGACGCAGGAGCCGAAGGCACTTCAGGTCATCCCCGCCACCATCGAAGAGGTGGAGGAGGGCGGATCGAACGCCTCGTATGAATACGAGCCGGACGAGACCGCCCTGCTGACCGAACTTCTGCCCAAGAATATCACCGTCCAGATCTTCCGCGCGCTGCTGGAGAATGCCGCATCCGAACAGGGTGCGCGCATGAGCGCGATGGACAACGCAACGCGCAATGCGGGCGAGATGGTCGATAAGCTGACGCTCCAGTACAACCGCTCGCGTCAGGCGGCGATCACCAGTGAACTGATCGAAATCATCTCGGGTGCCGAGGCACTCAACGGCTAATTTCCATGCTTCGATATTCTCGGCATGAGCAGGTTTGAAACGGAGAACAACATGGCTGACGGAACCGTCGGAAAAGTAAGTCAGGTCATCGGGGCCGTGGTCGATGTGAAGTTCGCCGGTGAACTTCCCGCCATCATGAACGCCCTCGAAACCGATAACAACGGCAACCGGCTTGTGCTGGAAGTCGCGCAGCATCTGGGCGAGGGCGAGGTTCGCACCATCGCGATGGACGCGACCGAGGGCCTCGTGCGGGGCCAGGAAGTGCGGAATACCGGCGAGCCGATCGCGGTGCCTGTGGGGGACGCGACCCTCGGGCGCATTATGAACGTCATCGGTGAGCCGATCGACGAGAAAGGCCCCGTCAACGCGAATAAGCGCTTGCCGATCCACCGCTCCGCTCCCGATTTCGTGGAACAGTCCACCGAGAGCGAAGTTCTCGTGACAGGGATCAAGGTCATCGACCTGCTGGCACCTTATTCCAAGGGCGGCAAGATCGG
>CAKZUT010000040.1 GCA_937922185.1 uncultured Neomegalonema sp.
ATTAGATGGCATCCAATTCGAAAAATGCGTGGGGAGGTATTAGAGTTTCTTGAGGAACCATCTGATGCCAAAATCCGAAAATTTAAGAGAAATAAGACCGGCTGATACGATTACACCCCATGACCCTCACCCGCATCGAAACCTTCACCACACCTGATATCGGCTTCGTGCGGGTTACGGATGCGGAGGGCAATATCGGGTGGGGGCAGGTGTCTACTTACAACTCGGATATCACCTGCACGGTCCTGCATCGGCAGGTGGCCCCGTGGATGCTTGGGCGTGATCTTGGCGCCGCTTCCCCGGATGCGCTGCGGGACGCAGTTCTGCCGCGCGGGGTCGCCTCGCGCAGCGACGGGGGCGGTTCGAGCGACGCGCCTGGCGGTGAGCGGCCCCGGACCAGCAGTGCGTCATTTCATGCCACACAGCATCCGGGGCAGAGCCTTGATCCCCTCGACGATGCCCTCGATCTCGTCACCGAGCGGGAGCACAAGTTTCCCGGCTCCTACCTGCGCCGGGCGATGGCGGGGGTGGATACGGCGATCTGGGACTTGCGGGCCAGGCGCGAAGGCGTGCCGGTGGCGACGCTGCTCGGCGGCTCGCCCGGCCCCGTCCGCGCCTACGCCTCCTCCATGAAGCGCGATATTACCCCCGAGGACGAGGCCGCCCGCTTTCGGCGTCTCGCGGGGGACCACGGCTTCACCGCCTTCAAGATGCGCGCAGGCGCGGAGGTGGGGCGCAATGCCGACGAATGGCCGGGCCGCACCGAGGCGATCATCCCCGCCATGCGCGCCGCGCTGCCGGAGGCCGACCTGCTGATCGACGCCAATTCCTGCTACTCCCCCGACCGCGCCATCGAGGTGGGGCGGATGCTGGAAGGGGAGGGCTTCTGCCACTACGAGGAACCCTGCCCCTATTGGGAACTGGAGCAGACCAGGCAGGTGACGGACGCCCTGACCATTGATGTCACGGGCGGGGAGCAGGACTGCGACCTGCCCACATGGCGGCGCATGATCGACATGCGCGCGGTGGATATCGTCCAGCCCGATATCCTCTATCTCGGTGGCATCGCCCGCACGCTGCGGGTCTGCCGCATGGCGCAGGAGGCGGGCCTGCCCGTCACGCCCCATTGCGCGAACCTGTCGATGGTCACGCTGTTCACCATGCATCTGCTGCGGGCCATTCCGAATGCCGGAAAATATCTGGAATTCTCCATCGAGGGGCCGGATTACTATCCATGGCAGGAGGGCCTGTTCGTGGAGACGCCCTATCGCATCGAAGACGGCCATGCGACCGTGACCGATGCACCGGGCTGGGGCGTCGAGATTGCGCCGGAATGGCTGGCCAAGGCGGAGTATGCTGTGAGTGAAGCGACCCCATAAGCCCCGCTTCCCCGGATGCGCTGCAATATGTAATGTTGCTGCGCTGGTCCGGGGCCGCTCTCCGTTGCGCGAGACCCCGGACCGGCAGCGCAGGACTGCGTCCCGCACAGCATCCGGGGAAGCACCAGGGATAGAGAATGAAAATCGCCGTCGTCGGAACCGGGGCCATGGGGTCCGTCTATGCCGCCCTGCTGGCCGATGCGGGCAACGAGGTCTGGGCGGTCGATACCTGGGCCGCGCATGTCACGGCGATGCGTGACAGCGGCCTGCGGGTCGAGGGGGCAAGCGGCGACCGCACCGTGCGCCTGAACGCCACGACCGATCTGGCCGAAGCGGGGGCCTGCGATCTTTATATTCTCGCCACCAAGGCCGACGGGGTGGGCGCGGCGGCCCGCGCGATCACGCCGCATATGGGCGCGCACAGCCTTGTCCTGACCATCCAGAACGGCCTCGGCGCGGGAGAGCGTATCGCCGAACATATGCCGACGGCCAATGTCCTGCTCGGTGTGGCCGAGGGGTTCGGAGCCTCCATGCGCGGCCCCGGCCATGCCCATCACAACGGCATGAAGCTGATCCGTATCGGCGAGATGGAGGGAGGCCGCACCGACCGCGCGGAGGCCGTCGCGCAGGTCTGGCGCGATGCGGGCTTCGACGTGAAAGCCTTTGCCGATATCGAACAGCTCATCTGGGAAAAATACGTCTGTAACTGCACGTTCAGCGGCCCCTGTACCGTCTTCGACAATACCATCGGGGAAATCATGGCCGCTCCCGACCGCTGGGCTATCGCGCTGGGATGTGCGCGGGAGACCTATGCCCTCGGCAGGGCGCAGGGGGTCACCTTCTCGTATGATGACCCGGTCGCCTATGTCACCGCGTTCGGCGCACGGATGCCCGATGCGCGGCCCTCCATGCTGCTCGACCACCATGCGGGACGCCGCTCGGAGATCGACGCCCTGAACGGTATGGCGGCGGTGCTGGGCGCGCGGGCCGGGATCGCGACCCCCTATAACGGGACGCTCACGGCGATCATCCGCGCGCGGGAAGCCGCTTTCGGGCAGTGAGTGGCCGCTACACGAAATCGATATGATCGCGCATCGGCAGGTCGCGTATCCGCCGACCTGTCGCCGCGAAGATCGCGTTGGCCAGCGCGGGGGCGGCGGGGGGCGTGCCCGGCTCGCCGATGCCCCGGATCTTCGAGCCGTTTTCCAGCACCGTCACCGCAATCGGCGGGCACTGGTGCAGGCGCAGGGCGTCGTAATCGTGGAAATTCGTCTGCACCACATGACCGTCCGCGAAATCAATGCGGCCCGTGATTGCCGCCGACAGTCCGTAGATCATGCCGCCCTGTACCTGCGCCTCTATGTTGCCCGGATCAAGCGCGATGCCGACATCGACTGCCGCCCAGGCGTTCACCAGCCTGATCCCGGCATCCGTGGCGGCGACCTCGATCACCTGTGCGGTCGGCACCCCGAAGGACAGTGTGAAGGCGACCCCGCGACCGTGCCCCTGCGGCAGTGTCCCGCCCCATCCCGAGGCCCCGGCAACCGCCTCCAGCACCTTGCGGCTGGGGTCGTGGTCGATCATCGCGAGGCGCATCTCCAGCGGGTCGCGTCCGGCGGCATGGGCCAGCTCGTCCAGCGCGCTTTCATGGAAGAAGGACGTGTAGGAAAAGCCCACCGACCGCCATGACGATATCGGCGCGAGGGCCGGGGTGCGATAGCCCGTGACGCGGTAATCGGGGATGCGCCAGGGCTGATCCCACGCCCCCTGTACCAGTGTCATATCCGGCCCCGGTATCGAGATGCCGATGCGGCCCATCTGGGATTCCATGACGGAAGGGGCGGCGAGCGACAGATCGAAGGCGCGGGGCAGGCCGTTCTCGACGCTCCCCCGGAACCGTGCGATGGCAGGGGGACGAAAGGCGTCATGGGTCATGTCCTCGGCGCGCGACCATGTCAGCTTGACGGGACGGCCCTCCATGGCGACGGCGATCTCGACGGCCTGCTCGATGATATCCATCTCCGCCCGTCGTCCGAAGCCCCCGCCCATGACCGGCGTATGGATCGTGATGGCGTCCTCGTCCAGTCCGGCGATGCCCGCCGCCTTCTCGCGCGCCAGAGTCGGAGCCTGATTGCCCGCCCAGATATCGAGGGCACCGTCGCGCAGCCAGGCAACCGCGTTCATCGGCTCCATGGTCGCATGGGCCAGATAGGGCACGCGGTATTCGGCCTCCAGGACATCACCGTCGGACAGCGCCGCCTCCACATCGCCCTCGTCACGGTAGCGGCTGTCCTGTCTGTCTTCGCTGAACGAGGCTTCGACGGCGGCCAGATGACCGGCGGTATCGGCGGGGTAGGACGCATCGGTCCAGTCGATCTCGACCGCCTCCGCCGCGCGCATGGCTCGCCAGGTGTTATCGGCCACTACCGCGACCCCGCCGCCGTTCATCCCGATCACATCAAGAACACCGCGCATTCCCCGCGCCGCGTCGGCATCGAACCCGCGCATGGATGCGCCGAGGGCCGGATTCATCCGCACCGTCGCGTGGAGCATGTCCGGCAGGATCACGTCGATGGCATATTCCGCCGTGCCGGTGCATTTGCCCAACATATCCACGCGCGGCTGGGTCTTGCCGAGCAGGGTCCATTCCGAACGCGGTTTCAGCGGGGGATCATCCGGCAGGTCTACCTCCGCCGCATATGCCGCGAGGGTCGTGTAGGGCATCTTCGAGCCGTCCGGGGCGATCACGCTGCCCTTATGGGTTTTCAGATCCTCGACGGTAATGTCCTCAACGCCGGTGGATCGAAGTGAGCGTGCGGCCCCTTCGAGCAAGGCAAATCGCGCCGCCGCTCCGGCCCGGCGCATCTTTTCATAGGCATCGGGGGTGGAGGACGACCCGCCCGTGATCTGCATCCCCATGAAGCGGGCCGGGATATCCATCGCGCCCCGCGCCGTCTCGGCCAGCCAGCTTTCATCCGTCGGCGCGAAAGGCACCCCTTCGGTCATCAGCGCGCCATTGTAATAGGTGCTGCTGGCCGGACCGTGGCGTACCGTCACGTCGTCGAGCGAGACGTCCAGCTCCTCGGCCACCAGCGCGGCGAGGGTGGTCATCACGCCCTGTCCCATCTCGGCGCGGGGCACGATGATCGTGATGCCGGTCCCGGTGATCTCGATATAGGGGGTGAGTGCCGTGCCCTCGCCTCCCTCCAGCGGGTTTTCCAGCGGACGCCGGTAGGCCCATGCCCCGAAGGCCACCCCGCCCGCAATGGCGACCGACCCGATCAGAAAGCCGCGCCGGGCGATGGTTGCGATCCTGCCCATGTCAGGCCCTCCGCAGGGCTGTTGCCGCCGATTTCACGGCGGCGCGGATGCGCGGATAGGTGCCGCAACGGCACAGGTTTCCCGACATGGCCGCGTCGATCTCGTCATCGGTGGGTTGAGCCACCTCGTCCAGCAGGGCGGCGGCGGACATGATCTGCCCCGGCTGGCAATAGCCGCATTGCGCCACCTGATGGGCGATCCACGCTTCCTGCACGGCATGGAGGGCGTCGGGCGTGCCCAGCCCCGCAATCGTCGTGACCTCACCCTCGACCGCCTCGACCGGGGTGATGCAGGACCGCACCGGAGAGCCGTCCACAAACACCGTGCAGGCCCCGCACAGGCCCGCTCCGCAGCCGAATTTCGGCCCCGTGATCCCCAGTTCGTCGCGCAATGCCCAGAGCAGGGGCATCTCCGCCTCCACGTCGAGATCGTGGGTCGTGCCGTCAACGGTCAGTTGCATGATGTGCCTTTCGGGCGGGAACGTCGTTCAGAGGCCGAGCGCCTGTCTCAGCGTCGCGTTGAGCCGGGTCTGCCAGCCCTTCTCGCCGGATTCCTTCAGCGCCGCAATCACATCGTCATCCAGCATCGCCGTGATCCGCGTCTTGTTCGACCCCCGTGGCCGCCCGCGTCCGATGGGCTTGTGGCCGGGGGGCATCGACCATGCATCGGGGTCGGCGGCGATACCAGCCTTGATGCGCGCTTCGGTTTCCGGGTCGTTGGGCGATGTGTCGATCTCCATAGGATCGACGATGACGGGCTTTGATACTACGGTCTTGATCTTATCCATGCTGAAATTCCGATTTCCGGACTTCGCTTTTTAGGTATCTCGTATCGTCAATAAATGTATGCACGAAAAATCAGGCTTTCAATCCGCTTTCGCCACCCGCCGCAATGTCAGGTTCAGCCGCCCGCCACCCGCGAGCAACGCGGTCTCGCCGAATTTGATCCGGTCGATGCCGTGGAAGGCCAGCCGCGTTTCTCCGGT
>CAKZUT010000041.1 GCA_937922185.1 uncultured Neomegalonema sp.
TCGCGGATCGAGACCGTGCCGTCCACCAGATAGGAGCCGTCCGATTCCCGCGTGACCCCTTCGGCATCCACATCATGCTCATCGGCGATATCCCCGACGATCTCCTCCAGAATATCCTCCAGCGTGATGAGGCCCTGAAGCGCGCCGTATTCATCGACCACCAGTGCGAAGTGCCGCTTGCGGGTCAGGAACGCCTTGAGCTGATCGGATAGCGTCGTCGTATCGGGCACGAACCAGGGCTTCACCGCCAGCGCCACGAAATCGAACGCATCCAGATCGACCGGCCCGTCCGAGCGCACCATGGCATCGAAGGCGCGCAGCACGTCTTTGGCATGGACCACGCCCACGATATTCTCGGGATGCTCGCGCCAGATCGGAATACGGGTATAGGGGCTTTCGACGATGGCCTCTACGAGGCTGGCGGGGGAATCGTCGGCATTCAGCGTCACGATGCTGCGGCGGTGCATCATCACCTCCGCCACCTCGCGGTGGGCCAGATCGAGCGCGCCGACCAGTCGGTCCCGATCCGATTTCACCACCCCGCCCTCGGAATGGTGCAGGTCGATGGCCCCCCGAATCTCCTCGCGCGCCTCATGCGACAGGACACGGGTGCCCTGTTCCAGTGTTACGCCGAAAATGCCCAGCGTTCCCCGCACGATGCCCTGCACGGCCAGCACCACCGGATAGGTGATCTTCACGAGAATCCCGAGGGGCCGCGCCGCGAACAGCGATGTTTTCTCGGCATTGGTGAAGGCATAGGTCTTGGGCAGCACCTCGGCGAAGATCATCACGAGGACGGTCATCACCAGCGTTGCGATCGCCACCCCCGATTCACCGAACAGGGCGATGGCCAGTGATGTGGCCAGCGACGCCGCGAGAATATTGACGAGGTTGTTCCCGATCAGGATCGCCCCGATCAGCGTCTCCCCGTCATCGGTCAGGGTGATCGCGCGCTGGGCGCTCGCATTGCCCTGATCCGCCAGCCGCCGCAGCTTGGCCCGGCTTACGGCGGTCAGCGCCGTCTCCGACCCCGAAAAACACGCCGACATCATCAGCAGCAGTAGAATGGCCGCCGCGATCCAGTACGGCGACGCCCCTCCTGCCTCCGGCACGGCCTGCACGGCGGCTTCGGTGGTTTCGGTGACGAATGGAATGGCGAATATCTGAACCATGGCGGAGCGTCCTGAATTGCAGAGCCTTACATAGGGGATGCCGCCCCCTTTGGCCACGGTCCCGCTCAGACGATCCGCCATGGCCCTCTTTTGCCTGCCTCCATTGAAAAGCATACGGCAAAGCCGTATCTGTAAGTCATCAGTACAGGATGCAGACCCATGACCCCCGGCAGTGAACTCGTCGATAATGCCTGCGATGTCCCGGTTATGGCCGAAAGTCGGCCACCGCCTGAGACGATCCGCATTCCGCATCCCCTTGACGTGGCGGCCATTCGGGGCGCTCTCGCCCTGTCCCAGAGTGATTTCGCCTCCCGCTTCGGACTGGCTGTCGCCACTGTCCGCGACTGGGAGCAGGGACGTCGCATTCCCGACCGGGCCGCACGGGTGCTGCTCGGCGTTATCCGCCAGGAGCCGGAAACCGTCGCCCGGATCGTTGCCGCAGGGTAAACAAATCCGCCTACCGACCAACTCGCGGCGATGTGATGCAAAGTTGCGCCCCGTTCGGTCTTTCGACGATGCATAAGGAATCTCAGCAATGATTACGGGGGAGAGCGGAACCATGACGAACGTGTTGTCGCTACACCGGGATTTCGGCGTGCTGGACGGGCCGATCCTGCTTTTTGGTGGGCCATACTCGAATTTCGAGGCGACTGCGGCCCTGTTCGAGCGGGCTTCCCTGCTCGGCATCACCGGCAAACGCATGGTCTGCACCGGCGATGTCTGCGCCTATTGCGGTAATCCGTCGGAAACGGCGCGGTTGGTCATGGGGTCCGGGGCATGGGTGGTTGCGGGCAATTGCGAGCTGTCGCTGGGCGAGCGCACGGGCGATTGCGGCTGTGGCTTCGAGGACGGCGCGGCCTGTGACCGTTTCGCGATGGAGTGGTTCAACTATGCCGATGCGGCGCTCGACGAAGGTTCCCGCGCGTGGATGCGGGGCTTGCCGGGCGTGGGCACTTTCCGTGCCTATGGCAAGCTCTATGCGGTCATCCATGGCGGGGCGTCGGCGGTGAATCGCTTCATCTGGCCCGTTGCCCCCGATGCGGTGCTGCGCGAGGAGATCACGCTGATCGAGAATGCCCTGGGGCGCATCGACGGCGTGATTGCCGGACATACCGGCATGGCCTTCGAGCGGATGGTCGGCATCGGCGAGCGCCCCGTCCACTGGATCAATGCCGGGGCCATCGGTCTGCCCGCCCATGACGGCGACGCGCGCACCAGCTTTGCCGTACTGACCGAACAGGGTGTCCGGTTTCACCGTCTCGACTATGACCATGACACGGCGGCGGAGGCGATGCGCGCGGCGGGTCTGCGTGCGGGCTATGACCGCTCGCTCGAAAGCGGCTACTGGCCCAGTGAAGACAGTTTCCCGGCTGAAATGCGCCTCGGCAAGGTCGCATAGGGTGCTCGAAGACCGCTATGGCAACACGCTCTCCACCACCTCGCAGGTGGCGCGTGATGCCTATGTGAGCGGTCTTGACAGCACCCTGTCCGCCACGGGCGGCAGCAGGCGGCAATTTGAAGCCGCCATCGAGGCCGACCCCTCCTTTGCGCTGGCCCATATCGCCCTTGCGCGGCATCATCAGGTCTGGGGCAACCGCGACGGCGTGGCCGCTCCCCTGCAATCCGCACTGGCCTGTACCGGCCTGACGGAACGTGAGGCGGGCCATGTCGGGGCCTTCGCCGCGCTCATGTCCGGCAAGGCCCATGAGGGCTACCGCGCCATCCGCGCCCATCTGCTCGACCACCCCCGCGATGCGTTGGCCGCCCAGACCTGCACGGGTGTCTTCAGCCTCATCGGCTTCAGCGGTCAGCCGGGGCGCGAGGCCGAACTCCTCGCCTTCACCACCCAGCTTGCGCCCCATTACGGGGATGACTGGTGGTTCACAGGCCAGCACGCCTTTTCGCAGATGGAGGCGGGCCAGATCGGCCCGGCGGCGGCGACCATCGAGCAATCCCTCGACGGTAATCCCCGCAACGCCAATGCATCCCATATCCGCTCGCACCTGCATTACGAGAACGGCGAGACCGAAGCGGGCTATCGCTATCTCACCGGCTGGATGGACGATTACGAACGTGACGGGATGCTGCATTGTCACCTGTCCTGGCACGTTGCCCTCTGGGCACTGGAGCAGGGCGATATCGACCGCATGTGGGCCGTGATCGACGCCGATCTGTCCCCCGACCACACCGTCAGCCCGCCTCTGAACGTGATGACCGACATGGCCTCCATCCTCTACCGGGCCGAGCGGCGCGGTGTGCCCGTCGCTCCCGAGCGGTGGCAACGGGTCAGTGCCTATGCCTCCGAATATTTCCCGAACCCCGGTCTTTCCTTCGCCGATGTCCATGCGGCCCTCGCCCATGCCATGGCGGGGCGCTCCGAGGCGCTGACGAAGATCATCGGGAACGCGCGCGGCCCCGCCGCCGATATCGTTCGTGATCTGGCGCAGGCATTCCGGGCCATCGCCGCGCGGGACTGGCCCGAAGCCGAAAGCCACCTCGCCGTTGCCCTGCGCGACCACGCCCGCATCGGCGGCTCCCGCGCCCAGCGTGACCTCGTTGAATTCGCCATGGCCAGCACCTTGCTGCGCCAGGGCCGTGGCGCAGAGGCCCGCCGCCTCCTCTCCATCCGCCGCCCCCTCGCCACGCATGAGGG
>CAKZUT010000042.1 GCA_937922185.1 uncultured Neomegalonema sp.
GAAAAGCCCGCCTTTCGCGTCGCCTGTCGGGAGCGGCGATGCCTGATCCCGGCAAGCGGCTTTTTCGAATGGCGGTCGAGTGATCCCAAACCGAGAACGCCCTTCTACTTTCACGCCCCCGACCATCCTGTCTTCGCCTTCGCGGGCATCTGGCAGCAATGGCGTGTCGAAGGTCATGATCCGGTCGATACCTGCGCTATCGTCACCTGCGACGCCAATGACACCATGCGTCCCATCCACCATCGCCTGCCGGTCGTGATCCAGCCGGAAAGCCGGGGTCTGTGGCTGGGCGAGCAGGGAAAAGGGGCCGCGCGCCTGATGCACGCGGCCCCCGATGATTTCTTCACGATGCACGAGGTCGGGCGCGAGGTAAATTCCGCTCGCTCGGATGCTCCCTCCCTGATCGAGGCCGTCTATAGTCAATCTCGATCAGGCTGAGCCGGAAAGTGTCATCAAACGCGCAGCGCGTGGTGCGTTCGATGACCCGACTGGATCGGGAATGATTTAACGACGCCGTGCCAACTGGCGCAGCACGTCCATATCCACACTGCCGTCGCCGTCGGAATCGAACATGCCGATCACGTTGTCGAGGTTGCGGTCGCCCGTGCTGTGACGCTGGCGCGGACTGGTACCGAGAATGCCACCGAGCAGATCGTCCAGCCCGCCGCCCTGCGGCTGTTGCCGGGTCTGGCGCTGTGTCTGTTGCCGTCCGCCGAGCATCCCGCCAAGGATACCTCCGAGGCCACCACCGCCACGCGATTGCTGCTGCTGGCGACCACCGCCGAGCATTCCGCCGAGGATGCCCCCCAGTCCGCCGCCTCCGCGTCGCTGAGGCTGTGCTCCGCCGCCAAGGACGGCACCGAGCAGGTCATCCAGCCCGCCGCCGCCGGAGCGTCGTCCGCCGCCGCCCGCCATGCCCTGAATGAGCGAACCGAGAATACCACCCATGCCGGAATCGCTCGATGTCTTCTTCTGCATTCCGCCGAGGATCATCGATGCGATCATCGGCAGCATGGCCTTGATGACCGTCCCCCCGATCCCGGAAGCGAATTCCGCTTTCTGCGCGACCGCGCGGCTGACATCCTTGGAGCCGAACACCTCCGCCAGAACCTGATTGCCCCTCTGCTTCGTCGCGTCATGTTGCAGGGCGGAGGGGTCTTCATAGACATCCTCGTAATCGGTGCCCTGAATCTTGCGGAGCAGAGCCTCCAGACCATCGGGGTTCTGCGTGCGCTGCTTGAATCCGGCGGACATGGCGGGCAGCACCTGCCGGAGAACTTTTTCGGTCTCGTCCCGGCCCAGACCGAACTGGCTGGCGAGATTATCGATGCCGTTGCCGCCCTGCGCCTCACGAAGAATGTCGAACATATTCATAGTCGTATCCTGTCTTTTCATCGTCCCGTGCGATGCGTGTCACGCCAGGTGCGGCACATCGGCATCGGGTCTCGCCACCTGATCCCATGTGCCCGCGACGGCGGTGATATTCAAGAGGCCCCGCGATGTTGCCGAGGGAGTCACGATCTGCGCGCGCCCTGCGGCACCGAGCAAAAGGGGACCGACGGGTTGGCCATCTGCCAGACTTTTCAAGACGTTCATCGCCGCATTTGCGGAATCAAGTGAAGGAAAGACCAGCAGATTTGCAGGGCGGTCATATCGAGCATCGGGCACGAATTGCGCGCGCAGGGTGCCGTTCAACGCTGTGGAAGCCCGCATTTCGCCTTCCACCTCAAAATCGATATTCCGCGAGCGCAGGATACGCAGCACATCCCGCATCTTCTGCGCGCTGGGGGTATTCGCACTGCCGAAATTGGAATGGCTGATGAGGCCCACGACCGGAACGATATCGAAATGGCGGACCTCTGCGGCGGCCATCTCGACGATATCGGCCAGTTCCTCCGCCGTGGGATCGTAATTGACGTAGGGGTCCGCGATGAAGATCGGCCCCGCCTTCAGGATGATGACCCCCAGCGCGGCATAGACTGACCCGATGGTCTCGTGCTGGAGCGCATTATCGATATAACGGACATGCCAGTCATAATCTCCCGCAAGACCGCAGATCATCGCATCCGCCTCTCCGCGCTGGACCATGACGGCGGCAATGGCTGTCGTGTTCGTCCGCATGATCGCGCGGGCCGCATCAATGCTGCACCCCCGCCGGGCGTTCAGCGCGTGATAGGTCCGCCAGTATTCGCCGTAACGCTCGTCATCCTCCGGGTTCACAACCTCCACATCCTTGCCCGGTTCGAGGTTTATCCCGGCGCGTTCACAGCGCATCGCAAGTACCGAGGGACGTCCGATCAGGATCGGCTCGGCATAACCCTCGTCAAGAATGGTCCGTACGGCGCGCAGTACCCGCTCATCCTCGCCCTCGGCATAGACGATGCGCCGCCGGTTCTGTTTTGTCTTCTCGAACAGGGGTTTCATCAACATTCCCGAACGATAGACAAAGCGCGTGAGCTTCGCCTCATAGGCCACGAAATCCTCGATGGGCCGTGCCGCCACCCCGGACTCCATCGCGGCCCGCGCCACTGCCGACGCCACCCGCACCAGCAATCGCGGATCGAAGGGTTTCGGGATCAGGTAGTCGCGTCCGAAAACCAGCCGTTCATCTCTATAGGTATTGGCCACCTCCGCGACCGACGATTTGCGCGCCAGATCGGCAATGGCCTGCGCGGCGGCCATCTTCATTTCCTCGTTGATCGTCGTCGCGCCCACATCCAGCGCGCCCCGGAAGATGAACGGAAAACACAGGACGTTATTGACCTGATTGGGATAATCCGAGCGCCCCGTGGCTATGATCGCATCGGGGCGCGTGGCTTTGGCCAGCGCCGGATCAATCTCAGGGTTCGGATTGGCCAGCGCCAGAATGATCGGGTTTTCCGCCATGCGGGCGAGAAATTCCGGCTTCAGGACGCCGGGACCGGACAATCCGAGGAAGATATCCGCTCCATCGATCACATCGCCAAGGGCACGGTGCGCGCTGTCCTGCGCGAAGGCGGCTTTCTGGGCATCGGCGGCACGGCCCTTCCAGACCAGCCCGTCGATATCGCACAACCAGACATTTTCCCGCTTCAACCCCAGTGATAACAACAGGTTGAGGCAGGCAATGCCCGCTGCGCCGCCGCCCGTCGAAACGAGCTTGAGCGCGGATAAATCCTTGCCCACGAGGCTGACCGCATTGAGGATCGCGGCGGCGACGACAATGGCGGTGCCATGCTGATCGTCGTGAAAGACGGGGATCTTCATGTGCTTGCGGCATTCCGCTTCCACGGTGAAGCAATCGGGGGCCTTGATATCCTCCAGATTGACGGCCCCGAAAGTCGGCTCCAGCGCGCGAACCACGGCGGCCAGCTTCTGGGGGTCGTTCTCGTCCACTTCGATATCGAAGGCATCGATCCCGGCGAACTTCTTGAAGAGGACCGCCTTTCCCTCCATCACCGGCTTTGAGGCAAGCGCGCCGATATTGCCCAGTCCCAGTACAGCCGTTCCGTTCGAGATGACCGCCACCATATTCGCCCGCCCCGTGAACCGCGCGGCATTCGCCGGGTCGCGGGCAATCTCGGTACAGGCTTCGGCCACCCCCGGTGAATAGGCGAGCGACAGGTCACGCTGGGTATTCAAAGGCTTGGTCGGAGAGATCGCCAACTTCCCCGGAACGGGAAACTCATGAAAATTCAGCGCATCCTCGCGCAGCCTGTCATCCGACATGAACCATACCCCCTCGTGTCGATTTTTTGCGTCATGGCCTGTCACCCGCCATCGCCTCGTTATCGAGGATAGAACGATTCGCCCGACTTGTACGCACTCATCCGTTCGGAATGCTCAATCGTTTTCAGGAACCGACCTGCGCCATGACTTCGCGCCATTCGCCCGCAGTTAACCCGCTCGTCTCCTGCGTCACAGTTTCTCCGGCGATCATCCGGCGAACGGCGTCGAGAGCGGGGCCGGAAAGGGTCACGGCCCCGAGCCGGTAATCCTCGAATGCGCCATAGGCCATCGGCACCCAGGCTTTGGTCAGATCGCAGATCGCATCGGCATAGACACGGATTTCGTATTGCGCGTGACTGTCCGCGCGCAGGCGCAGGAAATGGAAGAGGTTGTGCAGATCGGTCTTCCAGTACCACTGCGTATAGGTATTGAGCGTCAGGTTCATCCGCGCCAGCTCGCGCGACAGGCCCGCTTTTCCGTCTTCCGAGAGCATTTCCTCGTAATGGGAATAGGTCTGCTCCGCATCATGCCGCAGCAGGTCGAGAACATGCTGCGCCTCGTCCCCCTTCAGTACATCACCGCGCCCCTGCCGGTTGGTATCGGACTGGGCGGCGAGGTGTTCGGCGGCGGGAATGTAATATTCCTTGTCGAGGATCGAATAGCGCGCGGAATATTCGTTCACATTGGCCGTGCGATGCCTGATCCATTGCCGGGCGATGAAGATCGGCAGTTTGACATGCAGCTTGATCTCGCACATCTCGAAGGGCGTGGAATGCCAGTGCCGCATGAGATAGCGGATCAATCCCTCGTCATTGCGCGCCGCCTTGGTTCCCCGCCCATAGGAAACGCGCGCGGCCTGCACGATCGCCTCGTCATCGCCCATGTAGTCAATCGCGCGCACGAAGCCGTGGTCAAGGACGGGAATCACCTCATAGAGCCGCGCCTCCAGCCCCGGTGCCACGGCACGGCGCGTTTCGGCCCTCGCATCCCGTTGGGTGGCGATTTCGGCGGCTTGTTCGGGCGTCAGACTCATGGCGGGCTTTCCGGGATCATTACCCGGACTTCCTAGCGCAGACCTTTCGCGGAGTCATCGCCAAGACGCGCCCATGCCTCCTTAAGCATCAGGAACGGCTTCTCTATAGCGAAATGGATGACCATCGCGGCGGCGAGACTGAGCACGAGGACCGTCCCGGCGAAGATCACCGGCTCCAGTGGGCCACCGATTGCGAGGCTCAGCACCGTGGCCAGCGGGATCAGGGGCATATGGACCAGATACAGCGTGTAGCTGAGGATCGCGATCACGAAGAGGGGCCGCGCGCCGAGCCATCCGGGTGTTCCGCGCCGGTCGAGCAGGCTGATGAGAACGCCCCCGAATCCGAGCGCGATCAGCAGCGGTTGCGCTGTCGCATCAAAGGCATCGATCCGCGCCATCATCGGTGCATGGAAAATCAGACTGCCAAGCATGAGCACAGAGAGGGCGAGAATGACTCGCCGCAACGCGATCCCCATCCGCTGCGTCACGCCGTCGGCTTGCAGGAAAGCGACCATCGTGCCCATGGCCAGCCCGTCGAAGGTCAGATGAAACGGACTGCGGAAGTTACGGAACAGGGCTTCATATGACCCGATATCGCCGCCTCCGGCGAGCGCCGTCATCCGCAGGGCCATCGGCATCAGAATGAGCGCCGCGAGCAATCCATATCGCCGTGCTCCGCGCATATGGGCCGCGACGAGGACGATGAACGGCGCGCAGAGATAGAATTTCTCCTCCACCCCAAGCGACCAGAACGCCACGACGATATCCGAGCCGAGATAATCCTGAAGCACCGCAAGATGAACGAGGATGCTGCGCGTAGTCACTTCCGGGGCATAGAACGGAAACGCGCCCAGCAGGACGAGGCCCAGCACCGCAAAATAGGCAGGCAGGATACGCAGCGCCCGCGCGCCGAGATACGCGCCCATGGAGATCGTGCGCCCCTGCCGATGCCGCGACAGCAGATGCCGGGAGATCAGAAAACCGCTCAATACGAAGAACAGATCGACCCCGACCCATCCGTTCACGAAAGGCGTGGCGAAGTCATACCAGAAGGCGACCATCAGATCGGGATCGCGCTCCTGAAGGGGGCGGAAGATATGCCGCGCCAGCACCAGCAACACCGCAATCGCCCGCAGCCCGTCAAGTTCCGGGATCGCTCCCGGCTTCCTGTGGAAGCCGAGATAATCCGGGGCAGGGCGGGCGGCGAGAGTCATCGCCTAGTGATCGTCCAGACCGAGGGTCTTTTGCATCTTCGGCTTGCGGACCTTCCAGATCATCGAATCCACGATGTAGTGGTGGAAATTGATCGTCTGGTACACGAGAATCAGTGGAGCGAGGCCCACGACCGCCAGCCAGCCCTCCGCCGCGTTCACACCGCTGTAGAGCAGCACCGTCAGCACGACGCAGAAGCCGAAGTAATACGGCCAGTTCTTCGCCTGCGACAGGGTTGAGAGGAATTTCGCCTCGCTCTTCACGCCGCCCTCAAAACGCTTGGTGTTGAATATCCAGACGAACAGTACGTATTGCGCGTTGTGCCAGATATTGATGACCAGCCAGCCGATGGTGATGTTCTCGATCAGCAGATAGCCGATGCCGAATACGGTCAGATGCGACACGGTATAGATCGTGTGAGCCATGGGCAGGGCATTGGCACGGTGCATCCGTATGCGCCCCAGCGCCCAGTAGGCCAGCACCAGAATCGTGACGGCCCCCGCCACATCGACCGCGAGACGCGGCACGGGAAGCGTCCAGACCTCCACGAACAGGAAAGTCTCGGGGCTTTGCCAGGAGCGGTAGAGAATACCCCAGAGCGGCAGGAGATAGAACACCGCCTTCAGCAGGCGCTCATCCTCCGTGACCAGCCCGTTCTCCTTGCGGCGATAGACCTGCCCGACGCCCCAGCTTTGCCGGGTGTAGTGAAACCACTGCCAGTAGAGATAGATCGTCGTCAGAATCCAGACCCCGAACCCATGCGCGAGGGCCGCTACTGCCGCGAGAACGATGAAGGGCAGATAGACGATCAGGAACTTGTTTTCCTGAAAGCTCTGCTTGTCGAAGCACAGGCGCGTATAGGTCGAGATGACGTGGTGATACCCCAGAAACCACAGATCGAGCATCAGCACGAGCGGGAAGAGATAGGGGTCCATCATCACGATCAGGCCCGAAAGCACCGCGATGGTCAGCGTTCCCATGATGAAGAAGGCATCGAATTTCGGACCGCGCAGCCAGCCCCCTTCCGGGGGTGCCATGGATACGGATTGCGTCGTCATGCCTGTGCCGCCTCTCGCTCGTAACGGGAATATTCACCACAGTTTCACGGCGCATCGTTTCGATTTCGTCAATGACGCCCTCACAGGCGGTTTACTTGAAGGCATCGGCGACTAGGTTCGGGGGATACGTCATCGAAGGGGAAGACCGGCATGGCCATTCAGTATCTGCACACCATGGTTCGCGTCAGCGATATCGAGGAATCGAAGAAATTCTATTGCACCCTGCTGGGGTTGGAGGAAAGCCGCCGCAAGGATCTCGACGGGGCAAAGGCCACCCTTGTCTTTCTGTCCGAGCCGGGCGGTGGACCGGGCAACGAGATCGAGCTGACCTATAACTGGGACAATGACGAGGACTATACCGGCGGACGCAATTTCGGACATCTGGCCTATCGCGTGGATGATATCTACGAAACGTGCCAGCGACTGATGGATGCCGGGGTCACGATCAACCGCCCGCCCCGTGACGGTCATATGGCCTTCGTGAAGTCGCCCGACGGCATCTCCATCGAGCTGCTCCAGCGCGGCGATTCGCTTCCCAAGCAGGAACCGTGGGCAAGCATGGAAAACACCGGTTCATGGTAGTATGATCCGGCTCCTCTCTCCCCCTCATGGGAAGGGATGCACTGGCGAAGAGGCACGACCATGACCACCGCTCTCCTGATCATCGACGTACAGAACGATTTCTGCCCCGGCGGCCTTCTGGCCGTTGAGGGGGGCGATGCGGTCGTGCCGGTCATCAACCGGATGCAGGATGACTTTCCTCTCGTGGTCGCGACGCAGGACTGGCACCCCGCCGGTCACTCGTCCTTTGCCGACAATCATGAGGGGGCGGAACCGTTCTCGACGGCGGAGATGCCCTATGGAACGCAGGTTCTCTGGCCCGTCCATTGCGTGCAGGGCAGTGACGGCGCGGCATTCCATCCCGATCTTGCGACGGATCGTATCTCCCTGATCGTCCGCAAGGGGACCGATCCGTCTCTGGACAGCTATTCGGCCTTCTTTGAAAACGACCGTAAGACCTCCACCGGCCTTGCCGGATATCTCCGCGACAAGGGCGTTACAGCCCTGACACTGGTCGGTCTCGCCACGGATTTCTGCGTCGGTTGGTCGGCTCTCGACGCCCGCCGCCTTGGCTTTGACGTGACACTGGCCACGGATGCCTGCCGCGCCATTGATCTTGACGGCTCGCTGGATGCGGCGATGGGGAATATGCGGGATGCGGGAGTGGGGATCGGATAGAAGGCGCCGTCATACCGAACGCTGACGCGCGTATGCAGGCCCGATCACCTCACGATCACTACCGGTTCCCCCAAGACCTCCATCCTCGGCACGATGCCCAGCCCCGGTGCATTCGCCGCCGTCATGGTGCCGTCCGAAATCTCCGGTCCACCGTCGGCGATCACCAGATCAGTATATTCGTGGAAGGCCGAGGACTGGGAGTGGAGGGCTTCCGGGGTCGAATGGGCCAGATGCGCGATGGCAGCGGTCGCGATCTCGCCGCCCCAGGCGTCCTCTATGGTCATGTAGACGCCGAATTCGATGCATAGATCCCGGAATTGCCGGGCTTTGGTCAGGCCGCCCAGCCGGTTGATCTTCACATTGACCTGATCCATCGCGTTATCGGCCCGGCCCCGTATCAGCATCCCGATGCTGTCCATGCATTCGTCGAGAATGAAGGGCTGATCGCAATGGCGGCGGATCGACAGGCATTCCTCATAGGTCAGACAGGGCTGTTCCAGATAATAATCCATTCCCTGCGTCGCCCCGACCACGCGCATTGCCTCGTGCATCTTCCATGTCGTGTTGGCATCCGCCGCAAAGACCTCGCCGTCCTGCCGTGCGTCGAGAATCGAATGGATGCGTCGGATATCCTCGCCCGCATCGCCGCCGACCTTGATCTGATAGCGGCGAAACCCCTCGTCCTGATACTGTTTCAGCCGCTCGACCATGGCATCGGGATCTTGCCGGGACAGCACCTTGAACAGCTTCACGCGCGGGTTTCGCATACCGCCGAGCACCATGTAGCAGGGCAGGCCGACCGATTTGCCGAGAATATCCCAGAACGCCATGTCGAGTGCTGATTTGATATAGGGATGACCACGCAGATTGCGGTCCATCAGATCATACATCGCATCGGTCTGGCGCGGATCGGCCCCCAGCAGGGCAGGCCCCAGCGTCTCAATGCCCGACCTTACCCCCTGTGCATAGGCGGGCAGATAGGCGGGGCCGAGCGGACAGCTTTCACCGACGCCCGTGATCCCCTCATCCGTTTCCACGATGACGACCGTACTGTCGAAGGCGGCGAAGGATTGTCCGCCCCAGCTATAGGCCCCTTCCTTCATCGGCAGATCGACCTGATGAACGGAAATCCCCGTGATTTTCATGCGCTGTTCTCCGGTTGCCCCCGCACTGTCGCCACTGGGCCGCGATTGTCAAAGCCACCTTGCGTCATGCCATGGTCGCAAACGGACATGCGCGGCGGTGATCATTCGGCCTAGTCCTCGCATATGACCACGCTTGCCCATCGCAAGGCGCTGTCCTACCAGCCGCCACCCCCCGCGCCCTGATCCGAATTTCCGCAATTCACTCAGGAGACGACCGATGACCCGGCGACCGAATATCGTTCTTATCATGGCCGATCAACTCGCCCCGCATTTCACGGGCACCTATGGCCACCCCCTCGTGCAGACGCCGAATATGGATGCGCGGGCGGCACGGGGGACACGCTTTGATGCGGCCTATTGCAATGCTCCGCTCTGTGCGCCGTCGCGCTTCAGCTTCATGTCCGGCCAGCATGTCACCCGCATTGCCGCCTATGACAATGCCAGCGAGTTCCCCGCTACCGTGCCGACCTTTGCCCATTACCTGCGGATGATGGGCTACCGGACATGCCTCAGCGGCAAGATGCATTTTGTCGGGCCGGATCAGCTCCACGGTTTCGAGGAACGGCTGACCACCGATATCTACCCCGCCGACCATGCCTGGACGCCGGACTGGGAGATGCCGGACGAGCGGATCGACCATTTCTATCACAATATGGATGCGGTGCGGACCGCCGGTCAGGCCGCGACGACTTTCCAGATCGAATACGACGAGGAAACCGCCTTCTATGCCCGGCGCAAGATCTTCGAATACAGGATGAACGCGGTCGGGCCGTTCTGCATGGTCGTCAGCTTTATCCACCCCCATGACCCTTACGTCGCGCGACCCGAATGGTGGAACCTCTACGACCACGATGCGATCGACATGCCCGCGACGCCGGAAGCGACCGATCCCCATTCACAGCGGATCATCAGGGGGATCGAGGCGGGAGCCGCGTCGGTGTCGGATGCGGAAATCCGCAATGCCCGCCATGCCTATTACGCCAATGTCTCCTATTTTGATTCCAATGTCGGCAAGGTGATGCAGGCGCTGGAGGAAAGCGATCAGCTTGATAATACCGTGATTGTCGTGACCGCCGACCACGGTGATATGCTCGGTGA